>CAJLLK010000007.1 GCA_905207515.1 uncultured Christensenella sp. | reverse complement strand
GTGCTCTAACCAGCTGAGCTATGCTCCCCGATCGCCGCTCTTGTCAGACGACAGAAGTTATTATACGCAAAGACCCCCTTTCTGTCAACCCCAAATTCAAATTTTTTTCAACTTTTTTTGCAATTTTTGTGTATTTTTTGATTAATTTAATTCTTAATTATGGACAAATAAGATTTTTTGCTATTTTTGCATTTATTATTTCATTCTCAATTCAAAGATTTTTGATGACAAATTTTGTTGCAAACAGTGCGATAAAATGTTACAATAAACTAAAGGAAAAATCAAATGGAAAGAAAAAATCTGGAGAAGAAATTTAGCATATTTCAAATCACAATGCTTGTTCTTATTGCACTGCTTGTTGTGGCAATCATCATCGAAATCATTTATATGGTGGTTTTGAAGAAAAAAACAGATGATTTAAAAGATGAAAATGATGAAATCGTTTCTCAACTGCCTGAAGATGAAGAGACGACAACTGAAAATTGGCAGAAAAACATGTTGGAAGCAATCAATAAAACAAATTGATTGCTTTTTTTATTAAGTTGTCATACAAAAGGTTTGTCAACTCTCCACTTTTTGAAAACGAAATCAAAGTTTCGTTCATTGTGATGTTTGCAAACGAAACAAAAACAAGAAACAGAATGGAAAAAATCAAAAGACCTTTTGTCAAGCCAACAATTCCACCCAAAATTCGATTTCCCGCGCTAAGACCGCAAATTTTTGTCAATTTGTTGACTAAAAGTTTGATTATTTTTAAAATTAAGGCTAAAAAAACAAACAAAATCAAAAACACTAAAATTTTCACCAACAAATTGTTCACGCTTGGTGCCAAAATTTGCCCAGCTGTTAATGCGCCGTCAAAACTCAAATCTAGCAAAAGTTTTGAAAGCAAAAATTGCCACACAAATGAAAAGTTGGTTTGCCCAAGAGCCGCTTCAAATTCGGAGATGTTTTCAAACGTCCCGGGCACAAGATTGTTCAACAAGTTTGATATTGAATTTGTGAAAAGGTTCCAGTCTGAATAATAGATTTGCAAATTGCCACACAACTTCCACGCCAAAACCAAGATAAAAAAAGTTCCAATCAATGAAAAAACTTGTGAAACAAATCCTTTAAAAATTCCTTTCACAGAATAAAAGACGACAAACCCAAGCAGGATAAAATCCATAAATCAATTTTTGTCAGATTTTTGATTGTTAAACAAAAAAGCCCGCTTTAAAGCAGGCTTATTGCAATAATCTTTCCAAATCTTTACACTTCTTTTTGTCCATTGGCGGAACATCTTTCAAACGATATTCCAGCCCCAACTTTTTATATTTGTTTTTCGCCATGTCGTGATAAGGCAAAAGTTCGATTTTTTCAATGTTTGTTAGGTTTTTTGCAAACTCTTTCAATTTCAACACACTTTCTTTTGTGTCGTTATAATTTGGCACAATAACTTGCCTCAGCCACATTTTTTTGCCTTTTTCTTGGCAAATTTGCAAAAATTTCTTGAATTTTTCAATTTTTTTGCCAACAAGCTTCTCATATTTGTTTGCATCAAGCTCTTTTACATCCAAAATCACAAGGTCACAATAATCTAAAAGCGTTTCATAATTTTCGCCAAAACCAGAAGTGTCAAGACAGGTGTGGATGTTGTTTTGTTTGCAAAGTTTGAAAAATTCTTCAACAAATTTTGCCTGCAAAAGTGGTTCTCCGCCAGAAACAGTCACCCCGCCGTTATTTTTGAAATAAACTTTATATCTCAGCACTTTTTTCAAAAGTTCTTCTGGCGTCATTTGAATTTTCGCTTCCTTTGCATTCCACATTTCAGGGTTGTGACAATAGGCACATCGAAGCGGGCAGCCTTGCATGAACACAACAAACCTCACGCCTGGCCCGTCGACCAAGCCCATTGTTTCGAAGCTGTTGATATTTCCTGTGATTTCAAACATCAGCGTGCCTCATGAAAGGTTCTTGAGATAACTTCTTGCTGATGTGCTTTTGAAAGTCTGTTGAAGTTGACTGCATATCCTGAAACTCTGATTGTCAGATTTGGATATTTCCAAGGGTTGTTCATAGCGTCAACCAAAAGCTCGCGATTTAAGACATTGACATTCAAATGTTGCGCTTTTTGCACAAAATAACCGTCTAAAATGTTGACCAAATTGTTTATTCTTGATTTTTCGTCGCGGCCAAGAGCGTCTGGAACAATCGAAAAGGTGTTTGAAATTCCATCTTGACAACAGTCACAATATGGAATTTTCGCCACTGAATTCAGTGACGCCAAAGCACCTGAACAATCACGTTCATGCATTGGGTTTGCTCCAGGAGCAAATGGTTCGCCTGCCTTTCTTCCGTCAGGCGTTGCGCCCGTCTTTTTGCCATACATAACATTTGAAGTTATGGTCAAAAGAGAAAGCGTGTGTTTTGCATTTCGATAAAGCTTATGCTTTTTCAAGCAACTAAAGAAAAATTCCACAACTTTGACGCCAATTTCATCCACTCTGTCGTCGTCATTGCCAAATTTTGGGAAATCTCCTTCCACTTCAAAGTCGACAATCAAATCATTTTCATCTTTGATTGGTTTTACCTTTGCAAATTTTATTGCCGACAATGAGTCAACAACAACAGAAAATCCCGCAGCACCAAAAGCCATAAGCCTTTCCACCCATGTGTCGTGAAGTGCCATTTGTCCGCGTTCGTAGGCATATTTGTCGTGCATATAATGAATGATGTTCATGGCATCAACATAAGTTTTTGCCACTTTTTCGAGCGTTTTTTCATAATTTTTCATGACCTTTTCAAAAGTTAAGGTTTTTTCAGTGTTTTTTGACAAACCTTCAACCACCAAAACGCCAGATTTTTCGTCGTAGCCACCGTTCAGAGAATAAAGCAAAGCTTTCGCCAAATTGCATCTAGCACCAAAAAATTGCATTTGTTTGCCGACTTTCATTGCAGAAACGCAACAAGCTATGGCATAGTCATTTCCATATATCTCGCGCATAACGTCGTCGCCTTCATATTGAATGGCGTCCGTCTTAATAGAAATTTCTGCACAGAATTTTTTGAAATTATTTGGCAATTTTTCTGACCAAAGCACTGTCAAATTTGGTTCTGGAGATGGATTTAAATTGATAAGCGTCTGCAAATATCTGAAAGAAGTTTTTGTGACCAAACTCTTGTTGTCGTCCGCCATTCCACCAATGCTTTCCGTCACCCATGTTGGGTCTCCAGCAAAGATTTCGTCATAGTCTGGAGTTCTCAAATGACGAACAAGTCGAAGCTTGATGATAAATTGGTCGATAAGTTCTTGGGCTTGCTCTTCTGAAAGCAAACCTTTCTTCATGTCGCGTTCAATGTAGATGTCAAGAAAAGTTGAAGTTCTGCCCAAACTCATTGCCGCACCATTGTTTTCTTTGACACTCGCCAAATAGCCAAAATAGAGCCATTGAACAGCTTCTTTCGCGTCTTTTGCAGGCGCACTGATGTCAAAACCATAGCCACTTGCCATTTTTTTGATTTCTTCAAGCGCTTTAACTTGCTCAGCAACCTCTTCTCTCAAACGGATGTTTTCTTCACTCGAAACGTCAATTTTGGCGTAATCATTTTTCTTTTCTTCAATCAAAAAGTTGATGCCATAAAGCGCCACTCTTCGATAATCTCCAATAATTCTTCCGCGGCCATAGGCATCAGGAAGCCCAGTGATCAGCCCGGCTTTTCTTGCCTTTCTGATTTCTGGCGTGTAAGCATCAAAAACGCCGTCGTTGTGAGTTTTTCTGAACTCAAGAAAATGTTTTTCAATTTCAGGATCGAGTTTTTTGTTGTAAGCAGCAAGCGCCTTTTCAGCCATTCTTGTGCCGCCATACAAATTCACAATTCTCTTCAAAGGTTTATCTGTTTGAAGCCCGACAATAACTTCGTTTTTTTTGTCGATATAGCCTGGCGCGAAGTTGTTTATGCCCGAAACCGCGTTTGTTTCGACATCAAGCAAACCCATTTGCGCTTCTTTGGCAAGCAACTTTTCACATTTCTGCCAAATCTTTTTGGTTTTGTCAGAAATTCCGCTCAAAAAGCTGTCGTCTCCACGATATTCTTTATAGTTTGACAAGATAAAATCAGAGACATCGACGGTCTCTTTCCATGTTTCGCCTTTAAAACCTTTCCACGCTTCTACATTTTCCATAGATTGTTTCTCCTTTTTGTAAAAACACAATATATTGTGGTTTATATTGTGTTTTATTCCTAAATATTGTATAACATTGACAAAATTAAGTCAATCAAAATGCACAATAAAAGAAAAAAGATTTCAAATATTTTTTGAAATCTTTAATTCTCTTTTCTTATGGACTTTTATTTATTTTTTTATAAGTTTTCGTCTTCAGAATTTTCAAGATTTTCGCTCATTTCTGTGTTTTCTTGTTCATTTTGGTCTTCAACATTTTGAATGTTTTTCACACTTTCAAAATTTTTTATGCAATCAAAAAGGTCTTGCATCGACGAACCGTGCAAATCTATATAAATGCAGCGACCTTGAAAGACGCCGTGGTTTCCGCGCATAAGATTAAAACCCTGAAATGTCGGGTCGACTTTAAAAACAAGCTCGTCAAAAGGCAAATTGTTGACTTCCATTGGTTGGTCAAACTTCAGCGAAACAAAAACTCCGGTTTTGACATCTTCTTGAAACATCTTATCAAAAACCACGCCAAATGCTGGCATTGTAAAAGAATTTTCAAACATTTGACAGACACTTTCTTCAAGAGATTGTTGTTCTTGTTCAGAAAGTTCGACAATGCTTCCGTCTACCATTAAGCTGTAAGTCGAAACAAACGGCAAAACATCCTTTGCTTCAAAAAAAGACATTATCATGGCTGGCACCCCCAAAAGAAAGAAAAGAAATCTCATAAACACTCCTTATCAGCAAATATTTTGAGATATTCTTTTCTTTTTATACAAAAATTTTAAACTTCTTCAAATTGGCTGTTGTAAAGGTCGGCGTAAAAACCACCTTTGCTGAGCAACTGCTCGTGAGTTCCGTTTTCAATGACATCTCCGTCTTTCAAGACCAAAATCATGTCGGCATTTTTGATGGTTGACAGTCTGTGAGCAATGATGAAAGATGTTCGCCCTTCCATTGCTTTGTCCATCGCCCTTTGTAACAAAACTTCTGTTCTTGTGTCGACTGAACTTGTTGCTTCGTCAAGAATCATCATTGGTCTGTCAGCAATCATTGTTCGAGCAATAGTCAAAAGTTGTTTTTGACCAGCTGAAAGATTGATTGAGTCGTCTATCACAGTGTCATATCCCTTTGACAAGGTTTGAATAAAGTGGTCCACTCCGACTTGTTTGCAAGCTTCCACAATTTGATTGTCTGTGACATTTGGATTGTTGTATCTCAAATTTTCTTTGATTGTTCCTTCAAAAAGCCATGTGTCCTGCAAAACCATTCCAAAAAGCGAGTGGACATTTTCTCGCGTTATGTCCTTGATTGAAACCCCGTCAATTTTGATGTCGCCCGAATTTATTTCATAAAAACGCATTAACAAATTGACCAAAGTGGTCTTTCCGGCTCCAGTTGGCCCGACAATTGCCACCTTTTCTCCCGCCTTGACATCCGCCGAAAAGTCTTTGATGATGATTTTGTTTGGATTGTAACCAAAAGCAACATGATCAAATTCAACATCTCCTTTCACATCTGTCAAAACGAGAGTTTTTCCGCTTTCATCTTCAAGCTCTTTTTCTTCCAAAAATTCAAACACTCTGCCGCAAGCAGCCGAAGCAGATTGAAGACTGGTCAAACTCTGTGCAATCTGGGAAAGTGGATTTGTAAACAATCTGACATAAATCATAAATTCAACAATCGTTCCATAATATTCAAAGCCACGTTGTGCAGCAAGAACAGCACCTACAACGCAGACCGCAACATAACCCAAATTTCCGACAAAGTTCATGATAGGCATCATGACACCAGAAATAAATTGAGATTTCCAGCCAGTTGTGAAAAGTTTTTTGTTGACTTTTTCAAATTCTTTGCCCGTGCTTTCTTTGGCATTGAAAAGCTGAACAACATTGTGCCCCGAATAAGTTTCTTCGATGTGAGCGTTCAAATCGCCCAAATTTTTCTGGTTTTGATTGAAATATTTTTGAGATTTTGTCATAAAAATCAAAGAAAAAGCAAAACCAATGATTGATGTCCCGATAACAGTGAGAGCCATTATCCAGTCAACAACAAACATCATGATCAAAACACCAACAAACAAAATGATGTTTGAAACAAGCCCACCAATGCTTTGGTTTAAGTTTTGCCCGATTGTGTCGACGTCGTTTGTCACACGGCTCAAAATGTCACCATGCAAATGTGTGTCAAAATAGTTGAGCGGCAAATCGTTTATCTTTTTTGAAATGTCTTGCCTGAGTTTTTTGACGGTGTTTTGCGTCACTGTCGCCGTGATGTAATGTTGAAAATATGACAAAATTGCACCAGCGACATAAATGCAAACCAAAAAGATGGCAATCTCTGTCACGGCGCCGATGTCAATGCCATTTTCATAATTTCCGATTATGTTTGCAATGTCACCAATTTTGTTTGGTCCAATGATTTGAAAAACAACAGCAACAGCCCCAAAAAACATGGACAAAATTATCCAACCCCAATATTTTTTGCAAAACTTGAGGAGTTTTAAAAGCGATTTGAGAAAGGTTCCCTTTGCTGGTTTTTCAACAGCTTTATTGTTATTCATCATTCTTGGCATATTAAAGTTCCTCCTCTGAAAGTTGTGACAAAGCTATTTCTTTGTAAACCGAACACTTCTTCAACAGTTCTTCGTGAGTGCCCATGCCAACCATGTTTCCGTTGTCCAAAACAATGATTTTGTCTGCATCTTTGATAGTTCCAATTCTCTGCGCAACAATAAATTTTGTCACTTTTCCAGTGTGTTTTTTGAGAGCTGCACGAAGTTTTTTGTCGGTCTTATAGTCAAGCGCTGAAAAACTGTCGTCAAAAATGAAAATCTCTGGTTTTCTTGCCACAGCTCTGGCAATTGACAATCTTTGTTTTTGCCCACCAGAAACATTTGTGCCGCCCTGGGCAATTCGGCTGTCAACACCATTTCCCATTTTTGAAACAAAGTTTGATGCTTGTGCAATGCTGATAGCTTCTTTGACTGTTTCATCGCTGGCGTTGTTGTCGCCAAAATTAATGTTGGATTTGACAGTTCCGCTGAAAAGCACGCCGCGTTGCGGAACATAACCAATTTTTCTGTTTAAACTTTCAAGTTCATAATCTTTGACATCCACACCGTCAATCAAAACCTTTCCTTCTGTCGCATCATAGAGCCTTGGAATAAGATTGATAAGCGTGCTCTTGCCGCTTCCCGTTGAGCCGATGAAAGCCACGGTTTCGCCTTCTTTGGCTTCAAAACTTATGTCTTTTAAAACATATTCTTCAGCGTCTGGATATTTGAAAGAAACATGGTCAAAAACAACTGAAGCCGAACGATTTGAGTTGAAATCTTTAAATTCTCCCGAAACAATAGAATTTTTTGTGTCCAAAACTTCGTTTATTCTCTTCGCCGAAACAAGTGCTCTTGGCATAAGAATGAAAATCATGATCAAAAGCATGAAAGCCGCAATCACTTGAATGCCATATTGCATGAACACTGTCATGTTTGCCCATTTTGAATAATCATCCACAATATAAGCGCCAATCCAATAGATTGCCAACGAAAGTCCGCTCATCAAAAGGTTCATCCCAGGGCTCATGATGCCCATAACTCTGTTGACAAAAAGTTGAGTTTTTGTGAGTTTGTCATTGTAGACACCAAATTTTTTATCCTGAAAATCTTCTGCGTTTGACGCACGCACAACCCTTATGCCGTTTAAATTTTCGTCAGTAACACGGTTGATGTCGTCAGTCATTGTTTGAATTTTCTTGAATTTTGGCACAGCAACTGTGATGATGATGACAACCATCAAAAGCAAGAAACCAATTGCCACTGCAAGTGCCGTTGACCATTCCCAGCCCGTTTCCAAAATTTTGAAAACTGACCAAATCGCCAAAACTGGCGCTTTGATGATGGCTTGTGTGCCAATTGCAAGAAAAATTTGAACTTGTGTGACATCGTTTGTTGTTCTCGTGATAAGGCTGGCCGTTGAAAATCTGTTGATTTCTGCAAGTGAAAAGCCTTGAATTTTGTTATAGATTTTGTTTCTCAAATTGAAAGCCAGTCTTGAAGACAAATTTGCCGTGCAAAAGCCAACCGCAATTGCACTTGCCAGACTTCCAAGTGCACAAGCAAGCATATAGCCGCCGTTTGTGAGAATGACAGACATTTCAGCTTCCATGCCACCTTGAAGCTTTGCAAGCTCAAGCATGATTTTTCGTGTGTAAACTGGAAGTTCCAGATCCAGCCAAACTTGCAACACAATCAACCCGCATACCAAGCCGATAAAAAGATAATCAATCCATTTTAAATTTTTAAGCAATCTAAAAATGTTCATATTCAACCCTCATAAAAATGTGATAACTAACAATTTATATGCTTTTTTTCAAAAAATGTCAATCAAAATGAAAAAGAAACGGTCAAACCGTTTCTTTGTTTAAAGTCGGGTAATTAGAACTTGAGATGTTCCAAATTTCTTCGTCAAAGCCAAGTGACGCATCATAAAAGTCTTGCGTCAATTGCAAACAATTCACTTCGCTTGTCGAAGAGAACTTTCTTTGCCCAACAAGCTGAATTTCTGAATTTGAAAAGCAATTTTCCATTGCTCCGCCGAAACCGCCAATCAAACTTCCTGTTGTCAAGCTGCTTTCGTCAAACTCAACCAAAGAATAACTTGTCGAAACACGATTTGCCAAGTTTGCGTTTTCATATTGTCCATAAAGTCCGCCCAAATAACCGCTTCCAACGACCGAACTTGCAAAGATTTGACCCGTTGAAAAATTGTTTTGGCTTTGGCTGTAACCTTGACCGACAAGCCCTCCTGCAACAAGATTTGAAATTCTTCCACCAAACGAGAAATTTACATTGCTTTCATTTTCTGAGATGTCAACATCTTGAATGTGCCCGACATAGCCCAAACTTCCGCCCGCAAAAACATTTTCGGCGTCTGCTTCGACGATTTCGAGTGTGAAATGACTGACATTTTTGACAATTTTGGAGGTTGTCTTTCCGGTTCTAAGTTCTCCAACAAGTCCGCCAACAACAACTCTCTGCACACTCGCATCAATTTTTATGTTGACACTTGAAAGGCAATCTGAAATTGTTCCACCTTCAGAAATGGCAGAAATTCCGCCAATATTTGTGTCTTCTTGAAGCTCAAACGAAACAGTTCCGAAAACCTGACAATTTTCAATGTTGCCAAAGTTTAAAGCCGAAACGCCACCAAAATTTCTTATGTCGCTGTAAGATGTTTCTGCCAAAAAAATGGACAAGTTTTCTATCTGTCCGCTGTTTCTTGAAAACAACCCAAGATTGTTGTCGCCAGAAAATTTGAGATTTTGAAGCGAGTGCCCTTGCCCGTCCAGCGTTCCACTGAAATTTATGCTGTGCCAAGAGATGTTTGACATGTCGATATCTTCCACAAGTCTGTAATTTGCGTTTGGTGCGTTGTGCAACAATTTGTTAAACTCTCCAGCGCTGTCGATTTCAATGGCTTTTAAGTTTAAATGACCGATGCCAAACAGAACCAAATTCAAAATTCCAAGTGAAAAAAGTGCAAGCCGCCCAATTTTCCAATTTTTTGACAAGGTTTGTTTTTTCAAAATGTAAGCCAAAAAGTTTCCCATGCCCACAACCACACAATATATCAGCGAAATACTTAAAAATGTGCTGTTGAAATAAAGATAGACTTCTTTTGGCGCAAAAATCAAAATCAAAAACAAAATGCTTGTGAAAGCGAGTGGACAGATTTCCAAAAAGATGAAAATAAATCGCTTTAAAAACATGTCGCGTTTGATGTTTTTTATGCTCTCTTTGCGTTTGACTTCATTTTCTTGTTTGGTTTGAAAAATCTTTTTCAATCCACTTTCTTTTTCTGTGAGATTGGTGACATTTATTGATGCGTCCAAGTTTAAATCCAAAGCCTGCAGCCTGTCTTCGATTTTTGAAAGAAGCTCAAGAAATTCGTCAAAAGTTTTAATGTGCGGAACTTGATTTATATAGTTTTCAAACGGTTTGAGTTGAAGTTTGAAATATTCAATGCTTTTCGATGTCAAATTTTGTTTTTCCATTTCAAGCAAAATGTTTTGATTTCGCAGCACAAACTCACTTAACTTTTGAGTGAGTTGTTTTTTGTCGAGTCGGTCAGGATTAAACGGTTGTTTTTCGCCTTGATAAAGATTGTTTTTGCTCATGATTTCAGCAAATTTTTCTTTTTGTGCATCATCTGAAAGCGAAACCAAAGTTTCCCACTCTGGCATTTGAGAAATTTTCACGCTTGACATGATGAGTTCTTGGTCATTTTTGCAATGCGCTTTGATTTGAATCAAAAGCCAATATAAATCCGCGCGGTCTTTTGTCTTTGAAATGGCAATGCTGACATATCTTTCTGCCACTTTAAAAAATTCTTTTTCTTGAAACGAAATGGCAATGTTTTTCAAAATGTTTGTCAAACTTTCGTTGTCTGAAACATATGAAAGATAAAAATCCAATTGTTGCTGTGCTTTTTCAAGGTCACAAAATGCAATCGGCAAAATCATGTTGACCACGGTCGTCACAAACTGTGTGCGAGATGTGTCGCTCAAATATTTGAAAACGTTTTCCACTTCTTCTTTGTTGGAATAATTCAAAATGTCTTGTTCGCTTTTGAAGTGTTGCAAAAGCACCGCCAGATTGCTTTGTTCGTGGCCTGCGTCAAGCTCAAGAATTTTTTTGTAATATTCTTGGTTGTCGCTTTTTTGAGCCAGCATAAAATAAAAATTGATAAATCGGTCAACCTGCGTGTTGTCGAAACATTTCAAAACCTTGCCAATAAGTTCTTCATTGAGCGTTTCAATTGCCTTGCTTTCTGCCTTGGCAATAAAATTTTCTCTGTTTTTTGTGTTAAAGCCAGCAAGATAAATCAGATAGAGATTGTAATATTCTTCATTATCCAAACTGATGATGAGATTTTCCCAACTGTCAACAAAAAATTCCGCAAAATCTTTTGACGCATAAGTCAAAATTTTGTCTATTGTCTCTTTGTCGTTGAAATTTGAAATGTTTGCAAAAAACTCTTCTTGTGTTTTGATGTTTCGCTTTGTCATCATTTGAGCAAACAAAATTTCGGCATTGTTTGGGTCTTTTTCAAGTTCTTCATTGATGAGCTCTTGTGCAGACTGAAAATCGCCATGCTTCAACGTCAAAAAAATCCATTTGATTTTGTTTGTGTCACTCAGTTCCACATTTTCGACATGATAATTTCCCAAATCGGTCGGTTTGACACTTTCGAGATTGACATATTCTTTTCTTTCTGGCGTCGCTCTGTCAAGTTTGACCGTTTCAAGCTTGGCTCTTTCGTCAACCGTTTTTGCCATCTCGTTTTTGACTTTGACATTGATATCTTGCAAAAAAGAAATTGAGTTCATGTCAACCACACTTTTGCAAGATGCCAAATCTTTTGGAAGAGCGTTCAATTTGATTTTGGTTTCGTCAAAAGCGACAATCAAACTGGTTTTGGCTTTCTCTTTTTGAGAGATGAAATATAAATATCTGTCATAGACATTTTTTATGTCGCCATTTGAATAGCCTTTGTGTGCGTCTGCAAAAACAACCATGGCTTTGCAGGTTTTGAGAGCTTTGAAAGTCTCTTCTTCTTTGTCTTTTTCAGAAGCCGAAACAAGATAAACCGAAAGTCCGTCATGCTTGAAATTTTCAACTGCTTTGCTTGTCAAACTTGTTGTATCATTTGAAACATATTCTGGCGCCAAAACAACCACGTCATATTCGGTTTTAAGTTCTTTATAGGCATTTGACAGCTTTTCAATTCGTTTCGCCTGCTCGTTATATTCTTTTTGAGTTTCAGTTGGAGCAAGGTCCACTGCGTGCTTGAAATCTTCATCTTCCAAAATGGAAGGTATCGTTTCGCCAAAAAATCTTGGTCGTTTCTGACGGCCGCTGTTGTAAAAAACAATCTTGTTTTTTGCGAGTGCCTTGCCATAAAAACTTTCAAACGAGCGTGGATAGAGCGACAAAATTTTGTTAAATTCTTCCACAGCGTCGTCAAAGCGAAGTTCTCTCAAAATTTCATTTGCGCCGACAACCAAAACAACTTCTTCTTTTGAAGCGTGTTCGTCAACATATAAAGTGCCGCAGAACATACATTTGACCATGTTCTGCCCAACAATCTTATATGCTCTTCCTCCACAATTTTTACAAACACGCTCTCTCATCTTTTTCCTTACTTTTTCGGCTTTTTCTTGATATAGCCGTTCAACTCTTCATTGTAAGCTTCAAACTTTTTTAGCTCATTTGGTGTCACACTTGGCGGCATGGTTTCCAAAACCTTATCAAAATCGGCATTTGTCACAAGCACAACTTTGTCTGTGGCAATTGCTTTCAAAAGTGGTTCATCCTTTGCACGGTCGCAAAGCTCGTCGATGTCAGCACCGCTGTAATTTTCTGTCTGCGCAACAATTCGGTCCACATCAAAATCTTTGGCAACAGGCACATTTTTCATGCTTTTTTCAATCATAAATTTTCTGGCTTTTGCGTCAGGAAGTGGAAGATAAATCTTTTGTGAAAACCTGCCCGAACGCATTGCCGCCGTGTCGATATCCCATGGTCGGTTTGTTGCACCCAAAAGCAGCAAGTTTGGATTTTTCCCAGAGAAGCCGTCAATCTGTTGCAAAAACTCGTTGACTCGCTTGTCGTTGTGTGTGTCCACACCGCGACGCCCAAAAAGTCCGTCCATTTCATCAATAAAAATGATGGCTCGGTCTTGTTTGTTGGCTTCTTCAAAAAGCGAATTGATGTTTTTTTCGCTGTCGCCCACCCATTTGCTGACAATGTCAGAGCCTTTCACTGCATAAAACTTTGCCCCAACTTCATTTGCAATGGCTTTGGCAATCATGGTTTTGCCTGTTCCCGGCGGGCCGTATAAAAGCACACCACCGCCCGTCTTTTTCTTATACATTTTATATTTGTCAGGATATTTGACCGGGTTTATCATTTTGATTGTTATCACTTTTTTGACATCATCAAGCCCAGCCACGTCGCTGAACTTGACATCCGGAACAGTCGCCGTTTGCCACTTGGTCAAGGTGTCGTCTTCATCTTCTTCGCTTTTTTTGTTTTCTTTGACAGGCTTTTTGTTTAGGTTGTCAGAAATTTCAACAAGGCGTCGAGCTCTTTCCATGCGGATTTGTTTGAGTTTTCCTTGACTTTGTTTTGCCATTTGCATCATCGTTTCACTTGCCAACAAAAAATTTCTTTTGGCAAGAGAAATGTTGCCTTTGTCTTTGGCTTTCTTTCCATTTTCCATGTAAAGATTGAAAGTGTCAGACAAAACACTCATGTTTGTTTCTTCCACAAAAATCTCCTATTTTTCTTGATCTTGGTCAATCTTTTTTCGAAGTTCTGCCATTTCTTTTTCAATGGCGTCGCTTGAAAGTTCGTCTTGTCCGACTTGTTCCATGATAAATTTTTCAAACTCTTCGTCGGACATTTGATTGCCTTTCTTGTCAACGCCTTGATTGTAGAACGTCTCTTGGCTCATTTCCATAAAGTTGTCCATTTGGTCAGTTTGAGTTTCCACAGCAGCCATGGCTTCTTCAAATTGTGCCTGAATTTTGGCAAATTCTTTGGCGTCAGCAAGTTTTGTCATCTCTTTGCTGATAACGCTCATTCCGCGAAGAAACTCAGAAGTCATCATGGTGACATCTTTCATTTGAGCCGTGATTTCAAAGTTGAGCAACATCTCTTGTGCGCGGCGTTGTTGTTGAAGTGTCATTTTGTAGCCGCTGAGTGCCAAATTGAACTGAGCTTCAAGATTTTTTTCTTTCGCTCTTTTGGCAGCTTCAACAAACACTTTCTTTTGGTCTTCCAACCTGTTGATTTGTTTGTTCATTGAGTTGATTGTGCGTTTGATCAACATCTTCTTTTCGATTTCTTTTTGTTGTTTTGATTTAAACCAAGCCATTTTTTTATTCCTCCATTTTCATTTTTTTCTTCTTAACAGGTTCTTGTTGTTTGTCTTCCAAAAGTTCCTGTTCGTCAGCAAGTTGATTTTCTTTTTCAAACATAGACAAGATTTCTTCTTCGTTTTTGCCTATGCCATAAATTGGTTGACTGACATCGTAAGCCGACTGAACTTCGTTGAACAGTTCGTCAGCGCTTGTCAAGACATCTTCCGAAGCAATTCGAGTTTCCAGTGCTTTGTTTAAAAACTGCGCCAGCCTTTTTTGGTCTTTCAAGAGTTCGCTGAGCGGAACTTTTGTTTGCGTTTTGAAGAAAGTGTTGCTGTCATATGCTTCTTTAAGTTTGTTCATAAGGCGGATGTTGTAAAGAAGATACATTCCGCGTTCCATGCAGGTCTGCTTTTCTTCGTTCAGATGGCTTATCTTTTTGGCATAGAAAAGTTGAAGCTCTTTGTTCTTTTCTTTTTTGCCCTTTTCCATAAGCGCGTCAATCTCTTTGATTTTTTGATAAACTTCTGCTTCAGCGGTTCGTTCCTGACGCTCAAGCTCACAGATGGAATTCACCAAGTCTTCTCTGTTTAAATTTTTGAATTTGTTTCGTCTAAATGGCCACCACATAATATCTCCTTTTAATAATTGTCGCCTTCATTGATTTTGAAAATTCTGTCCAAGGTGTTTGCAAAAATTTTTCTCTGATTTTCTTGCGCATAATCCAAAGCTTTTTGACATTCTGGCAAATATATGGCGCTTTTATATTTAATTGGATTTGCATAAAGTTCGTCTTCATCTTTGAGCTGAAACTTGACCAGCATCAATCCCCAGAAAGCATCCGCACAAGTTTTGTCAAATTCAAGTGCAAGTTCAAAGTTGAGTTTTGCCTGTTCAAACATGCCGTCTTCAAGGTTCAAATAGCCCAAAGTCAACTCTTTTTTCGCTTTTTTTGCAAGCTGTTCATCTAGGTTTAAAGAAGTTATGTAAGTTCGTTTCATTCTGTCAATTCGTCCTTCTTTCTTTGAACAATATACGCTTCAATTTCTTCCAAAACGCGAAAGCATGTCTCTTGAGTGTTGTCTTTTGCAACAAGAATTTTCAAATCGTCGAGTTTGTTGGCGATTTTGTTGTCAACAAGCAAAACTTTTTCGTTTTTGGTCGGATTGAAAAATCGGATATTTTCTTTCACTTCCACAAGTCGATTGCAAAGCGTGTCGTTTCCATTGGCATAAACCAAAATGCTTTCGACATTCGCCACCATTTTTTCAATAAACTTCTTGTTTTTTACAATTCCGCGGCTGCCTTCATCTTCTTTATCTTTTGGCTTGATATATTCTTTGCAAATGTAATAAATTGCAAAACCCAAAATCGCCAAAATTATGATAACATACAAAATCCACATATCACTTCTCCTCTTCTAACTTGGTTCCGCAAGCAGAACAAAACTTTGCATTTTCGTCGTTCTCAGCATGGCAATTCGGGCATTTTTTTGGAAGTTGTTTGCCGCAGACTGGGCAAAATTGGTCGGTTTCTTTTAGTGCAGCACCACAATGCTTGCAACTTAACCCGGTTGAGTGTTTGTCGTGCCTGAAAAGCGTTTCCAATTTCTTTTGGTCTTGTTCGTCAATAATAATGTTTGCAATATTGAAAGAAAAAACCGCAATGCCATATTCGCTCATAAGTTTTTGACTGAGTTTTGAAAGCACAAGTTTGGAAATTTCTCTTTTGTTGACAGAAATTTGATTGAAAGGCACTCTGTTTTTCTCGACATATTCCACCAAAACGCTTTCCAAAACCGAAACCACATTTGACATCAATCTTTCTTGCAAGGCATCCGCCGTCAGACTTTCAGATGTGCCAACGAGATAGAGATAACATTTTCTTGGGTCGCCAATTTGAACTTCAAAATCTCCGCTCAAACCGACACGATAATTTTCTTGCAATGTGCTGTCATACATCAAAATTTTTGAAGATGTTCCCCACAAAAGTTTGAGCTTTGCCGTTTTTGACATAAACAAAATTTCAACAAAACTGTTCACATCTGTTTTTTCGTCCAAAAACTTTGAGACGAGATATTTTCCAGACGTCAGCGTCTGCAACATTTGCCCGTCTTTTATCAAGATTGCAGTGTGCGTTTCTGGAACAATCAGCGTCAATTTTGGATTGATTTTTTTGACGACATATCTTGTGAAAAGTTTTTCGTTGCTCCCCGAAAACGAAATTACATTTTCGTCCATTGTCTCCCCTTCTAAATTTTAGAATATTTCATTTTGATTATATCAAATAAACTTTTCAAAAGTCAACGAACGAACAAGATTAACAACATTTTCGGCAATTTATTTGTTAAAAATTTTCAATTGTGGTAACATATTTTCGAAAAATTAACAATCAAAAGGAGAATTATGAAAAAAATTGCAATTGTCACAGGCGCTTCGTCTGGAATGGGAAGACGTTTTTGTTTTGAAATTGATGCTTTGGGCATGGATGAAATTTGGGGAGTTGCGCTCTACACAGAAGAAGTCGAAAACATGAAAAAAGAACTCAAAACACCTTTCAGATTTTTCAGTCTCGACCTGACCAGAGATGAAAGTTTTGAAATGCTTCAAGAAGAACTGAAAAAAGAAGAAATTGTCGTTGAATGGCTTGTGAATGCAAGTGGCTATGGAAAATTTGGTCGTTACGACGAAATTGAAACCAAGTCACAACTCGGCATGATTGACTTAAATTGCAAAGCACTGACGCACATGACCTTGATTTGTCTGCCTTTTATGAAAGAAGGTGGAAGAATTGTTGAGATTGCTTCAATCGCCGCTTTTCAACCAATTCCATATTTGGCAGTTTATGGCGCAAGCAAGGCATATGTTTTGTCTTATTCAAGAGCCTTGAACAGAGAACTCAAAAACAGAAAAATCAGCGTAACTTGCATTTGCCCTTACTGGACCAAAACACCATTTTTTGACAGAGCGACAAAAACAAACGCGTCGCAAGCTGTGGTCACAAAATATGTGGCAATGTATGAGCCTGAAAAAGTGGTTAAACGTGCCATGAAAGGTGCATTGAAACGCAAAGAAGTGGTGCTTTATGGTTTTGTTTCCAAAGCGCAAACTGCACTGGTCAAAATTTTTCCACATAAATGGGTTATGTCAATTTGGGAACGCCAACAAAAATTTAAGAAAAAATATAAGAACAAATAAAAAAGAACTCTATCGATTGATAGAGTTTTTTTCAAACTTAAGCTTGCACAAAATCATCAAAACTTGGGAAAGTTATTTCATCAGCAAGAGTTGTCATTGTGTAATCACCAGAGCTATATTGGGTTAATTTTCCATTTTCAAAGGAAATTTCAAGAGATGCTTGCATTCCGCCCTGTTCCATTGTGATTGTAAATGTTGTCGTCACGCCCGAAGTAGTTCTATTAAAAGTTACTGTAAAACCTTGTTTTATCATTTCAGCAACATAGCTCAGATTTCCAGTTATTACAGCCTTATTGAAAACCACAGTTTCGTCATCTTCAACAAAAAGCGCACTTAAAACAAAGTTTTTCGCGCTGGCAAAGTCATCGCCATCACCTGAAGTTATGTCATCATAATTCTTTTTCAATTTGCTATCGCCATTTTCAAGATACAAAACGCCGTCTTTAACATAAATCTTTCTGCCATCTTCAACACTTATTTCCGCTTGCAAATCGCCGTCGACCATTGCAACTTTTGCGTCATATGAAAGATAGTTGTAAGCAGCAGAATAATTGTAAGCTGTCAAATCACAATTCATATCTGCCAAATATTGTTGAATGTCTTCTAAAGCGATTTCTGTGCTGAAAGGTTTGTATGTCGAGATGTCAGGCACCGAAATCTCTCCGCTATAACTTGATAAAGAAACATTGCTTATGGTCACACCATTTGTCTGTGAAACCATAATCAATTTATTTAAAACATTGTTAATATAAACAATTTCAGCGCTGCTTTCTGTTGTCGTTCCGCCAACAGTGTATGACGCTTCTGCCGTGAATGTAACAGTGTCTCCGTCTGTTTTCTTGACAATTTCAAAACCGCTGTTTCCGCTTACAAACTCAATCATCATGTCAGAAAGTTCGCCACTATACGCCAAAATGCTGCTCAAATCTTGCATAGAATTGGAATAATCTGCCAGTGCCATATAAAATTTGTCTTCACCAGTTCCAAAATAAACATTGTTGTCTTTGACATAAATCACTTGACCTTCGCTTCCGTCCAAACTTGGAAAAGTGATTTTTGCATCCACATTTTCGCCATCAGAAACCACCGTGGCATTTGCACTTAAGTCGACAACCTGCAAGTCAAGTTCATATCCAGAAAATTCTGACACAACGCCCTCTTGTTTGACAAATTCTGAAAATTCATCAGAAGAAACCGTCTCTTCACTTCCGCCGCAAGCCGCCAAAGTCAAGCCGCCAACGAAAACAAATGCAAAACAAGCCATGATTGACAAAATCTTTTTCATAAATTCCTCCTACATGGTCAGTTTAACAAAATCAAAAAGTTAAGTCAACTCAAACAACAAAAAAGCATGTCAAT
Organism: uncultured Christensenella sp.; assembly: GCA_905207515.1. GTDB lineage: Bacteria > Bacillota > Clostridia > Christensenellales > UBA1242 > Caccovivens. The sequence continues at coordinate 11,285 of CAJLLK010000007.1, read as the reverse complement.
TTGACATGCTTAATTGATTTAAATTATTCTTGAGAATAGAATGCAGAGAAATCAATTGTATAAGCTACTTTTTCGTCGCCAACTTCAATTTGGAATCTCCAAGTTGTAAGTTCTGGGTGTCTTTCTACATCCCCGTCGCTCAATGCCAAGATATAATTTTTTACTGTGGCACCTTCATCGCCCTCAGATTTTTTGTTTGTCGTTCCATCAATGTCGTCTTCAGTGAAAGCGACATCTGCATCTTCAGCTGATTTCCAGCCAATGTATGCCATTTCGCCTTCAGCAAGTTTTACATCGATAACAACATATTTAGAACCTTCAACAGTTCCCCAAGTTGCGGCCTGAGTTGCGTCCATAACCGCAGCATCTCCTGTTGCTACATAATGATTGTTGCCCTTGTATTCAAGTTTGAAAGTGTCCGTGTTCATGTATTTTACTTCTGGAGCCGCATCAAAATAACCCCCTTCTTCCGAAACAGTAATAAAGTCATTTGTTTTTGGTCCGCAAGCTGCCAACGCAACTCCACCAACAAGCACCATCACCAAGCAAGCCATCACAGATAAAAATTTTTTCATACATTACCTCCTTTTTTATCCTAACTCAAGTTTAACATGTGGCAAAAAGTTTGTCAAACAAAATAACAAATTTTCTGCTTTCTGATAACTTTATTTTTTGCAGATAAACTTAAAATATACATACAACAAAAAACATGCCAGCATTCTGGTGATTCCATTTGTCATCATCTCTCGTTTAGCAATTAGTTAAAAAAAACACCGCGACTTTGCGGTGCTTTTTATCATGGTGGAGATAAAGAGATTCGAACTCTTGACCCCTTGCTTGCAAGGCAAGTGCTCTAGCCAGCTGAGCTATACCCCCATTTGCCCTAAAATATTAACACAATTTTAGAGCTTTGTCAACAAAAATTGAAAAATTATTGAAATTCTGTAACGTGAACATTGTTGAGTTTTCGTTGTTCCTCGATATAATTTGAAAACATATCTCTCACCTTGAACGGATCTTTGACATTTTTCAAAACAAATTTTGGCGTGCGTTCGTCATTGCTATACAAAACAACAGTGCCTGTGTTGAACATTTTGCCAACAAAAGATTGGCTGAGCGAAATGTCATAAACTCTGTAAAGATTGACTTCGTCAACAACAGAATAGGTCAAACCGATGTCAGAAAAAATCTTAAACCAAGAACCAGGTTTTTTGATGAGATAATATCTTGTGAATGACAGTGGCATGCCAAGAAATCTTTTTCTGTCTTTCCAAACAAGGACGGCACCTTTGCCAAATTTCTTTTCAACGTTCATAAAACTTCTCTCCCTTTTATTATTCTACTATAAATTTTGAAAAAAGTAAACACTTTTGCCAAAAATTTTGTGTATAAAAAAAGAGAACTGTTGAAAGTTCCCTTTTTTGCCTAAGACTGTGAAAAACTTTGGTTTTAAAACAAGTTGGGCTTATTTGCAACCACAACCGCAATTTGAGAGCAAAATCAAGAACAAGAGTGTTCCGCAATCAATGCAGATTTCTCCGCCTTTCATTCCGCCGAAACCGCAACCGCAGTTTTGTAAGAGCAAAAGTAAGAAGATAAGTGAACAGCAATCCATTCCGCCGTTGCAGTCTCTACCTACATCGCCACAATTTGAGCCTCCGAAAAAGTTCATTTGTGCCTCCTATAAAATTTTCTTATGTACGACTTTTATCGTGCAAACTATCTGCACATTAACAATGTATTAATCAGCACAAAAAAATGTTAATGTTTGGGCATAACAAAAAAGCTTGCATTTTGCAAGCCTTATTTGTTTTCTGCGTTTTGTTTTTTGAGTTCCGACAAAATTTCTGTCAAAAGTTGTTCTTGTGAAGGGTGCGCCAATTTTTCTTGTTCTTCCAATCTTGCTTTTTCTTCCGCTTCCTGCTTTGCTTTTTCTTCTGCCAGACGCTTCTTCTCTTCCAAATGTTCCGCCCAAACAACTTTGAAAGGTCGGTTCTGTTCTTTTGCAATCACTCGAACAGCCTTTTTCTCGGCTCTAAGCTCTTTGTTGGTTTGTTCTTCAATGCCTTTCTTTAGCGCATTGCTGGCATTCATAGCGACTCTCAAAACAGTGAACAAAACAAGTGCCACCAAAATAAAGTTTAAAATGGCGGTGATAAAAGCGCCCCAATCTATGTAAATGCTGTTTGCAAGGTCAATTATTTTGTTTCCCGCATTGTCTAAAATAAAAGCTCCCGTTGCATCTGTTTGATATGTAATTTTCAAAAATGTGTAAGCCGAATCAAGCCCAGCGCCACCCAAAGACAAAAGCCAATTTATGCAAGGCATGATGATTTTGTTTGTCAGAGCCGTCACAATTGCGGTAAACGCACTTGCAACAATGACGCCGATTGCCATGTCCAAAACGTTTCCGCGGCTTATAAATTTTTTAAAGTCCGCCCAAAATTGTTTTATTTTCCCCATTTCTTTCTCCTGATGTTTAAATGATAACAAAAAATGTTTTAAAAATCAAACGTTGTCGCTGAAAATGCCAGAAAGTTCAGGTTTCCACTGATATTTCTTTAAGTCCACGACACCATTTTCGTCAACAACCACGCCTTCCGCTTTCAAAAGCTCTTTCTGTTTGTTTTTTCCACCAAAAGCAAACGCAGGACTCAACGCTCCAAGTCTGTTTACCACCCTGTGACACGGAATAATTCCTGGCTCAGGGTTTTGGTGCAGTGCATAGCCCACATATTTGGCATATTTCGGCATTCCCAAAATTGTGGCAATCTGCCCATAAGTCGCCACTTTGCCTTTTGGAATATCTTTCACAACATTATAAACTCTTTCAAAAAACATTGATGGCTCCAGTCAAAACAAAATCTTCTCCGTCAAATTGAAACTCGCTTATTTTGTAAGACAAAATCAAATAATTGTTTCCGCCTTCAGAATAAGTTATATCCGTTTTGCTAGAATATAAACTTTGGTTTGTGACAACAAATTCATGTGCCGCTAGTTCTGCAGCTGAAGTCAATCTGAAATTTACATAGCTGTCACTTGTCACAGTGATTGCCGTTGTTGGAACTTGATTTATCATATTGTTCCATTGTGTGACCTGAGAATTTTCGCTGTCTGTGATGGCATATTCCACCGCAGAAACTCTCGCATCGCTCAAATTGTAAAGCAAATAAATTTCTTTTTCAAAAGGTTTGAAGTTTGAAAATTCAAAGCTCAAATCTCTGTCACAAACAAATTCCAGTTGAAAATGGTCATAGGCTTCGCTGCTTTCGTTGTAAGTCGCTTTCAAAGTCATATCTCCAATTTGAAGTGTGACATTTTCGGTCTGTTCTGACAAAAGGTTCTTTAAATTTATTACTTCTTCAGAGTTTTTGTTTATCACAATGTCATAATCCAACAAATCAAATGGCGAAGAATAAGCATTTGCTGTCTCATTATATTTATATTGCCAAATCAAAGCGTTTCTTTGCCCTTGCAATGAGATTTGCACGCCGTTTGGCAAATAACCAATCGCTCCGAGTTCTGCTCCACTTTCGTCAATTGCACAAAAACGCGGTTGAATAAATGCGTTGTCTGTGCCAACAAGTGTCGCGGTCAACTCAAAAACATCTTTGTTATATTCAATGCCTTCCACAAAAACTTGATAGACATTGTTTCCGCCAGCGAGATACGGTGTGAGTTTTTCTGGAAGAATAAATGTGACTTCCTGTTCGGTTTCATTTGATTTTTCAAGCACGGTTTGATTGAGTCTTACAGTCAGATTGGTGTAATCTGCACTTTCAGGCAAAGTTTTGCTTATGGTCAACGTTCCACCGGTTTGATAATTGAGAAAATTCACATCGGTTTCCACTTCATAAGTCATGTTTTCTTGTGGAAAAACAAAGAGAAAATTTTGATATGCCAAATCTTTGAAATCAGCGACCAAACCATATTGTCCGACATAAAGTTTGCCAAGGCTGGCAGTGTAAACACCGTCAGAATAAGTCATGGCGTCCAAAGAAATTTGTTGGCTTCCCGATTGAAGATAAAATGGGACATTGTTTAGATCAAAAGGGTTTCCACCGTCAAATTTGACTTTGAACGTTGAAAAATCTTCACTCGTTTCAAACTGACGAGTGACAGTTTTTGAAGTTTCCGATGTCAAAAAGTCATATAAATTGACATAATCTTCTTCTCCGCCGAAACTGACCGATGTCATTTCCAGTTTTTCAATCACCGCTTCATCTTCAATGTCGTCAGCTTTCAGCGTCAATGAAAGTTCGGCCGTTTTAGCTCCAGAAAAATTTATGTCCGTGTTTTCTTCCACTTGTGGCAGCAAAATGTAGCCCACATACAGGTTTTCATCTTCCGGATAAAAACTATAATCAGAATTTGTTGTCAAATTTCTGTTCTGACCATTGATGCTGACAACCAAATTTGAAAAGTCCAATCCAGCCTTTGCCGCATAAACTTCCACGCGAATGTTGGTTTCAGGTTCAATTTCATATTGAAAACTATCCGACGTCAAAGTTCTTCCGTCAGACGACAACACAATTCTATATAAGCTCTGATCATCAAAACTCAAATTTATGTATGTCTTTGTTTCATTGCAAGCAAAAAGAGTTAAACTTGAAAGCATCACAAAACATGCCACAAATATATAAGGAAATAGTTTTTTCATTAACTCCTCCATTGATTTTAGTATAACACAAAACACAAAACTTACCTAGCAATAAAACAGATAAACAAAAAAGCACTTTAAAAAGTGCTTATTTGCTCATCGCTTCTTGTTCTCTGTCAAACAAATCGCAAGAATATTTGTAGATGTTTTCGTTTCTTTCAATCATTTCTCTGCGTTTTTGGTCACGAGATTTTTCGACGCCGTTTTCGTCATATTCTTTTTTTGCTTCGTCTTCACGTCCAAATTCTCTGAAAGTCCAGCTCATTTTGAAACCACGTCTCTTTTCGCCAACGCAAGCCACTGGTCGTTTCACAATGTGAGCACAGATAAAATCGTTCAACTCTTTCACATTTTTGTCAAAAGTTTCGTTGTCTTTTCCTGCTTCATAAACCATGAGCATATGATTCAAATAGTGACAATATTTTATGGTTTTTTCAAAAGTTTCGTTTGTGTCCAAACAGCTCAGCGAATCCAAACGATTAAAATGATATCTTGCTCTTGCAATCTCATAGACCTGTTTTGCATATTTCAAATCAATGTTTTTTGCGGTCTTGCCATCCCACAAAAAGCCATCTTTTGAACGACTCGTGAAAAACTCTTGTTTTGGTTTTTCACAATTTTCCAAAACACGTTTTGCAAATTTAATATACTCTTTGTCACTAACTTCAAAATTTTTCATATCTTTTTCTCCAACTAAAAAAAATTATAACACATAAAATTTGCAATTTCAAGGGGTATTTTTCAATTTTTTTTACAAAAAAACTGCCTATTGACAACGATTTTTGATTTTGCTAAAATTTTTATAGGAGAATCTGTATGAAAAAGGCTGAACTAAAAAAGGCTGGAATATATGAATATTATATGGATTTTATTCGCCGTTTCATAAATGGGAAATATTATGAAAAAGATTTTGAAGAATTTCTTGTGAAATTTCTTTTGGATAATCCAGAATTCGAATCTGAAACCAAGCCAAAAATCGAAATTCGTGAATTAGAAGAAGTGCACAATGCTTTATATTTCCCCGACCAAGATTTGATTTTGATTTCAGCGCAAAAAGTCAAAGATGTTTATTATCACCGACTTGCCCCAATCGAACTTTTGGTGCATTCGGCTCACGAACTTTGCCACCACATTCAATTTAAAGATAAAAAACATGAAACTTACAAGAAAAACATGGTAAATTCCATTCATCCGCTGGTCGAAAGTCAATTTGTTCATTTGGTGGAACTTGCCAAAGATTACATTCATCCTGCCTACTTCAAAAAATATAACTTAAGCTCTTTCGACGATTTGAAAGGTCAACTGCACGACATCTATTTTTCTGCATACTTAAACAAACCTTTCGAGGAAGAAGCCCGAATTTATGGACTAAATTTTGCCAACACCTTTTTGAAAGAACTTTACAAGTTTAATGTTCACAAGGTCAATAAATGGATTTATTACCAAAATGCAGCTTTGAAAGGGATTTTTGCAAAAGAAAAAAATTATGACAAGCAATATAAAACATACACAGACCTTGTCCGTTGTTTGAAATTGCCTTTAAACGTTTTGACCAATCTTGACATTGCAATCGCAAGCACTCAACCTTTCTCTCATTATGACAAAAATTTTAAAACTGAAGATTATCGAAGCATGATAAATGAAAGCAATCAGATTTTGAGAAAACTGATTGATTTCAAGTTTGGAGATTGCATTTTAGCCATTCAAGTCAAATATTTTCTATATGCTCTTCAAACCAGCTCTTTGATTATGGCTGACGAACTTGCCACGATAATTGCTTTCAACAAAAACCTCAAGTTTGACGAAAAGTTTGAACTTGAAGAAGAAATTTTGAAGTTTTACAAAAGCAAAGATGCAACTTGTGACCATTTGCTCGTCGACATCACAAAAATTTTGCCAATTGAAAGCTGCGAGCATTTGTTAGATTTTTATTTCACATCAAGCAAAATTCGATATTGCCGCCCACTCTTAAACTATTGCTTTCATTCCGAATTCAACAACTATTCACAAGACCAAAAATCAAAATTGGCCGAACATGTTTGTGAAAAGCTTATAAAATATGCACTTCACACATTTGACGAAGTAAATGGCGAAAAACAAAGTTATGTTTGTGAGAACTTTCCTGAAATTGATTTGTTGTGCCAAATGGTATATCACCGTGTTGGAGACGAAAACAAAGCAAAGTTGGACTATATTCGAGGAATAATATATGGCAATAGCAAAAATGTAGAAAAATATAACAACAACTTTCCGACATCCATCAAAGAAAGAAATTTTTTTCTTGTTTACGGGCAAAAAGAATTTGACAATTTCAAACGCGATGTAAACATCGGCAAAATCGAATATGAAGATTATTTAAAAAATTCTCAAAAAAATCAATAAAAAATTGAAATTTTATTGATTTTTTTTGTATTTTTTGATTATTTTTAAATAAAAAAAGTGGAAATTATCCACTTTTATTTTTTATTTAACATTTAATAGGAATAATTTAATTAAAAAATTAGTTAATAAATTCATTTTTCTCCTATTTTAAATGTTTTTTTAAGAATTTTTCAATTTTTTTAAACGGAATCACATCTTTTTTGTCATATAGGTCTGTGTGAACAGCATGTTGTTGCGTCAAAATAGCCATAGTGGTTCACTCTTGACATATCATACATCGTGACTGCCACAGTGGCTTTAATTCTCGTGTCAATCGCTGCCGCATTCAATGCCATTCCGCCCCAACCACAAATTCCTATTATTGCAATTTTGTCGCTGTCGACATTTGGTTGAACAGAAAGAAAATCTACGGCGGCACAAAAATCTTCGGTGTTTATGTCAGGAGAAGCCACAAATCTCGGAGTTCCACCACTTTCGCCAGTAAACGATGGGTCAAACGCAATTGTCAAAAAACCACGCTCTAAAAACCTTGTCCCAAACTTTTGTCAATTTCAACATCTCTCCTTTTCCAAAAATAATTATAGCACTAAAGCAAAATTTTCAAAACTTTTTCACGCTTGAGAATAAAAAAATGGTGCTTCTGTGCGGACTCGAACCGCAAACACCTGGTTCCGAAGGGGCGACCTGAAAATGCCTAGAGTTCGACTTTTCGTATCATATTTTACCATAAAATATCATATAAAAATCTCTCAATCCCTTTATTTATCAGCATTTTAGACACTTCATCTTATCAAACAAGATTATACAATACAAACACCTAAAAATACAACACAAAACACCCCATTTGCAAAAATCTTGCATATTTCTTGCAAAAATTTGTAACAATTATTAGATTTATGTTGAATTTATGATATAATCCATATTAGTAAAAGGAATTTTTATATGAATTTTAATTGTTTAATCCCAGAACTAAGAGTTTATGATTTAGAAAAATCAAAAAAATTTTACACGGAAATTTTAGGTTTTGAAATAGCATATGCAAGAAATGATTTCGCAATGCTTGTTTTAGGCAATTGTCAAATTATGTTGCAAGAACTAACAATCCCTTCAACTAATGGAAGTTGGAATGTAACAGATGATATGAAATACCCTTTAGGTAGAGGTGTAAATTTTCAAATAATATTACCAGATATTTCACAAGTTTATAATTCATTAAAACAACATAATATTAAAATTTTTATTGATCTGCTAGTTAGTGATTATCAAGAAAACGATATTATAAATCATGTGTTGGAGTTTTTGGTTCAAGACCCTGATGGTTATTTACTACGATTTCAACAAGATATTGTGGACTGGCATTTTGGTGATAACAAAAATATGGCAGATGAATTATTTGATCTTGTACTAAAGGGTGATAAAACTGCCACTTCATATTTATACAATAAAAATGATAAACTAAATACAGGATTTTCAATTCTTGCAAATTGGGATAAAACAAAAAAAATAATTTTACAAACAACAAAAATTTATAAAACGACTTTTGATAACGTTACAGAAGAACACGCGTTCAAGGAAGGAGAAAAAGATAAAACATTAAAATCTTGGAAAACAATTCATAAAGTATTCTTTTCAAAAGAACTATCATTAAAAGGAATCCCTTTCAATGATAATATTGATATAATTTGTGAAGAATTTAAAATGATAAAATATTTTGGTGGCAAAGAGTAAATTATGAGCAAAAATAAAAAAATTACATCTTCCATCAAATAAAAACAAAAACTTTAAAATCGCTAAAATTAAAAAGATAATATATTAGCAATTAGTTGACAAAATAGAATAAAATTGCTAAAATATGAGCATTATGAAAGAAATGTATGATATAAATGATTTTGTTTCTGTTCCAACAGAAAGTAAAACGACAAATGATTTAGTTGAAAGATTTAAAAAGAGAAGAAAAGAGTTAAAACTTTCCCAAAAAGACTTATCAGTTAAGTCTGGTGTTTCTTATGCAAGCATAAGAAGGTTTGAAGAAACAGGCGAAATTTCTTTATCTTCTTTAATTAAACTAGCAAATGCCATTGATTGTTTAAATGATTTTGACGCATTGTTTAAAAATGCTAAAATTTTATCTTTAAAGGAGCTATAATGGAAATTCAAAATGTTAAAAAGCTAGTGGTAAGATATAATAGCACAATCGTTGGTTACTTAGCAGAACTTGAAGACAATAAAATAGGTTTTCAGTATGATGAGGAATGGATTAAAATAGGTTTTTCGATTTCTCCATTTTCTTTGCCACTTTCAAATAAAGTATATATAAATGAAAAACTAACTTTTAATGGGTTGTATGGCGTTTTTCAAGATAGTTTACCAGATGGTTGGGGTGAACTATTATTAAATAGAATGTTATTTAAAAAAGGAATAAATCCTAATAAAATATCTCCACTTACAAAACTAACCCTTGTTAGTGGAAATGGTCTTGGTGGACTTTCATATGAACCTTGCCAGACACAAGAAGAGAGTGAAATAGATTTTGATTTAGATGAAATCGCAAAAGAAGCACAACAGGTATTAGAAGATGAAAGTATAGATATTGATTTAGATAAAATCTATAACCTTGGTGGAAGTTCTGGTGGAGCAAGACCAAAAGCACATATAAAGATAGATAACGACTATTGGATTGTTAAATTCCCTTGCATTATAGACCCAAAGAATATTGGAGAACAAGAATACAAAGCAAATACACTAGCAAAAGAATGTAGTATAAATGTTAATGAATTTAGGTTGTTTAAATCTAAAATATGTTCAGGTTATTTTGGTGCAAAAAGATTTGATAGAAAAGATGGCAAACGAGTTCATATGATTTCTTTATCATCTCTACTTGAAACAACACACAGAATACCAAATTTAGACTATATGCATTTATTTCAAGTAATACAAAACATTTGTGTAGATAAAAATGATATTATAGAAGCTTATAAAAGAATGTGTTTTAATGTTTTGTATGGTAACAAAGATGACCACGGCAAGAACTTTTCTTTTTTGTATGATGAAAATAAAAAAGGATATGTTCTATCCCCAGCTTATGACTTAACAAAAACACAAAACAAATTAGAACACGAAATGACAGTCAACGGAAATGCCAACCCAACAAAAGAAGACTTACTAAACATAGGAAAACAACTAAAACTATCAACAAATCTTTGCAATTCAATAATTGAGAAAATATTGTATGTGATTAGTTGAATTAAATAAACAAAAGGAGAAATTATGGAAAGTATTACCGATAAACTTATTGGTTGGGCAACAAATAACGGATATTGGGCTCAATCATTATTAAATGCTTGTTTTACTAATGGCGAAATTAGCGGCGATAAGCTGAATGAAATATTTAACAACTACAAGTCGCAAGATTTCCCTAATATTAAACTAATAGCTACGGGAGATGACAATGCTCATAAAACATTTTTAAAATCCATTAAAAACATAAAAAACGTTAATAAATTATTAGATAATCAAGAAATGAAATTTAACGATAATCTCTCTATAATTTACGGAGCAAATGGTGCAGGAAAAACTGGATATGTAAGAATCATAAAATCAATGGGAAATTCGTTAGATGATGAAAATGTCATTTACTCTGATTTAACAGAAACTGAAAAGGAAAATCATACAGCCGATATTAAATTTTTTAACGGGACTGAAGATGAAGAGTTTTTATGGAATAATATAGAACCAAGACAATTAAATATTAAAGTATTTAATTCTAATTGTGTTAGATTTTCCTTAAACAGCAAAAAAGATATTCAATTTATTCCACAAGATTTTAATTACTTTAATCTCATTAATGTCGCAACTGGAGAGTTGTCAAGGCTTGCAAAAGAACATATAAAAAAGTTGCAGTCCGATATGAAAATGTATGCAATAATTGACGATACAAAAGTTGCGAAATTATTAAATAAATGTGACAAAGTTGATAATGTTGAAAAGTTGGTTAATGAATTTATTAGCGAAAATTCATTGGAAATTAATAGTATCAAAAACCAAATTGAAGAATTAAATAAAAGATCAAAAGAGTTAACGAGTGATAGCATAGAAAATAAAATTAAAAGTATATTAAAAATAAAGTCAAAACTTGAAGAGGTAAATCAGTATGTATTTATAAAATCAAATTTATACAATTCAAAATTCTGGGACGATTATAAAAATGAATTAGATACGATATTTAGACTGTTATCTAATAATG
>CAJLLK010000006.1 GCA_905207515.1 uncultured Christensenella sp. | reverse complement strand
AAAATTATTATTTTTTTTGATATTTTTTTATTAAAAAAGTGAGAAAAAATGCAAACAAAAATTCTTCCCCCGTCCATTGGAAATGCTGGCAACAAATTTATCAGGCACAAAAGCACACTGATGCAGACAAAATGTTCTGTAAAAAAATAAACGCTTGGAAAAAGCCACCAAACACCCAAAATCAAAAATGCTGACAACAAGTTTGCCAGTGGACCTGCAAGTGCGATTTTGATTTCGTCGCGAAAGTCTAGGTCTTGGCAATAATATGAAAGCGAAACGCCATAGGGCGAAAGCGAAAATTTGGTCAAGTTGTAACCCAATTTTTTTGCCACCAAAAAATGCCCAAGCTCATGAATTGTTATCGCCAAAACATAAGAGAGTGCAACAATCGCGCCAAGCACAATCCAAAGCCAGAGCCAAATTATGATGCTGATTGGATGAACAGAAAATTTTTTCATAGAGCAAACACCACAGCAAAAACAACGACCGTGGCTATGCAACAAAAAAGTGTTGCAAACAAAAATTTGTTTGAAAATCTGTGTTTTGGTTTGACTTGCCTATAATTTTCGCCATACGATTTTTGCTTGTCCATAATTTAAGATATGCTGGCAAAAAAGTTTATAAAACAAAAAAAAGTGCTTAAAGCACTTTTATGCGATTGCATCGTCGCCGCTGACATTTTCGATGCCCGTCTCTTCTTTCAAAAAGTCAGGAACTTCTTCTTCAGGAAGAGAGAACTCATTGTAAAGGCTGTCGCTTTTCGGCAACTCATCTTCTTCAATCACTCTTATTCTTTCAAGCAAACTGTCATAGTCAGGAAGTTCTGCCAAATCGTTCAAATTGAAACGTTTCAAAAAGTTTTCGGTTGTTCCAAAAAGAAGTGGCTTTCCGACGGCGTCTTTTCTGCCCACAACTTCAATCATGTTTTGGTCAGAAAGCACCTGAACGGCATAATCACAATTCACGCGCCTGATGTCTTCAATTTCAAGTTTTGTGATTGGCTGTTTATAGGCAATGATTGCCAAAGTCTCTAGTGCAGCTCTTGTCAAAGATTTTTCTCTAATAGGATTTAAAACCGTGCTGATATATTCTGCATAAGCCGGATTTGATGCAAGTTGAACCTTGTTTTTGAAAGTGATAACATGAATGCCTTTTTCGTTGTTATACTCTTTTTTAAGTTGTTCAATCACCTTGTCGATTTCACTTTCTGAAACATTCAACTTTTCGGCTATAAAGTTTTTTTCAACCCCTTCACCTGCAATAAAAAGCACCGACAAAACAATTTCCTTCAAATTTTCCATTTTTACACCTCATTCGCTGTGATAACGATATTTCCAAAAGTGCCGTTTTGGATGACCTTTATGGTCTGCAACTTCAAAAGTTCCAAAAGAGCCAAAAAGGTGTTGATAAGTTCACTTTTGGTCATGTCTTCATCGAACAGTTCTTCAAATTCAAAACGCATTCTTTCTTTGGCAAAGTTTCTTATCGAAATGATTTTCTCTGCCACAGTGAAGCGGTCTTTCATAATCTTTTTCGGCTGCTCATTTTGAACAGCTTTTTTAAGCTCTTCGCGCGTCAGAAGTTTTGCAAAAGCGTCGAGAAGTTGGTCAAGCACCATGTCTTTCATGACAATCTTAACTTTTTCCGTTTCCTTGCCTGGCGCTCGGTAAAGTTTGTTGACATCTTCAATTTCTTTCAAATTTTTGCCCACTCCTTTGAAAAGTTCATATTCTTTCAATCTTCTAAGAAGCAAAGCCTCGTCGTCTTCTTCATCATTTTCAGTTTCGTCTTGTTCGACAGGCAAAACGCTCTTCGATTTGATTTCAATCAGCGTCGCAGCCACCGTGATAAATTCACTTGCTTTGTCCATGTCGATGTTTTTGATGTCTTGCATATATTCAAGATATTGTTCGGTTATGTCGGCAAGCTTCACCGTGGCAATGTCGAGTTTGGCTTCTTTGATCAAATGCAACAACAAATCAAGCGGACCTTCAAAATTGTCGAGTTTAAAACGATAGGCGTCAGAAGAGAGAAGCATATCATTGCTTTGAGTGTTTTCAGTTTGGTTTTCTTGCAATTCTTCCACTTCTTTTGCTCCTACAAAGAAAATTATAACAAAAAAGCCCACCAAACGCAAGCAAAACAAGAAAAACGCAACAAAAAAACGCTCTGAAATTAAAGCGCTTTTTGTTTACATGGATTTTGAATTGTTAAATGTTGCGGTTGCACCTGCTTTCTTTTCGAAAACATGGTCGATTTGTTTGATTGTGCTTTCACAAGTTGCTTGAAGGTCATAGATTGTGTAAAAATCTTTAGCTTTAAGAGCTTTTCTAACCAATTTGTCGTTATATTTTGCGTAAAATGTTTTCAAACCGTTTCTGACATATCTGTCTTTGAAAAATTCTGTCGCCTGAACCTTTTTGAGAACATCTATGTTTTTTGCCACCTTTTCAAAAAACGAAGTCATTCCAACAGGCTGTTCATTTGCAGAAAATGTATAAATTTTGTTGCCATTTCTTGTGAACAGAACAGTGTCTCCCCAAACGGTTTTGCCCAAAAAATAACCTCTAAAATCTTCAGTAGGAACAATCTTGTCAAATTCGTCTGCCATAGCAAGTTTTTCGCCGTCAAAAACCATGTAATTGTCTTCAACTTTCACTGCATTAATCATCTTTTTCATCTCCTTAATTTTTTTGGTGGACTTTAATTTTAGCACAAAAATCTATCGCAGTCAAGAGTTATAATGTCGAAAAAGAACGAAAAAAGAGCACTTTTTTATGCTCTTTTTCCAAATGTTTGAAATTTTTTAAATTTACCATTTCTCAACAATTTTGTGAGCAGTTTCAAACCAAGACAAATGTTTGATTTCGTCGCGCACAACAATCGGAATTTTTTTGACAACATTGCCATTTTTTATGACGGTCACACTTCCCACAACATCTCCGCTGTGCGTTGGAGCTTTCACAGTTTGTTCAAGTTCAAGCGTTGTGTCATAGCCCGATTTGTCACCTTTTTTGACAACCGCTGCAAACGAACTTTCTGCAAAAACGTCGACATTTTCCACTTTGCCTTTTGAAACCTTCAAATTTGCGATTGGAGTTTGGCTGTCGACAAGTTTTTGACATTCGAAGTTGGCAAATCCATAGTTGAAAAGTGTGGCACTTTCGTTAAATCTTGTCTGACTGTTTGGAGCGCCAACAACAACAGAAATCAATCTCATGTCGCCGCGTTTTGCCGAAGCACCCAAACAACAGCCAGCCTCATTTGTCGAACCTGTCTTTCCGCCGTCGCAACCTTGATAATATCTGATAAGTCTGTTGGTGTTGACAAGTTCTGTTTTGCGACCTGACGGATGAACAAGCTCATCCATCCAAATTGTGCTATATTTGTGATAAACATCATGCTTCAAAATTTCTCTCAACAAAATTGCCGTATCTTTGGCAGAAGAATATTGCTCTGGTGCTGGAAGCCCGGTGCAGTTGGTGTAATGTGTGTCGCTCATGCCAAGTTCTTTAGCACGCTTGTTCATGCGATTGACAAAAGCTTTTTCGTTGCCGTTGAAATATTCTGCCAAAGCAACACTTGCATCATTTGCCGATGCCATGATGACAGACTTTAAAAGTTGCTCAAAAGAATAGTCGACATAAGGGTCCAAAAAGACTTGGGAGCCACCCATGCTGGATGCGTTTTCGGTGGTTGTTATCATTGTGTCAAGATTGACATTGCCTTCTTCAAACTCTTCAAGTGACAAAAGAATGGTCATCATTTTGACCATGCTGGCGACTGGAAGATGACTTTTTTCATCTTTTGCAAACAACGTTTCTCCACTGTCATATTCCATTAAAATGGCGCTTTTGCTTGCCAAGTCAAGGTCAGAATTTGCGTATGTAACTTGCATAACACCTTGCATACTACCACAAAATATGGCAAATGCAAGTATGCATAATACACAAGCGGTTGAAATTTTCTTCATATCATGCTCCTTTTTGCTTAGTTTTGACAAAAGCATGGTTTTTATGCAAAATCAAATGACCATAATCACTTTGCCATTCAAAATGCAAAGCAAAAGGGTTTCAACAAGGTTTATCAAAATCAGCAAAATGAGCGCAACAACAATATAGAAAAATCGGTTGCATTCAGCGCCGCCAAAACGCTTGCAGTTTCTGTTCATCTTGGTCAAGACAAAATAAAACATAATCAAAACAAAGAGCGTGAGAAGTTGACAAGGCAAAATCACAACAATCGCCGTGATGCTGGAACCTATTCCATAAAAAATGAAAATAAGTGCAAAATTGAGCCCAAAAAGATAGCCACGATAGACAAACAAAATTTCCGCCAGTGGAAAAAGATAAACCGAAAATGACAGCACTGACAAAATGACAACATTGATTGTTATCGACAAACAGCGTGAGAAAAACGCCGAAGATGAAGCCGCAATTCCGAGATAAAATTGACTTAAATCTATCTCTTGAAGTTGTCCAAGCGAATAAGAATTGTTGCTTTTGACGGCGATAAAAACCCCAGTTGAAATGGCAATCAAAACAAATGCAAACGAAAGAAATATCTTGATTTTGTTTTCTTTGATTGTGTTGACACAAGAAAATCTCAACCCATTTATGAAAGAATGCGTTTTATATGACTTAATCATATTTTATTCTATTAAACAAGCCTAAAAAAAAGAACAAGTCGCCCTGTTCTCAGTTTTTGAAATTTAAAAGTTCACAAGCCAAAATTTTGAGTTGTTCATAGGTTATTCCGCCCTGAAAATATGCTATATACGGTTTTTTGATTGGGCTGTCACAAGAAAGTTCAATCGAAGCTCCTTCAACAAAAGTTCCCGCCGCCATGATGACATTTGTCGTGTAGCCTGCCATTGGATAAGGCTCTGGAACAAAACTGCTGTCAACTGGTGAAAGCTTTTGAATGAGTTGAACAAAGCGGATGAGTTCTTCTTCAGTGTCAAAAACCACTGATTTTATGATGTCGAAACTCGTTTCGTCAGTTTCAGGAATGATTTTATAGCCCAACTTTTTCATAACTTCGCCAATCAAAAGACTGCCCTTGACAGCTTGGCAAACGACGTGCGGCGCCAAAAACAAACCTTGATAAAACAGACGATAGCCTGGCTCATAAGACCCAGTTTCTCTTCCAAGCGAAGGGCAAGTGAAGCGCCTTTCGATGTGTTCAATCGCCTTTTTTGTGCCAACAATATAGCCTCCTGTAGGAGCAAGTGAGCCGCCAATATTTTTGATGAAAGACCCCATGCAAACATCTGCGCCGACCTGTGTTGGTTCTTTAAGCTCAACAAATTCGCCATAGCAGTTGTCCACAACAATAAACGAATTTGGGCTCAATTTTTTGATTTCTGCGAAAATTGGAGCCATTTTGTCCACTGAAATCGCCTTTCTGTCAGAATAGCCGCGAGATTTTTGAACAAAAACCACTCTTGGCTTCAACTTTTTGACGGCCTTATAAATTTTTTCTTCATCAAATTCGCCATTTTTCAAATCGATAAACTTAAACTGAACACCCAAACTTTCAAGGCTGCCATTGTCCTTTCCATAAAGTGTGTCATGCAGTGTGTCATAAAGGTCGCCCGAAATTGAAAGAAGCAAGTCTTTTGGTCGCAAAAGTCCATAAAGCGCCGTGGCAATCGTGTGAGTTCCGCATGTCAAATGTGGCGAACAGAGTGCGTCTTCCGCTCCGAAAATGCGCGCAACCACCCTGGCAAAGTCATCTCTGCCCTTGTCGGTGTAGCCATAACCAGTTGTTCCAACAAAATGCGCCGTGGTCACACCGATTTCGCGAAAAGCATCCAAAACTTTTTTCTGATTGAAAAAAGCAATGCGCTCCACATCTTTAAATTTTTTCTCCAATTTCTTTTCAATTTCTTCAATAACTTTAAGTTCATTCATAAAGCCAATCTCCAATTTGTTTTGTCAATTTTTTTTCTGCTTCTTCAAAGTTTTCAACATCAACATAATGCACATCATTCATTCCGCGCAAAAAGGTCATCTGTCGTTTTGCAAAATTTCGGCTGTGCTGTTTGAGAAGTTCCACCATGCGCTCTCGGTCATATTCGCCATTTAAAAATGCTAAAACTTCTTTATAGCCAATTGCACGCATCGACTGATTTTTTTCGCTTAGACCGCGTTTTTTGAGCTGCTCAACTTCTTCAATAAGCCCGTCTTTCAACATCTTATCCACGCGGTCGTTGATGATTTCATAAAGTTTTTCACGATTTCTCGTCAGCGCCACAAGAAAAAACTCAAAGTTCACATCATTTTTGCTTTTTTCGCCGCCACCAAGTGCAATTTCAAGCGCTCTAATCAGCCTGACTATGTTATGCTTATCCGTTTTTTCTGCCATGGCAGGATTTTTTTCTTTCAACAACTCAAAAAGATGGTCGTTTCCTTTTTCTTGAGCAATTTTTTCAAGTTTTTTGCGCAAATTTTTGTCTGGATTTGTTCCGCCAAAATCATAGCCTTGCGTCAGAGCCTTAACGTAGAGCCCTGTTCCGCCAACGATGATAGGAAGTTTTCCACGTGCAGAGATTTCTTCAATTTTTTGTTTGGTATATTGCACAAAATCAAAAACCGAAAATTCTTCATCTGGCTCCAGGATGTCAATTGCGTAATGTTTGACGCCTTGCATTTCATTTTTGGTGATTTTTGCCGAGCCGATGTTTAAGCCTTTAAACACCTGAACGCTGTCAGCTGAAACAATCTCTCCGTCAAATTTTTTTGCTAAAGAAATGCTCATTTTTGTTTTTCCAACACCAGTTGGTCCCAAAATGAAAACAACTTTTGTCATCACAAGACCCTTTTAAACATTTTTTCAAGTTCTTTTCGAGTGATTTTGACGATGATTGGTCTGCCATGTGGGCAAAGCGCCACACTGTCTTGCATTTTTTCAATCAAATAAGCGATTTGTTCTTTTGAAACGCTGTCGCCTGCTCTGATTGCGTGTTTGCAAGCTGTTTGGCAAAGTTTTTCGTTGATAAGCTGGCTTGCCGTCTTTTCGGAAATCAAACTGTCATCTGCCAAAATTTCGGAAATAAACTTCTCTAAGTTTATGTTTGAAAGCACAAAAGGCACAGCCAAAATTTTGAAGTGATTGCCTTTTTGCTCGATTTCAAAACCAATTTTTGACAAATTTTCCAGCCTTGAAGCAAAAATTTCGCTATCCTTTGCCACAAGGTCAAATTCGTAAGGCACAAGCATGTCTTGTTTTGCAACATTGTTGTTTTCAATTTGCTTTTTCAACTTGTCGTAGAGCTGTCTTTCATGCATTGCGTGCTGGTCAACAACATAAATGCTGTCTTCAAATTCAGTGATGATGTAAGTTTTGAAAACAACCCCCACAATTTTGATTTCTTCCACTTTTGAAGTCAAAAATTTTTCTTCAACAAACTTGCCTTCTTGTTCGTTTTTCACGGCAAGCTCCACTTCATGCAACAAACTGTCTCCCGGTTGGTCAAAAAAGATGTTTCCGCCCGGTCTGTTTTTGTTTTTCTTGCCGTCAGATTTGACAGAAGAAAAGTTTGGCATGTTTATGATTTCAATGCCCTTTTTTGCATAGTCAGACGGCATCAAAATGCGTTCGTCTGGGTCACTGTCAACTTTTGTCTGATAAGTTCCACCTTCATCTCTTGAAACTCTGTCATAATCAGTTTTAAGATAAGAATTGAACGAAGTCGCCTGCGGATTTTCTTCGTTTTTTATGTCGAATTTTTCCCAATCTTTTTCTTCGCGGCTGGGAAATTCAAAATCAGCAATCAAATTTGTCGAAATCAAAGCTCTCTCAACCGCCCTTCTTATCATGCCCAAAATTCTGGAAGAATTTTCAAATTTGATTTCTTTTTTGTTTGGATGAACGTTGACATCAACTCTGTCAAATGGAATGGTCAAGTGAATGGCATAAATGGCATATCTTCCTTTCATCAAAAAAGTCTCATAAGCGCTTTGAACACAAGACGAAACTTGATAGTTTTCAACATATCTTCCGTTGACAAAAAGCGATTGATAGGTTCGGTTTGGTCTTGACAGCTTTGGAGAGCCCACATAGCCGCCGATTTTGACGCCGTCTTCTTCAAAATTGAGTTTCAAAAGATTGTCATAGACATCTCTGCCATAGACAAGATATAAAACTTCGCTCAAATCGCTTGATTTGTGGTCATAAATGGTCTTTCCGTCGACAACATATTCAAAATCGACTTCAGGTCTTGCCATCATAAATTTCTCCACCAAATGCGTGATTTCGGTCTCTTCGGTTTTTGGTTTTCTCAAAAATTTTGCACGTGCTGGCGTGTTGTAAAACAAATTTTGAACGACAAGGGTTGTGCCGTCAAGCCTTGCCACTTCACTTATTTTTGAGATATCTCCGCCGTCAGCCTGAATGCGATAGCCAATCTCGCTGCCCTTGGTTTTTGTGGAAAGTTCCACCATCGAAACAGAAGCAATGCTCGCCAAAGCTTCTCCACGAAAGCCCAACGTGGAAATTTCGTCCAAATCGTCTAGGTTTGAAATTTTGCTTGTTGCGTGCGGCAAAAAGGCAAGCGGCAAATCGTCTTTTTCAATTCCGCATCCATTGTCAGCAACAACAATTTTTTTGATGCCGCCTTCCACGATTTCAATTTTGATTTTGGTCGCTTTTGCATCCAAACTGTTTTCCACCAATTCTTTGACAACAGAAACTGGCCTTTCAACAACTTCCCCCGCCGCAATTCGATTGTAAATTCTTGGTGACAAAATGTTAATTGCCATGTTTTCTCCTTTTAAGATTTTGCTTTGTTTATCAAATCATTCAAAATTTCAAAGCTGTCAATCGGCGAAATTCTGTTTATGTCCAAATCTCGCAGCACTGACAAAAGTTGGTTTCCAAGTTTGATGTTTTTCTCCCGAAGCACACGCTCTTTGTCTTCTCCAAAAACGTTGATGTCAAGTTTTTGATTAACTTTTTCCAAATTTTCGCTGATCTCTTTGGCGCGGTCAACGACGGCTTGTGGAACTCCTGCCAATTTTGCAACTTCAATTCCAAAGCTTTTGTTTGCGTGCCCGCGAACAATCTTTCGCAAGAAAACCACCGTGTCGCTCAGTTCTTTGACAGTGATTTTATAGTTCTTCACGCCAGAAATGACGCCTTCAAGCTCTGAAAGTTCGTGATAATGTGTGGCAAAAAGCGTTTTGCAATTCAAGTTTTTGGCAATATATTCCACCACCGCCCACGCGATTGAAAGCCCGTCAAATGTCGAAGTTCCACGGCCGATTTCGTCCAAAACAACCAAACTTTTGTCGGTTGCGTTTGTCAAAATGTTTGCCACTTCGCTCATTTCCACCATGAAAGTGCTTTGCCCAAAAGCAAGGTCATCACTGGCACCAACACGAGTGAAAATTCTGTCAGTCAGCGAAATTTCTGCACTTTTTGCTGGAACAAAACTGCCAATGTGCGTCAAAAAAGTGATAATGGCAACTTGTCGCATGTAAGTGCTTTTGCCCGCCATGTTTGGTCCTGTGATTATCATCATTTTGTTTTCATCGCCATCAAGAAGCGTGTCGTTTGAAATAAACGAGCCGTCTTTGACAAAACGTTCAACAATTGGATGACGGCCTTCGACAATTTCAATTTTTTTGACATTTTTGCTTATTGTCGGTTTGCAGAAGTTATATTTCACTGCACAAATTGCAAGTGACAAAAGCGCGTCGATTTCAGCGACAAATTTTGCGTTATCAGAGAAAGTGGTCATATATTTTGTCAAAAATTCCAAAAGAAGATTGTAAAGTTTCTCTTCCAGCTTGATAGAATTTTCTTCCGAGTTCATGATTTTGTCTTCAATCACTTGCAAATCTTCAGTTGTGTAACGTTCTCCATTTGCCAGCGTTTGTTTTCTGATATATCGAAGCGGAACAAGCTCTGTTTGACCTTTGCTCACTTCAATAAAATATCCAAAAACGCCATTTGACTTGATTTTCAGATTTTTTATGCCTGTGCGTTCTTTTTCAAGTTCTTCCAGCTTTTTGCACTCGGCGTCAGCGGTTTCTTTGGCGTGACGAAGCTCGTCAAGCTCTTGGTTGAAGCCGTCTTTTATGTAGCCGCCGTCTCGCGTGATTGCAGGCGGATTTTCTTTGATTGCACGTTCAAGAAGCGAAACAATTTCCGAAAAATCTTGCAAGTTGTCGCGATAAAACGAAAGCTTTTTGCTCTTGACGTTTGCCAAAATTTCTTTTATGGCAGGAATGCAGCTGAGCGAAACTTTCAAGTTTATAAGTTCTTTTGGCGAAACATTTCCATAAGCGATTTTTCCACAAATTCTTTCAATGTCAAAAACTTTTGAAAGTGCGTCTTCAAGCTTATCTCGCAAAATAAGATTTTTTGTCAACTCTTCAACGCTATCCAGTCGGTCATTTATCTCTGTCGGGTTTTGAAGTGGTTGGTCAAACATAGCTCGAAATCTTCTGCCGCCCATGCTTGTTTTGGTCTTGTCCATAAGCCACAACAACGAGCCATATTTTTTTCGTTCTCTGATAGACTCCACAAGTTCAAGATTGCGTCTTGTGTTCATGTCAATCGTCATAAACTGACTGTTTTTGACTTTGTTGATTTTGACAATGTTTTTAAGCGACCTTTTTTGCGTTTCTTGCAAATATTCCAACATCGCTCCAATGGCTGGAACGTCTGTTTTGTTGGTTTTAAGCTCAAAAACGTTCAGTGCATTTTCGCCAAACTGATTGCAAACATTTTCTTTGGCTTTCTCAAAGCTGAAAGCATATTCATAATATTCTTCAAACTTTGGATAGACTCCAAAACGAAGAATTGGAAGGCTGTTATAAAACTCTTTAGCATCGGCGTTTCCAATCACTTGCGACGGCATAATGCGATTCAAAAGGTCAGAAAAATTGCTTTCCAGTCCGCCGTCAAAGAAACAAAGATTGGTGTCGCCAGTTGTGATGTCGCAATAGACCACAGAAAGCTTGCCGTCTTGCAAAAACATTGACATGAGATAGTTGTTTTTGTTGCTGTCAAGCATGCTGTCGTCTGTGACAGTGCCCGGAGTGATAACTCTCACAACATCTCTTTCGACCTTAACGCCCTTTCCCGCTTCGTTGAGCTGTTCGCAGATGGCGACCTTATAGCCTTTTGCAAGAAGTTTGGCAATGTAGCCTTCAGCCGCATGATAAGGCACGCCACACATTGGAGCTTTGTCTTCAAGACCGCAACTTTTGCCGGTCAAAGCAAGCTCAAGCTCTTGCGAAATTTTGATTGCGTCTTCATAAAAAAGTTCGTAAAAGTCGCCAAGACGATAAAACAAAATGCAGTCTTTATATTTTTCTTTCATCTGCAAATAATGCGTCATCATTGGCGAAATTTGGTTTTGTTTGCTCATTTTTCACCTGCCTGAATTTTCTTTTCCAGCGCCAAAAGTTCGTTGACCCTGCGCTGTTTGATTTCTTGCGGAATTTGTCCGTCCATTTTGCTTGCCACCGTGCCTTCGCGCGGAGAATAGATAAAAGCAAAAATGCCGTCAAATTTCACTTCTTCCACAAGGCTCATTGTGTCTTGAAATTCTTCTTCTGTCTCAGTTGGAAAGCCGACAATAAAGTCAGAAGTGATTCTGGCGTTTGGAATTTTTTCTCTGATTTTATGTATGATATCCAAATATTTTTCTCTTGTGTAACATCTGTTCATAAGCTTCAAAACGCGGTTGTTTCCGCTTTGAGCTGGAAGATGAATTTCTTTCATAACCTTTTCTTCAGTTGCAATCACGTCAATCAGCTCGTCGGTCAAATCTTTTGGATGTGAAGTCATGAAAGTCACTTTAAAATCTCCGTCAAGTGCGCAGATGTCTTTAAGAAGCTTGGCAAAAGATACAGGCTTTGGCAAATCTTTGCCATAAGAATTGACATTCTGCCCCAAAAGAGTGATTTTTTTGTATTTTCCTTCCGCCAAAACCTGTTTGATTTCTTTCAAGATATTTTCTTCGGTTCGACTTTTTTCTCTTCCCTTCACATAAGGCACAATGCAATAAGTGCAGAAATTGTTGCACCCTTGCATGATGTTGACCCAAGCATTTTCGCCGCTGGAACGCTTGTAGGGCACGCTTTCGTCGATGTCGCCTTCCGCAAAAATCTCCAGCTGACGAGAATTTTTTCGTTTTTGCTTTTTCGTTTTTTCAAGTTCTCTGCCCGCCTTGACCGCGTTGACATAATGCTCAAAATTTGGCAAATTGAACGTTCCAATCACAATGTCGACAAACGGAAAAGTTTGCAAAATATAGTTTGCTGTTTGTTCTTTTTGCGTCATGCAGCCACAAAGTGCAATAATAAGCGAAGGCTTCTGTTTTTTCAACTTTTTCAAAGCCCCAACATTTCCAAAAACCCTATCTTCAGCGCCTTCACGAATGGCACAAGTGTTGAAAACAATCAAATCGGCGTTTTCTCGCTGGTCTGTTTCGACATAGCCCATCTTTTCGCAGATGGCGGCAAGTTTTTCCGACTCATGCACGTTCATTTGGCAACCGTAAGTCACAATATGATAAAACTTCTTTTCCATGCCATAATTATACAAAAAAATCAAAACTAAAGCAAGTCAAATGTTGAATTTTTAACGAAATATGAAACATACTAGAAAAATGAAGAAAATTGTCAAAATATGTCTATTGTCAGCAATTTTGCTTTTTACCTTTGCCTGTGTTTTCTGTGGCAGTTATGTGGCTGTCAATTATTTAAAATTTCAACAAATTCCGCTCAACGCCGAAAGTCTGACGAGCCCTGCGCTTTCCATTGAAGTTTATGACCAAGAAAACAAGCCCATGAAAGAAGAAAACCAATTCAACGGCGATTTTTGCAAACTTGAAAGCCTGCAACCTTACACAGTTGACGCCTTTTTGTCGATTGAAGACAAAGAATTTTATCAACACAACGGTCTAAACAAAAAGCGAATTGTCAAAGCGATGCTCAACAATCTCAAAAGTGGAAAACTGAAAGAAGGCGCGTCCACAATCAGCCAACAGCTCATCAAAAACACCCATCTTTCAAATGAAAAGACCTTTGAAAGAAAGCTGAAAGAAATGGCACTCACGCGAAAGCTTGAAGACAGTTTCAGCAAGGATGACATTTTGGAAAGTTATTTAAACATAATCTTTTTTGGCAACAATTGTTATGGCATCGAAAGTGCATCAAAATATTATTTCAACAAAAGCGCAAAAGATTTGAATTTAAACGAAAGCTGCACGCTTGCAGGGCTTATCAAGTCGCCGACAAAATATTCGCCGATTTTGAACTATGAAAACAGCTTAAATCGCAGAAATTTGGTGCTTTCTGAAATGGAAAAAGATGGCAAGATTTCTGTTGACGAAAAAATCAAAACGCAGAGCGAGCCAATCACACTTGACATCACTCACAAAACTCATAATGACAAACTAAACTCTTATTCTCAAGCCAGCATTGACGAAGCCAGCAAAATCTTAAAACTCTCAGCAAAACAAATCGCACTTGGCGGCTACAAAATCCACACATACTGCAATGAAGAAAAGCAAACAAAACTCAAAGAAGCGCTTTCTGCATCCAAACTTGACGACATCGACAACGCTGGAATTGTTGTTGACGCAAAAACCAACGGAGTTTTGGCTTACTCTGGAAACAGCAACTTCAAACTTATGGACATAAAACGTCAGCCTGCGTCGTGTTTGAAGCCAATTCTTGTCTACGCGCCCGCGCTGAACGAAGGTGTTGTCAGCCCAGCCACTCAAATTTTGGACGAACCACTCAAAATTGGCTCTTATGAGCCGAAAAATGTCAACAACAAATTTTCTGGCTATGTTTCGGTGACTGACGCGGTCAAAAATTCTATCAACATCCCCGCAATCAAAGTTTTGAGTTACATCGGAATTGACACCGGCAAACAATATGCCGAAAAGCTGGGCATAACTTTTGACGAAAAAGATGACAGCTATTCGCTTGCGCTTGGTGGCATGACTTATGGAACAAATTTGAAAGATTTGGCGTCGGCTTACACGGTTTTTCCAAACAACGGCGAATTTGCTCCGTCAACTTTTGTGCAATATATAACCGACAAAAACAACAAGCTTGTCTACATCCACAAAAATTTGTCAAGAATGGTTTTGCGAGACGACAGTGCTTATCTTATGACCACAATTTTGCAAGAAGCGGCAAAGAGCGGAACTTCCAGAAAGCTTTCTGACATTGGCGACTTTGAAATTGCGTCAAAAACTGGAACCGCTGGCAAGAAAAGTGGCAACACCGACGCCTACAACATTTCTTTCACGCCAGAAGAAGTTGTTGGCGTTTGGTTTGGAACTGCCGACAACTCGCCCGTTTCCATCGCTGGCGGGAACCAACCAACTGAAGTGGTAAAAACCTATTTGAAAAGTCAAACATACGAAAAAACATCGTTTGACGTGCCTTCCACTGTGACAACCGCAAAAATCGACGCCCTAGAAAAAGATGAAAATCACAGATTGGTGCTTGCCAGCCCTTACGCTCCTGAAAGATACACCGAAACCGCACTGTTCTCGCGTTTTAACATGCCGAGCGAAGTCTCTTCAAACTTTTCAGAGCGACCACACATTGACGCCGAATGCAAGGTGGAAAACAACCAAATTTTGCTCAATCTCAAAGCGCAAAAACATTTGGAATACCAAATTTTTAAGGACGGAATTCCATGGCAAACTGTCAGCGAAAAACAAGGAGACCTTTTGCTGCGACTGAGCTTTCCTGAGAAAAACGCAACAATCAAAATTGTGGCAAATTACATCGGAGAAGACGACAAAACGCTTCAAACCGAAAAGGAATTTGACCTTTCAAACAAAACCACCGAGCCAACAGTCAAACAAAAGTGGTATATTTAAAAAAAGACGAATTGTTCGTCTTTTTCTTAGTCTTCATCCAATGTTTCGTCATCGTCAGAAACAGGCAAATCGGTTGTCGCCATTTGAGCTCTGATTTTAGCTTCAAGTTCTGCCATAAGGTCAGGATTTTTTTCAAGATAAAGTTTGGTGTTTTCTTTTCCTTGACCGATTTTTTCGTCGTTATAAGAAAACCAAGCTCCACTCTTTTTGATAAATCCAAGATTGAGTGCAAGGTCCAAAATGCAACCTGATTGAGAAATCCCTTTGCCATACATGATGTCAAATTCAGCGGTTTTGAATGGTGGAGCAAGTTTGTTTTTGACAACTTTGACCTTCGTTCTGTTTCCAATCACATTTTGACCTTCTTTGATTGTGTCAGTCTTTCTCACGTCCATTCTGACGCTGGCATAAAACTTGAGCGCTTTCCCGCCAGTTGTAGTTTCTGGAGAGCCAAACATAACGCCAATTTTTTCTCTAAGCTGATTGATAAAAATCACAGCAGTGTTGCTTTTTGAAGAAACAGAAGTCATTTTTCTGAGTGCTTGGCTCATCATTCTGGCTTGAAGCCCAACGTGATTGTCGCCCATTTCGCCGTCGATTTCTGCTTTTGGTGTAAGTGCTGCAACAGAGTCCACAACGATAACATCAAAAGCACCCGATCTGATGAGTGTGTCACAGATGTTCAAAGCTTGTTCGCCGTTGTCTGGCTGCGAAACATAGAGTGATTTGGTGTCAACGCCCAGTTTTTCAGCGTAAGCTGGGTCAAGTGCGTGTTCTGCATCAATAAAAGCTGCGCGCCCACCAAGCTTTTGAGCTTCCGCCACGATATGAAGCGAAACTGTGGTCTTTCCAGAAGACTCTGGGCCGTAAATTTCAATTATTCTGCCTCTTGGAACGCCACCAATCCCAAGAGCCATGTCAAGCGTCAAACATCCTGTCGGAATGACTTCCACCTTTTGATAAGGTCTGTCACCGAGCTTCATGATTGCGCCTTTTCCAAAATCTTTTTCAATCTTGAGAAGTGCCTGTTCAAGGGCTTCTTCTCTTGGGTCTTTTTTCTCTTTTTCTGCCATAATAATCTCCTAATTTATAGTTATATTTTAACTTAAAATTCAAAATTTTCAAAATGATTATTTAAAATTATTTGTCTTCTTTCAAAAATTTAAGCAAACAAAAACACGCGAAGTCAGTGATGTTTTCCATTCGCTCCGCTCTTGAGCCATAAAACATCGACGAAAAGACGTGAATGACATTTTTGTTTCCTACCGCGACAAAACTTCTGCCTGCGTCACAATCAAAACCTGTCACCGCCATTGCCAAATCGCCGTCAGTTTTTTTGAGCAGATTTTTTGCCATGGCAAAAACCATTTCCTTGCTCACCGAGCCATTTTTCTCAACAAAATCTTTGTCAATGCCAAGCTCTTCAAAGTCGTCTTCAGAAAGAAAAACAAAACTTTTTGCCAACGCACTTGCTTTTTGTTTGGTCAGTTTTGATGTGACGTTTCCGTCGGTCATAAACTCAACCACACTCAATTTTTTGTCCAATTTTTCAAGGCACGCACTTTGCAAGTCTTGCGCCTTAAACGAAACCAAGCTTTCGCCCAGCATTTCAGCAAGTTGCTGTTGGTCGACAAATCTAGAATAATAAACATTATGTAAAAACTGATTTAAAGTTATGATTTCATAATCAAAATCGTCATACTTTTTCTTGAGTTCTTCAAATTTTTCTTGCAAAAACGCCTTATTCTTTCCGAAAACAGAAATTGAATGCACGGCGTTCATTGGCAAAAACTCACTCAAAAACATCGTGGCATCAAGTTCAATCGGAACAAGCAAAAATTCTGTTTCAACTTCGGTCTCAACTTTGACCGCCTGTTCATTCAAAAGTGTAAGAAAGCTGCCATCGGTTTTCACTGAGTTTAAAACTTCATCAATCATTGCATTTGGGCAGACGATGACCGTTTTTTCAAAAGAAACATCGTTCAAAAACTTTAGGCAGTCTGACAAATTTGAACACGCAAAAAAAGAAAAGTTGAATTGCCCCCGATCGAGAAGAGACAGTTCAATTTTTCTCAAATTTTCAGATATGGAGAGTGCGTTTTTGTCGCAAATGATAACTCTATTTTGCATCTTTAAGCACCTGACGATTGTTTGAAATATATTTCCAAGCTGAAACAATGGTCATGATCACAGTGATTGCCAAAAGAACATAGCCGACAATGTTTAAAACGGTGTTTGCTGTTTCCCAAGCCTGAACGCCGCTGACATAAAACTCTTCAATGACAAAAGCGTAAACAAAATAGAAAATCAGTGTGATAAATTGAAAAACTGCTTTCACTTTTCCATAAATATCCGCCGCCAAAACGACATTTTTTGTGGCTGCAACTTGACGGAAAGCACTGATGATAAGTTCTCGCGCCAAAATAACAATTGCAGCAATGATTCCGACATATTGTGGCATAATTGCCGGATTTGCCGTTGTGCCAACATTTGGAACAATTGGATATGCAATCAGAAGCAAAAGCCCCGCCATGACAAGCACCTTGTCAGCGATTGGGTCCAAAAATTTGCCAAGATTTGTGACCAGCCCACGACTTCGAGCGATTTTTCCGTCCAAAAAGTCAGTGAAGCAAGCAATGGCAAAAACAAGTGCTGCAACAAGCTTTCCATAAGGAATGAAGTCCGCCATATAGAAAAAGATAAAAACCGGAATGAGTGCAAGTCTGACGCAAGTAATTTTATTTGGAAGATTCATAAAAAACTCCTTTAAAGTTTTCTCCGTCAAAGTCAACAAATTTCACTTTGACAAAGTCGCCAACATTTATATTTTCATTATCCATAATTTCCACGCCAAAGTCAACTGTTGGAGATAAAAATTCGGTGTGTCCAACATAAACTCCTTTGCTTTCGTCAAAATAATCTATCAAAGTCAAAAAAACTTGCCCCATTTTTGCTTTTGCCTTTTCAAGAGAGATGTTCTGTTGAAGTTTTTTGATTTTGTTGAGCCTGAAATTTTTTGTAAACTGTGAAATTTGCCCGTCTAAGAAATAACTTGGCGTGTTCTCTTCGCGATAATATGGAAAGAACCCCGCATAATCAAATTTTGAAGCCTTGACAAAGTCGCAAAGTTTTTTGAAATCTGCCCTGCTTTCGGTCGGATAGCCCACAATAAAGGTCGTTCGAAGAGCAATGTTTGAATATTTTGTTTTGAGCTTTTCAACCAATTCTCGCGTCTGTTGTTCGCCCAAATGCCTTCGCATGCTTTGCAAAATTCGGTCGTCAATGTGTTGAAGCGGAATGTCAAGATACTTACACATTTTTGGTTCTTTTTCAATAAAATCCAAAAGCTCATCTGTCGTCTTTTCTGGATAAGCATAATGCAACCTTATCCATTCAATTCCGTCGATTTTTGCAAGTTTTTTCAAAAGTTCGACCAAACAATTTTTCTTATATAAATCTTCGCCATATCTTGTTGTGTCTTGAGCGACAACAACCAGCTCTTTAATGCCTTTTGAAGCCAGATATTTAGCTTCGTCGACAATGTCTTGAATTGGATAACTTAGATATCTTCCTTTAATTCGCGGAATTGTGCAGTAAGAGCAAACATTGCTGCAACCTTCGGCGATTTTCAGATATGCATAAGAGCCGCGGCTTGTGAAAATTCTGCCGAGTTTGCTTTTGTGTTCTTTGCCTTTGATGTTGTAAAGATTTTCAATTATTGTGCAGATGTTGTCGTTGTCTTTTGCCGTCAAAAAAGCATCCACTTCAGGAATTTCTTTTTGAAGCTCTGCCTTATGACGTTGAGAAAGGCAACCGCTGACAAGAACTTTTTCCAGTTTGCCTTTAGACTTCAAAAGACACATTTGAAAGATGTTTTCAAGCGCTTCTTCTTTCGCTGGCGTGATAAATGCACATGTGTTTATCAAAACAATGTCCGCATCTGTCACATTTTCCACAATCTCGAAGCCATATTCTTTCAACCTGAAAAGCATTTTTTCAAGGTCAACACGATTTTTGTCGCATCCAAGTGAAATTGCCGAGATTTTTTTGTTTTTCAAAATTTCTTCCATATGTTCAACCTTCAACTTAATCTACATCGCCAAACAATTCTTTAAATTCTTCTTCGGTTGTGTAAACCGTTCGTCCTTTGACGCCGTCTGCACTTGAAATATAACCTGCCGCTTCCATTTGGTCAATAATTCTTGCCGCTCTAGGATAACCAATGGCAAATTTTCGTCTTATCATGGTGGCAGAAGCCTGACCGCAATCAATCGAAGCTTTCAGTGCCTGTGGCAAAAGTGGGTCCATTTCGTTGTTGTAGCCAGCGCCGCCGCCATTGTTGCCCTTGTTTGGATTGTTGATTTGTTCTTCAATTTCTTTGTCGAAAATTGGTTTGTTGTTGTCTCTGGTATAATCAACAATTTTGTTGATTTCGTTTGTTGTGATAAAGCACCCTTGCACACGCTTTGGCTCTTGAGCGCCAACAGGATAATAAAGCATGTCACCTTTGCCCAAAAGTTTTTCAGCGCCCACTCTATCCAAAATTGTCATCGAGTCCACCGCGCTCGTCACAGCAAAAGCAATTCGAGAAGGGAAGTTGGATTTAATCAGCCCAGTGATGACATCAACAGACGGTCTTTGTGTCGCCAAAATCAAGTGAATGCCTGCAGCACGAGATTTTTGCGCAAGTCGGCAAACTTTTTCTTCAACTTCTTTCTTTCCCGTCATCATAAGGTCAGCAAGTTCGTCCACAATGATAACAATAAACGGCATTTTTTCAACTTTTCCAGACAAAACATCTGGCGTTTGGTTGAACTCGTCAATGTTTTTGACTCTTGCCACTCCCAAAACTTCAAAACGGCGTTCCATTTCAGAAACCGCCCACGCAAGAGTGTTGATTGCCTTTTGAGTTTCGCAGACAATCTTTGGCATAATCAAATGCGGAAGTGCTTCATAAGAAGAAAACTCGACGCGTTTTGGGTCAATCAAAATGATTTTGACATCTTCTGGCGAAGCTTTGTAAATGATGCTCAAAATGATAGAGTTCAAACAAACGCTCTTTCCAGAACCAGTTGAGCCAGCCACCAAAAGGTGTGTCAATTTTTGCATGTTGCAGCAAATGGTGTTTCCCGTGATGTCCTTTCCGAGCGCAAAAGTCAGTGGCGACGGACTTTGAGTGAACTCTCTTGAAATCAAAACATCTTTCAAGCTGACAGTGGCAATTGACTTGTTTGGAACTTCAATTCCGACCACACTTTTGCCTGGAACTGGGGCTTCAATTCTGATTGAGCCTTCTGCCGCAAGTGAAAGAGCGATGTCGTCGGCACGATTTTTGATTTTTGAAACAGAAATCCCCTGTGGCATTTCAAGCTCATATCTTGTTACCGCTGGGCCAACCACAACCCCCTGAACTTTGGCTGGAACACCAAAAGTTTCGAGTGTGTTTTCCAGCAAAACGCGCTTGGTGGCGACATCCTCATTGAGCGTTGACAAATCGACACTTTGAGTGGCGATAAAATCAATTGGTGGTTTTTCATATTCATAAGGCTCTTTTTCTTCTGGTTCTTGTTCTGGCTCGATTGGCATTTGCTCTCTTGAAAGCATTCCATTTCTTGCAGAAATTCGGTCAAAATCACGATTGAAATCTCTTCTGGCATCAATATCTTCTTGAGTTGTCAGATTTTCGTGCCTATCAAATGACCTATCAAAAGAACGTCTTTCAAAACTTCCACTGTTGTCACGTTCTGGAAGACGATTTATGACATTGTTTTCTTTCTCTTTTTCAATGTTTTCATAGATGTCTGGATTTTCCGTCTTTTCTTCTTCAATCGCGCTCTTCAAAATGTCGTCAGCCTCTTCGACAAGCTCTTCACTTTTCACTTCTGGCAGCGTTCGCCTGATGATAGGATTGTTGTCAGGTTTAAATTCATCTTCATGATAAACTTCTGAAGGTTCCACTTCATCATTTTTCAAAGAGTTTATGTTGCTTTGAATTTCGTCCTTTGTCGGAACATCTTGCTTTCTGACATCTTTGAAATATTCGTCAATGTCAATTTGTGGCGGTGTCAAAATATATTCTTTGAGCGATTTCGGCTTTTCAGGTTCTTTCTTCTGCACCGAAACTGGCTTGTTTTCAAATTCATAAGCTTTGTCGCGCTTTTTATCCAAGCCCAAAATTTGACGAGCAGAAAGTGGTTTTTGTTGTTCTTTTTCTTGCTCTTCCTGCAAGTTTCCATTCAAAACAATGTTCGTTTCCTGCTGCGGCGGAGCATCCAAAATTTCCACCTCTTCACTCTTTTCTTTCTTCTTTTTGTCTTTTATCTGAACCGAAACAGGTTCGCTTTCTTCTTTTTGTTTTTTCAAAAATTTCAAGCTGTCAAGAAGAAGTGCAAGGCACAAAATAAATGCCAAGCTGAAAATTATATAAGCGCCATAGATGTTTGCGATGTAAAGGAAAATTGTTGTGAAAATTCCAATCAAAAAGCCGCCTGCCGTCCATTTGTCGAGATAATTTTTTGCCAAATAGTCCCAAAACGACATTCTGACACTTTCGCCGTCAACAGTGGCAACATTGTTTCCGACAATGGCAAGTTGAAGAATGCAAAGTGCAAAAAAGATTGTCAAACACAAACAAACGGTGTATTTGACAGACATAACATATTTGCGATTGTTGACAAGAGCAAGCCCGACAACAAACAAAACAATGCAAAGCGGAAAACCAAAAACGCCAAAAATGCCAAGAAGAAAAGTTTGAAGTGGTTCCACAATGCCGGTCAGAAACAAAAATATCAAAGAAGCGGCACCAATCAAAGAAAAACCAACAATCTTTTTTGTGTTTTGATTTTTTTCTTTTTTGTTTTTGGAATTGAGCTTATAAACTGCCATAAAACCCCCAAGTTTAAGGTCAAAGAAGGGAGAATTTCCCATATTACAATTTTAATTATAGCAATATTAAAGAAAAATCACAAACAGATTTGGCAAATTTTTTATAATCCCAAATTTTCACTGACTGTGCAAAGTTCAAAACCCTTTTCTTTGAGCGTTTTGATAATTCTGTCCAGTGCATTTTTGGTGGCTTCTGTTGGATGCATCAAAATCAAATCTCCACCCTTGCAGTTTTTTATTGCGCGATTGTAAATCAAATCAGCGTCTTTGTCTCGCCAGTCGATTGTGTCTCTTCCGTCCGTCCACATGATGGTTTTGTAGCCAAGTTCGGTCGCCATTTCCACCGTTTTTTTGTTGTAAGACCCGCTTGGTGGAGCAAACAAATTCATGTCGATGCCAAGCAAGCTTTTGACAAGCTTGTGCGTGTTGATAATTTCTTCATAATTCTTCTCTGCAGAAAGCTTTCCTTGGTCTTTGTGATAATAGCCATGATTGCCGATTTCGTGCCCAGCATCATAAATTTTTTGCAAAGCTTCGCTTTCTCTGACCGCCCAAGTTCCGCCGACAAAAAAGGTGGTTTTGACATCGTTGTCTTCCAAAATCTGCAGCATTTCGTCGAGATATTCCGTCCCCCAATAGACATTTATCATCAAAGTGACTTTGTTGGAACTTTGGTCGCCAGAATAATACACCCCGTTGATAAGTGTGGACGACGTGACAAAATTGATGCCATAGCCTGCGACACAAGAAAGCGCCACAAGCATGACCAAAATCAAAAGATTGACTGAAAATTTTCTGAAATTTATTGTCCAAAAATGTGTTTTCATAGTTCTAACATATTGTTGGACAAAAAGAAAAATTACAAATTTGCGCTATTCAGCTTCAAACTCGTCTTTGCCAGCCGCCAAATATTCATAATAATCATAAATCAAGTTGTTGAGTTCAACGACCAAATGTCTGATGTTTTTAAACTTTTTCGAAGCGTAGTTGAGACCGATAACAAGGCCGTTGATGACCATCAAATCTCGTTTTTCGCACGCCTGAATGATGGAATTTGTGACAAATTCAACATCGTCCAAAACATCTGTTCGGTGTTTTTCAAACTTCAAAAGTGCCAAAATTTGATTGCTGGTTTTGATGATTTCTGAAAGCAAGTCGTCAAGATGCGGAAATTGTTCTTCTTCCTCTTTTCTTTCTTCTTCTTTTTTGAAAAGTTTTTCTTGTTCTATCTGATTTTTGATGTCTTCCACTGTGATGTCAGTTTGAAGCTGAAAAATTTTGCAGATGATGTCTCTGTAAGGTTTGATAATTTTTTCCAAAAAGTTTTGCATTGGAGTTTGATTTTTGTCTTTAAAATAAGTCTCCAAAAACTGATTGGCATTGAGTTTGTCGTTGATGATGTCGTTGAAAATGGTCACAGAAAGTGCCAATCTTTTTTTGTCGTCTGTCGGAATGGCAACTTTTGCGCTCCCCGTTTTTTTGTCCACAGAAAAAGCTTTGGCAAACTCAGCTTCTTCGTCAAAATCTTCAAGACAATCAGAAAGCAAGTCAATGATGTCTTCGCTTTTGGTCATAACAGACAAAAACTTGTCCAATCTTTTGTTTAAGTCAAGAAATTTTCCCGTCAGCATGTCATTGCAAGCGACAACAAATTTTTCAACATCCATAATGTTTTTGGCTTCCATCAAAACCTCCATAATCGATTTTCATTTTAGCATAATTCAGAGAAAAAACAAATTAATTTGCAATAAACCCTAAAAAAAATTGATTTTTTTTGTTATTTTATATAAAATGTTTGTGTTATGACCTATGACGCAGTGACAAACAAAC
The DNA here is from genome assembly GCA_905207515.1 of uncultured Christensenella sp. Taxonomy (GTDB): domain Bacteria; phylum Bacillota; class Clostridia; order Christensenellales; family UBA1242; genus Caccovivens. Next base: position 12,625 of record CAJLLK010000006.1, on the reverse strand, counting down.
TGATAATTCTCTTCTGTCTGGACAAAATGGAAATGCCATTGACAGAAAATTCTATCATTGAAATTTGTTCTGTCAAAAACAATTGGATAAATTATATGGACTGCCTTGACCTTCTTTATCAACTTTCAGAAGCCAAACTTATCTACAAAACCGAGTGCAAAGAAGGCGAAATGAGATATAATCTCACTTTTGAAGGCAGAGATTGTTTGTCTTATTTTTATAAGCGCATTCCAAACGACTTGCGAGATGAAATCACAGAATACGCCAAAAACAACCGCCTTTCCATCAAACAATCACAAGAATATTATGCCAACTACACCGACGCCGACGACGGGTCTTATCTTGTGACCATGCGAATTTATGAAAGCTTGATAAACACTCCGCTTTTTGAAATTCAAGTCAAAGCACCCACCCGCCAGTCCGCAGAAGAAGCCTGCAAAAAATGGCGTCAAAATGCACCAAACATATATGAATATATCTTTGATAATTTGATAAACACAGATTAAGCAAAAGCCCTTTACTTTTGCTTTTTTTCTTGTTATAATAAAAATATGAGTAATTTAATTTTGGAAGTTAAAAATTTGTCCGTTTTGATCAAAGAACGCTTTTTGGTCAAAAACATCAGTTTTTCGCTTGACGAAGGCTGTTGCCTTGGCGTTTTGGGAGAAGATCAATCTGGCAAAACCAGTTTGATAAAAGCGATTGGCGGAGCGCTTCCAATTGGCGAAGGGCAAGTTTTTGTCGACGACATCGACATAAAAGCAAATCCAGTGGAGTTGAATTCTGTCAACCTTTGCCTTGACCCGCCGATGTTTTTCAAGTTTCAGTCGGTTTTCGACAACTTCAAATATCTGACAACTTTGAGCGGAAATTATGACAAAGAAAAAATCATAAAAATTTTGGAAAAATTCGGCTTGTCGGGAAAAATTTCGACAAAAGTTTTGTTTTTGTCTTATTATGAGAAAAAACTTATGGCTCTTGCACTTGCTTTTTTGAACAAGCCTAAACTTTTGCTTTTGGACGAACCTTTCAAAGGAATGACAAAAACCAGCATTTTGAAAATAAAAAGTTATATAAACCAGTTGAAACAATCTGGCACTGCAATCATTGTCACTTCAAGAAGTTTTGAAGTTTTGGAAGATTTTTGCGACGGCTTCATTTTTATGGAAGACCGAAGCATTGTCAAAGTTTTGACTAAGGAAGAATGTGACAGGCTGAAAGAAGGCCCAACCTATGCCTTTGTCGAAGTGAAACAACCAAATTATGCGGGAAAACTTGTCAGCGAAAACTTTGATTTGAAAGTTAAACTCTATGAAAACAAAGTTTTGTTTGACGCAAACGAAGACGAAACCGCAAAAATTGTCAGATTTTTGTCAAAAAATCAAATTGAAATCTATAAGGCAGGCTTTTTTAACAAAAAAGCGGAAAAAATTTTTGCAAATTTGGCACCTTATTTTAAGGGGGAAGAAGAATGAAAAAAGTTTTAAAAATTGCCGCTTACGACTTCAAACGATTGGTCTTCAACCCGATAACTGTCATAGGATTGGTCTTGGTTTTGATTGCTTGTTTTGTGACTGGGCTGGCTTACAAAATCGAACCTACTCCCGCCTATAGTGCCGTGACAAGTGGAGAATACACGAGAAGAGTTTATCAAAATTTTCGCTCGACTGATGCTTCAATTGACACAGAAAACAGTTTAAACAACATCTTAGCCGAAACAAACGACATCTTAGCAACAAATCAGACGTGTTTGGACTATGAAATTTTGGAAGAGCTGAACGCCACTTTTCAAAACATCAAAAATGAAGTGGAAAAATTTAAACAATTTGGCGAATGTGCTTATTATGAAAACGGAATTTCTGACATAAGCCCTGTTCAAGAAGCAGCTGAAGATTTGAATGCCTTCACGACCAGAATATCAGACCTTAAAGCGTTTGAAACAAATGTCATTTTCACAAATTCCGAGTTTGAAGATTTGGTTTCTGTGACAAATTATTTCAACGAAATTGATTACAGCGCAAATGTGGTCGAAATTTTGGAAAATCTCTACGAAAATTCTGCCAATTTTGAAAAATTGAGTGCAGTTGCGCAAAATGTTTTGGATTGGAACATCTCCGCCGAAACCGCAAACGAATTGCAAACCAAATACATCACAAAAGCAGAAGAAAAATGCACGCAAATTTTGGCTGAAATGGAAACTTTAAACAATTCCATTGAAGAAAGCGACGTTGAGCATTTGCAAGACATGAAAAATTTGATAACAAACTTCAAACTCGTGTGCGAAAGTGCAAAGGCTGGCGTGGAAAACGAACTGCGATTGCTGCTTGAAAAAAACTTTGAAAATTTGATAAATTTATATCATTTTGAACAAATCAAGACTGAAAACATCGAACAAGCGCTTGTTTTGTGCAACTATTTTCTTGAAAACGACGAGCTTTATTTTATACAATATCAAGTGCCACTGAATTTCAACACAGGCTCTTATGAAGTGACCGTTTATGACCACGCCTATTTCTTGATGAGCATTGTTGGCTTTTTGACGATAATTTTTGCCATTTTTTGTGCCTACAAATTGTTTGGAAGAGACCGCAAAAGTGGAAAGATTGACACCATTCTTTCTCAAAATGTCAGCTTCAACCAAGTTTACACGGCAAAATTTTTGGCAATCGTCTTTTCAACTTCATTCATCTTGGCAATCTTTTCGATTTTGACCTTGCTTGGTGGCAGTTTGCTTTATCCAAGCTTGGCAAACGGAATTTTGGCAGTTTTCAACTTGTCATCTGTCTACATCATTCATCCGTTTTTGTTCTTTGTTATCAAAATTGTCGGAATCGAACTTCAAGTGATTTTCTACAGCGTGTTGACAATCTTTCTCATGAACATTTCGCGAAAATTTGATTTGTGTTTTGGAATTGCGCTCGCAATTTTTGCCATTGCCACAATTTGCAACATCTTTTTAAACGGAAGTTTTGTCTATTGCTTGCTGCCGTTCATTCACGCAGACCTGACATCGTTTTTGGGTGGAGCAACCATGGAAACCGGTTTTTTGAGAACATCTCTCTACGCCTACGGAAACTTCTTTGTTTCGCTGGTTTACTATCTTGTGTTTGTTGTTTTGCTCTACAACCTGACCAAACAAATCTTCAAAAAGAATTAAAGCAAAAAAACTAGAAATCGTTTGATTTCTAGTTTTTTATTGCACTAAAATTTATTTTTGCTCAAAATTTTCACTGTCAGCATTTGAGCTTGTCGACATTTTCTTGCGTTTTTTCTTTCTGTTTCTCAACGCAAGCAAAATGACAAACACAACAATTATCAGCGCAAACAAGCAAATCGCTCCGATAATTATCCACATTGTGAAATCTGAATAAACTTCCAAAGCAAGAATAATGTTTCCATCAGAGCCAAAATTGATTGTGCCTCCGCTGACATCCAATTGAACAAGTTTGCCGTCCTCAAGAGAATAATAAACAAAATTTCCTTGAACTGTCGCCGTGTCAAACGTCACAACAAGCCTGTCGTCTGTGTAAGCCTCGCCGTCTTTTGTGAGCGTTGTGACAAAAATCTGCTCTACATTGCCATAGTTTTCATAATACTCGCCGATAATTTCGTAAATTCCAATAAGGTCGTCGACAATTTCAACCTCAAACTCAACTCCTTCGTCAATTCCGATGTCGGATGAAACTGTGAAACCATTGTTTTGAATGCTGTCTCTCAAGACAACAAGCGTGGTGTCAAAGCCAGCATATCTTATCGTGACATTTTGCCCATAGGCAAGAGTTGAGCCGCTTGGAATTGAAACTTCGCACTCAGTGATTTGAATTTCTAAGCGAGCGCCGTTGTTGTAAAGCCCAAACACTCTCACAAAAGATGTGTCAAAAACATTTCCGCTGACCAGCCTGCCACTTTCGGCTTCGATGTCCACAAGTTCCACTGTGTTGACCTGAATTTCAATGCTGCCAGTTGTGATTTCATAGTTTTCTGTGTCGGTCGGCGTGAAAGTGTAATTATAAGTTGTGGTGCCAAGAATCAAACTGTCTTGTTCAAAAGTGAGAACTCCTTCGGTGCTGCCTTCGCCCAAAACGGTCAATTCATTCAAATTGTCGCCGTCAAAACCGCTGAGATTTTCCACAAAGTTCAAAACTGGGGCCGCCTTTTCAATGTCAAAAGTTCGAGAAATTTCGCCTGTCAAGTTGGCATTTGACGGAGTGATGTAAAGCTCTGCCGTTTCGCCAGCGTTGATGTTGTTTTGATAAGAAATCACATAGTTTTCGCTGCCAATCACATTGTCGCCAAGTTTGAGAACCAAGTTTTGCATCACGCCGTCTCCGTGATTATATGGCAAGCTCTCTTCAAAGCCTTCAATCGTCAAGCTTTCAATGTTTGTGGCAACAATTTCAAATTCCACCGAAGTCAAATAGCTGAAGTTATTTATGCCGATGATTGTCACTTCTTTAACTCCGACATTTTTGCAATCGTCTTGATATTGAACTTCAAAATCAACTCCATTTACAAGGGTTTTGAGTGTTTCTTGGTCTTCTTCAAAATATCCTGCAACTGTTATTGAAAACTCTGGCTTGATTTCGGTGTCGTTGAAGTCATATTCTGCCAAATAGCCGCCAACCTGAGCGTTTTCAAGTGAAAGTCTTGTGATTGAAAATGTTGCTTCAATTGAACCGCTGTAGTTTCCGTTGTCAACCGCAGAAATTGTGATTAAAGCGTTGTCAGAAGCGTTCAAATTGTTGCTGTAAGAAACCGAAAAATCGATATCTTTTTCCAGCGGCATGTTGTTGTAAGTCAAAACAACTTCTGGCTCAACATCAAAGCCTGTGTAAGAATAAGTGCCAAGCTCGCCCAGCATTGAATATTCAAGTTCTTTTGGCAAGATTGTGAAAGCCTGGCTCAGACTTGAAGAATAGTTGGAAGATTTTGCTGTGATTGTGACAGTTGCTTCGCCTGCCATCTCGTTTTCAGAATAAGAAACATCAAAATCAGCGTCGCTCAAGAAAATGTCGCCATAAGTCACAATGATTTGTGGTTTGATTTCTTCGCCCGTGTAAACAAGGTTTGACTCAACAACTTCAATCACAACATTGTTTTCTGTGTTGTCAGTGTTATCAAGTTTTTTAGCCAAGATTTGATAGGTCGTCTTTCTGCTGCCTTCAAAGTTTCTGACGCCAGTGATGGTTATAGTGATTGTCTTTACGTCAACAAAATTGTTTGTGTCAAATTCATAAGAGAAATCAGCCGAAGTGAGTGGTCTTCCGTTAAAAGTGAGAGACGGATTGACAATATGTCTTGTGCCGTCATAGACAAATGGTTGAATTTCATCCAAAATGACATCTTCGTCCGAAATGTTCTTAGCCAAAATTTCAAATTCTTTGACTGCCGTGCCAACGTAATTTCCGCTGAACACCACAAAAATTGAAGCAGTGCCGACATTTGTGTTGTTTTGATAAACAATCTCATAGTTTTCACTTGGAAGCACAGTTTCGCTGTCTGCAAACTTGACTTGAATGTTCTCGAAAGTAATTTCGTTTCCAGTGTAAGTCACGCTTTCTTGCGGCAAAATGATGTCAAATGTGTCGCCCGAAACAACTGTTGTCACAATTGTGAAGAACACTTCTTTTGTTCCAGAAAAATTGTTTATGCCAGAGATGATAACCTTTGCCTGCGATCCGATTTCGATGTTGTTGTCATAGTCAAGCGAAAAATCTGTGTCTTTTTTCAGTGTTATGCCATTGTAAGTTATGTCCACATCTGGCTGAACTTCTTCGCCTGTGAAATGTTGGTTGGAAATCTGTGCAACAATCACATCTTCGTCGCTTATTGATTTTTGAGTGATGTCAAATTTTTGCGTCACCGAGCCTTCATAGTTTCCAATGCCTGTTATTGTCAAAGTCGGAGCATCGGCGTCTGAGTCGTCTCCAACATTGAGATTGTTGACATAATCTACTTCAAAATCGGTTTCTTCAACAAGAAAGGCATCTTTTGTCAAATCTTCAATTGTGAAGTCAAGAAGGATGTCTCTTCCAGTGAATGTTTTTGACAATTCTGCGAAAACAATTTCAAACCTTTCGCTCAAAGTGGAAATGTTGGCTTTGAGGATGGAATAAGAATTTGAAATTTCGCCTGTGAAATTGCCCTTGCCTGTGATCGTCAAAGAAATGTCATCTTGTGCATCAACCAAATCGTTTGTCGAGAAAACAACGTCAAAATCTTCGCCTTCAATCAGTGCTTTATCGTTGAAAACAAGGTTTGGAAGATGTCGTTCAGTCTTTCCAGAATAGGTCACATCGTCAAGAGCTTCGTTTGAAAGCGTCGAAAGGTTGACTGGAATGATTTTGAAGTTGATTGTGTAAACCTCAGAATAGTTTTCGCTGCCTTCAATCAAAATGAGCGCTCCGCTGATGATTTCGCCGTTCTGATAAATGACATTGACATTGTTTTGATAAGAAATGTCAAAGAAAGAAGTCACGTCGTTGTTTTGGTCTAGATTTGCACCTTTGTCGATGATTGTGACAGTTGGTTTGATTTCTTCTCCAGTGTAAGTTGCGCCCGCTTCAGGCACGGAAATTGTGATTTGAAATCTTTCGTTGTCGACAACGCTCGCTGGCAAAATGTTGTAAACAAATTGCAACTGTCCTTCAAAATTTCCAATGCCGTTGACCGTCAAAATGATGTTGTTTTGTGCGCTTGTAAGGTCAACAACCGAATACGAATTTTCAAAGTCAAAATCTTCGCGAAGATTTGTGCTGTTGAACACCAAAGTGAGCGTCTTTTCTTTTGGCGTGCCGTCATAGACCTCGTCGGAAAGCACATATCTTCCGCCGCTTATTGCGCCCGGCTTGGAAACTTGATTGCTGCCAAGGTCAACCTTGGTGATGTTGTAAGAAACTTCTCGGGTTCCTTCAAAATTTCCTGCGCCAGAAAATCTTATTGTGATTTCGCCAACATTGACAAAGTCAGTCGTTGTTGTTTCATCACGGAAATATGAAATTAAATAATCATCTTCGCTGTCAAGTGGAGTGCCATTAAACAAAATTTGTGGTGAAAATTTTTGTTCTGTGCCAGTGTAAGAAACATCTTCAACAGAAGAAATGACAAATTCTTCTTGGTTTGAAATGCTGCGCTTTGCGATTGAAAAAGTTTGACTTGCAGAGCCTGAAAAATTGTTCCTGCCATAGATTGTCACACTTGCACCACTTCCTGCATTGACATTGTTTTGAAATTCTGCATAAAAATCTTCGTCAATCACAAGGTTTTCAGCAAATCCGTCAAGCGTGACAGTGAATGTTGGTTGTTTTTCAGTGCCGTCATAAACAAGTGCGCCGTCATCAACCGAAATGGTTGCGTCTGACAAGTCTCTTTGCTGAATTGTGAATGTCAAGCGAGCCACGCCGATATAATTTCCAACGCCTTCAATGAAGAGATTTGCAAGACCTGCATTGACGTTTGCAAAATAGCCGCCGTCGACAAAGATAACTCCTTCGCCTTCGCTCGTCTCGTCAAGTGGAGTGTTGTTTGTAAGGTCATAATAGCCTTCATAAAGCGTGAAATCTTCTATGTAGTCAAGGGTGATATCTCCTGCAAGTTCGTCGTGATAAGAAATTGTCAAGCCTGTTGAAATGTCGGCAAAAGTTTTTGCTGTGCCGTCATAAACAAACGTTTCATTGACCACATAGTCAAACTCTTGATTTGTAAAGTCAAGGTCTGCAGCTACAACCTTATAATTTTTGACAATTGTGCCTTGATAGTTGTCTTGTCCAGTGATTGTCAAAACATAATCGCCTGCACTTGAGTGTGCACCAGCGACTTCTTCGCGAGAAGCCGTTGTGATTTGATAAGAATAATCAAGCTCATTTTGAAGAGTGTAAGTTCCATAGACAAGTCTTGGAAAAACTTCTCGACCGACATAAGTCATGTCGCCAGTCAAAGGATCTTCCAAGTCATCTTCGCCGATTGTGTAATAAGAAACCACAATGCTTGAATTGATGTTGCGTTTTTCGATCACAAAATCAGCATAAACGCCACTTGCAAGGGCAAAGTTTTGGTCGTTTGTGAGCTCAATTGTCACTCTGATCGTGCCAGCAGAAACAAAATCGTCTGTTTCAACATAATCTTCTCCCTGCAGACGAGAATGGTGCACAGTGTAGCCTTCTGTGACATAAAGCCCATTCTGCGTCCAAACTTCAGAAACTGAAATTGATTGCGTTTCTCTGTTATAGACAGCAGAAGTTGCTGAAAGTGAAAAGCCAGAAATCACTGCCTTAGAAATTGTGAAATTGGCGGTCGTCGAACCAGTGAAGTTGCTGGTTTCTTTTGCTGTGACAGTGACAATTGCTTGACCAACATTGATGTTTTGGTCATAGCCAACATCATATTCACTTGCAAACAACGAAACATTTCCCGCTTTAACTTCGCTGACACCAACAAAAATTTGTTCGCCAGTGTAAACAACATCTGTTTCAAACAAAGTTGCTGACAAAATTGTTGCCTTTGAAATGACAAACTGGGCTTGTTTTGTGCCGACATAGTTTCCGCTTGCTCTCAAAGTCAAAACGCCTTGCCCTGCGTTGATGTTGTTTGAATAAGTTGCATAAAAACTTGAATTGCTCACCTGTGTTTCGCCGTCAAAAACTGAAAATTCCGGAGTTTTTGCAGTGCGGTCATAAGTTATTTGTTCATCCAAAATTGTGATTGTCAAAGTGGACACATCTTTTGGTTGAATTGTGTAAGTTGTGCTTGCCTGACCAGAATAGTTTCCTTTTCCTGTGACAACAACCGTCACCACGCCAGCGTTGACAAGGTCTCCTTGATAAGAAACAGAAAAGTCGTCGTCGGTCAATGGCTCGCCGTCGAGCAGAACAGAAACGCTCGCCCTGTTTTCGGCGCCCGTGTAAGTGACATTTTCAGCCGAAACAACTGCATCAGAAATGCTGCGACCTACAATTTGGAAGTAAAAAGTTTTTTCTCCAACAAAATTTCCTTTGCCAGTGACAACAGCTTCTGCCACATCGGTCACGTTTGTGTTGTTGAAAAATTCCACCGAATAATCTCTGTCTTTCACAAGTCTGACATTGCTTCCGTTGACAAGATCAGTGACATCAAATTCAGGTTCAATTTTGTCGCCAGTAAAGGTTTGATTTTCGATTGTTGCGGTCGCTGATGAGATGTTTTTCGGTTCAATTTCAAAAGTTTGTTCTTTCGCACCCGAATAATTTCCAACAAAATTGATCTGCACTTTTGCGTTTTCGCTTGCGTCGATGTTGTTTTGATAAGAGACAGTGAAGTCTTGCTCTTCAACAAGGTCGACATCGCCAAACGCCAACGAAACAGTTGGTTCTTTTCTGGTTCCGTCATAGACAAAGGAATTTGGTTTAAGCGTGATTGTGACAGTTTCATTTGTCAAATCTTTTTGAGCGATAGTGATTGTTCCAACCGCAGAACCAATATAGTTATATCTTCCGCCGTTTTGTTTTGGAGTGACAGAAACATTTATGACTCCCACATTTTCATAGTCGGTTGAAGAGAACGAGAGAGAATAGTCAGCCGAGTTTATCAAATTGCCGTCAGCGTCTTTGACAACAACACTCGGCGCCGCAAATGCGCTGCCACTGTAAACAACTTGCACATTTGCGCCGGTTTGTCCGCCAAAAGTTATTTCAAGTGAGCCAACAATCCCCTGTTCGATTGTGAAAGTCTGTTGCAAAGTTCCGGTGAAGTTTCCCGTGCCTCGAACGGTGACATAAGCCGTTCCGGCGCCGTTGTTGTTTGAATAAGACACCGAATATTCGCCTTGTTGCAGCGTCAAAGAATTGTTGTCGAAGTTGGTCGAAACGCTTTGAACCTGTGGCTCGACGTCAGTTCCGGCGTAAACAAAACCATCGCCCGCGTCAGCGAGAACCAACGTTCCGCCAGCGACGCTCGCCTGATTTATAACAAAAGATTTTGTGCCATAGCCGGTGTAGTTGTTGTTGTTTGCTCTGACGGTCACATAATACGTTCCCGCATCGACAATTTCAGTCGGCTCGACAATTTCTCCGCTTGTGGAATTCTTTCGAATTTCGAGTGAATATTCATTTTCGAGCAAAATTCTGCTGTTGACGCGCACAGTGATGTCGAGAGTGACGTTTTGCCTGTCAAAAGTGAATGAATTTTGCGCGAGCGTGACGGCATCAGAATTGATTGTGCCTTGTTTTATGACAAAGCTTGTTGATTTTACGCCGCTATAGTTGTTAATTCCCTGAAGAACAATATAATAAGTTCCCGCGTCGGTCGGGTTTTCGACAACTTCTCCGTCAGCAGTCGTGCGGTGGAAAGTGATTGAAAAATCTCTGTCGCGTTGAAGAGTGACGCCGTCGAGCCGATAAGTTATTGTCGGCGTCTGCGTCTGACCATTGTAAGTGAACGAATTGTTGCTCAGAGAAAAACTTCCGCCCGACAAATCTTTTTGAGCGATGTTGAAAGTGAAGCTGAGCGTGCCAGAATAATTTCCTCTGCCCGTCAAATTGAGCGTTGCAGGTCCGGCGTTGGTGTTGTTTGAAAATTGGTAAGTGAAATGCGTGCCGCTTTGAAGCTGCATGTCAAGCTCGGTGTCGGTGACAGTGAACTCTGGCGTCAGCGCGCTGCCGGTGTAAGTCAAATTTTCCAAACCCGAGACTTGAATACGATTTTCAGCGGTCATTGAGCGCCTTACGATTGAAAAATATGTCGTCTGAGCGTTTTGATAGAATCCCAAACCCCTGATGTTTATGGCTGCGGTTGTGCCGATGTTTGTGTTGTTTGAAAAAGACAAAACATAGTCCACGCCTTCTTGCAAAGACAATCCGTTATAAGAAACCGAAACATCTTTTGTGACTGCCGAGCCTGTCCATTCGACCGCGGTTTCGTCGTAAGTTACTTCGGCATTTGCCATGTCAGGCAGATTTTCGCCGATGACAAACGCAAAGGTCTTTTCTCCGACATAGCCGCCGCCTTCGACAGCCGTGATTGTCAGTTTTCCAACGCCTTCTGCGGTGTTGTTTTCATAACTTGAAATTTCATAATTCTCGCCAGCCACAAGCAGAGTGTCGCCAAAATAGATGTCTGGCGTCGGCGTCACCGCCTCGCCCTCAACAACAGACTGATTTTCGATGTATGCATGAGTGAGCGCCAAATCATTTTCAGTGCCAGAAAGTGCACTCACAGCCACTGCATTCAAATTCAAGTGAAGTGCTGGACGCACGGCGTTGGAATAGTCGACAAAATTGGCAGAGGATTCATTACCGGACGGAATGAGAATGCATGTACGATAGGCACCTTCGCGGAAGCCCGAACGCAGCCAGGAATAGTTGCGCACATATGTGCCATAACTATTATTGTCACTGCCCACCCCAGGCGTTATTTGAGAAGTGGAAGAATTATAGTTTTGACGTTGTGTTTGAGATGTCTCCCACAAGCCCAAATTTGATATGTCATATCCCGTCTCTGCCATGCTTGGCAACCACAGATAGTCATTCGCCCAAGCGCCATAGCCTGCCTTAGAGTGGTAATTATATGAAGATGAATAATAGTTTCCTTCAAGAATGCCTGTAGGGTCGTTTAAAGAGTCGTTTGGAAAGAAATAAGTTTCACTTGGATTGTTTTCTGGTGAGCTTTGCAAAAGCTGCCAAGAGACATCTCCTGGCACAGAAAAAAAAGCAGTCAAGCTTCCTCCCACTTCTTCCATTGTGAAACGAGCAAAAACGCTGCTGTCTGACTGTTCAACAGTCGTTGAAGCAGAAGTGCTTGTGGCATATGTCCCGCCGTTATTCAGCGTCACAGCTCGAATATATGATGTTCCATACATATGCGACGGATAGCTTACACCTGTTGAACTTCTTTCCCAGTCAGCAGACCAATCGGAGTAAAGCGAGCCATTGATAAAACCATAATATAGACCTTCATCAGCCGCCCTACCTTCCCAAATCCCTTGCTTGCTGGAAGAGAGCCAAAGAGTGAGAATGTCGTTTCCGTTGTTGTCTTTTGAAAGATAAACCACCTGCCAGTCCAAGCCGCCAAGTGTCACAATCACATCTTGTTCAGACGATTTTTGTTGAGGAGTTGTTGTCAAAACATTTTGTCTTATTTCTGCGGAAGTTGTCTCAGCTGTCGCGAGATTGTCAAGCCCTTCCATTGTTGTTCGCAAATTTGTTTGAATGCTGGCATTTTCATTGCCCGTTATGTATTTCAAGAGCGTGTCGACGTGACCAGCGTTCATCTTTCCCGCCGCGTCGTCGTAAAGTTCGTCGACTTTCACATAGCTTGTTGTGTCATTTTCATAGATTCGAGACGAGATTTCAGAATCGGCTGGCGAAGCAACCCCCTCCCCGAAAATATTAAGGAGCGGAGCTGCGGTTGTTATGCCCGCCAAAGCAAAAATTATTCCACAAATCAAATATCTAACTTTCATTTTTTCGCTCCTATTTCTTTATATTTAATATAAGCCAAATCCGCACAAATTTACAAACAATTTTTCGCAAATTTTTTAATTTTTTTTAATCACAGTTCACTCGTACTTTTCGTGAGCGGCTTTTGTGCTTGCACAAAAATCTGCTTGCGAAAATGTACGAAGGGAGCGCCGCTCTATGAGCAAAAATGAGCT
>CAJLLK010000005.1 GCA_905207515.1 uncultured Christensenella sp. | reverse complement strand
CCGTTCGCGTCAAGCTGTTTGTTCTTATGGCGGTTGGCACGCCATGGTAAACCGTTTGAGATGCTGGCACAGTTCCGTCTGTGTTTCCATTTCCGTTGTAGGTCAATGTATAGCCTTCTCGCACAGTTATTGGGCAGTAAGCATTGCCGTCTGGCGTCCAATAGCACGTCAAGGTGTTCGCTGATGGACCATATGACGAACTATTCAATGTGCTTCCTGAAACTGACAACTGATTTCCAGAAGAAGTAAATGTTATCGCTATCGGTGTGGCTGAATATGTGGCTTGCGTCGTCCAATAAGTGTAATTGCCTGATGTCGGAGTAGTTAGTGTCGTCGTGCTTATGACTGAACTGGAAATAGTCAAACTGACTGATGAAGAATAATATGCATAATAAATCACTTCCAGCATAAATGTGACTGGCTCCCACTGTGCATATAAATTTATTGTTGTTAGGGGTGCAAAATTTTCTGCCGTGACATTATGTTGCGTGCCAGTTTCATAACTTTTCCCTGCTCCATTAGACATAGTGTTCCAGCTTGAAAGTGTATAGTGTTCTCGTGTAAATCCTATCATTTCTTGATCTGGGATAATATACGGCTGACCATAAGCAACATTAACTGTACGCGGACTGCTTCCGCCTGTGTTTCCATTTCCATTGAAAACAAGGCTAATTTGCTGTCGGACATAAAGATAATATGTTGTTGTGCTTGTTGTGGAACTTATTGTCAAAGAATTTTGATTAAATCCACCGTTATCATAGGATGTAAGTGTAGTGCCAATGTAATAATTATAGTTTGAATTTACTGAAGATATATAAACAACTGCAGTATCTCCTGCTTCTATCGTCAGCTTTGATGTGCCAGAAACAGCAAGATTTGTGCTTGACAAACTGCCATCTGTGACGCCTAAAAGCAGGTTTGTTGAATGAATTCCATAGAAAGTATTATATTTGATTGTCACTGATTTCACCCACTTTGCATAAAGTGTGTGTGCATTTCGTCTTGAGCAAGTGCTTGATGATGTGATTTCCGTCGTGTAAGAAGTAGACGTATACCATCCGTCAAAAGTGTAACCCGACCTTGTTGGCGTCGGAAGAGTGCTGTAAGTGCTGTTGCAAGTCACACTTTTGCTAAGATATGTGCCGCCAGTGACAGTCGTCCCGCTGAAAACCAAAGAATCCAAAAAGTTTCTGGCACATGCCGATAGGCTTGTTCCTGAAATCATTGGACGATATCTGCTATAGGTCCCAGTGGCTTGATTTATGTATCTACCTCCCCACCAATGTCCATTTGACGAATAATACCACGTTTTTCCGTTGTAACTTATGCTTCCGCTGGAAGTCAAAGTTGTTGGTCCTTCAGAAGACCGATAAGTGACAGCCGATTTAGTGGTTGAGACCAACAGCGGTCCGACATAACCATCGCTTGTCCGGTATAGATAGCCCGCATACGCCGTTCCTGTGCCATATTTGTGAAATGTTCGATCATTTAATGTGCAGACCAAATAAGAAGACGATGTTCCTGAACCAGTCATCCGATAATATGATGAACTAAAATATCCACCATTTGCGTTTAGCGTCACTGGCGTTTGTGTCCACATGGCATAATATGTTCTGCTATAAGAAGCATATTGAGTGCTACCCGCAGTATAATATGTTCCGCCTGTTGACATACTTCCCCATCTATAAAAATATTCCGATGGAGATGGTGTTGGCAAGGTATATGCAACTCCTGCTGGAACAGTTTCTGTATCCACATAACCATCTATATTATAACTAATTGTGTAGTTCTGTCTATAATAAATATCGTAATCACCATTTAATACGTCTGTACACCAATCTCGTACATCCAATTCATCAGACGAAGAAAAATAAGGCATCATTTCATGAGCCATACTACCACTATCCGCCGTCCCGAATATTAACCATATGGTGCTTTCATTATTTTCAGGCCCTGGAAAATCATTGACATTACTACTTCTCCAACCCATCCCACAGGCTGTATAACCTGAAGAAGTATAATAATAAATTTTTGCATATCTACTTGGACTGCCTGAAGTCCATGTATACGAAAAATATGATAAATTTGCCGCATATGTAGAAGAAGAAGTTCCTCCACCAACATAATATCCTGGTGCAGCTTTGCATGTAGGCGTATTACCCCATGTAACACGATTACCATTTTCATCGTACCAATATATGGTAAATCGTCCACATTCAACAGCAGTAGATGCACTTGAACGCGAATAAGAAGCACTGCTTGTCATTCTAACCGTTGAAATAGTAAAGCTTATGTTTGCATCACTTGAAATTTCTTCATCTCCGTCGCCTGTTTCGCTTTCACCTGTTTCAATTTCACCGCTTTCTTCAGTTTGTTCTTGCGAAGAACCGCCACAGCCAACAAGCAAGATGGAACCGCCAATAGAAAAAGACAGTCCCAAAAACACGACAAAAAGCGACAAAAGAAACTTCTTCATGATATTATTATACATAAAATGAAGTTTTTTACAAAATAAATAAATTAAAAAATTCAAACTTTTGCGTTTGAAATTGATTTAAGCCAGTTGCCCAGCGATTGCACCATCACTGCACGCTGTGACAATCTGTTTCAGAAATGCACTTCTCACATCGCCCACTGCAAAGACATTTTTGACCGATGTTTGCATATTAGAGTCGGTTTTGATAAACCCTTTGTCGTCAAGCTCCAAAATGCCTTTAAAAAGGTCGGTTTTGGGCTTTTTGCCAAGTTCAACAAAGAGTGCCGACGTTTTCAGTTTGTTTTCTTTTCCGTTTAAATCAAAAACAATTTGCTCAATCGATTGCTCTCCGACCACTTTTTCAATCTTTGCGTTTGAAACAATTTTGATTTTCGGGTTTTTGTTTGCGTTTGAAAATTTTGACATGTCAGCACTGTCCAGAACTGTGACAGAGGAACAAAGTTCAGAAAGTTCCAGTGCGGCTTTTATGCCACTTCCACGCTTGCTGGCAACGCAAACATCTTTGTTTTTATAAAAATTTGCATCGCAGACTGCGCAATAACTTACACCGCGTCCCAAAAAGTCGTCTTCGTTTTTTCCAAGTTGCACACTTGAAAGTCCTGTTGCAATGATGACACTTTTTGCCGCATACACTTCATTTTTTCCAAACAAAATTTTTTCTTCGCCTGAAAAGTCAACCTTTTGAATTTCGTCAGAAAAAACATCCACTTCAAGATGTTTGATTTGCTGTGCAAACATCTGCCCGAGAGAAAACCCGTCAATTTCGGCTTGAGAAGGAAAGTTTTCTATTCGCGTCAAAGACAAAACTTGCCCACCCAAAGTGAACTTTTCAATTATGGCTGTCTTTTTGCCTCGTCTTTTTGCGTAAATCGCCGCCGTCATGCCAGCAACGCCGCCACCGATTATTAAAACATCAAAATTTTTCATCATAATAAAATTATAGCATAAACAAAGCAAAATTTTTCCAAAAACTTTTGAGAAAAACAAAAAAACAGGCAAATTGCCTGTCTTTTGATTAACGTTTTGAGAATTGAGATGCTTTTCTTGCCTTTTTGAGACCATATTTTTTTCTTTCTTTCATTCTTGGGTCACGAGTCAAGAAGCCAGCGTCTTTGAGTTCTTTTCTATAAGTTTCAGAAACCTTCAAAAGTGCTCTTGCAATGCCGTGGCAAATTGCGCCAGCTTGACCTGAAATTCCGCCGCCTTCAACATTGACAACAACGTCAAATTTTTCAGCAGTTGAAGTGAGCGTCAATGGTTGTTTTGCAACCAAAATGAGTGTGTCTCTTTGAAGATAGTTTTCAATGTCTCTGCCATTGATTTCAAATTTGCCAGAACCTGGATACAAACGAACTCTTGCGATAGATTTTTTTCTTCTTCCAGTTGCAATGAAGCAACCACTTTGTTTTTTCTCAGCCATTATTTTCTAGCTCCTTTTAATTCAACAGTTTCTGGTTTTTGAGCTTCATGATTGTGACTTGCATCTTTGTAAACATGAAGTCGTGTGATTTGTTTCCTTCCAAGAGAAGTCTTTGGAAGCATGCCTTTAACAGCTTTTTCAATCACTTTGCAAGAATTTTCTCTCATGAGTGTTGAATAGTCAACTTCTTTCAGCCCACCGATATAACCTGTGTGCCAACGAAGTTTTTTCTGTTCCAATTTTTTGCCTGTCAAAACAACTTTGTCTGAGTTGATGACAATCACAAAGTCCCCCGTGTCAACATTCGGGGTGTAGATAGTTTTATTTTTGCCAGTAAGTAAATCCGCAACTTGGCTTGCAAGTCTTCCCAAAGGCATTCCGCTTGCGTCAACAACAAACCATTTGCGTTCTACTGTTGCTGGATTTGCCATGTAAGTTTTCATTTTTTCTCCCTTTTAAACAACTTTTGTGCGCGCTTTCCCAGTTAAGCTTGCACCTTTTTATTTCAAAAACAACTTTTAATGGGGCTAACAATAAAAAATCGCCTTCAAAATAAAGACGATTATATTTTAAAAGAATAATTTCTCTTTGTCAAGCATTTGACCGAAAAATTTTGAAAAATTTACATTGCCATTGCCGCAAAATCATTGACAGTCAGCTCGTTTTTGGAAACTTTGTCCGCCGTTGAAACCAAACCGTTGTATTTCACAACATTTTTAAACAGCTTGCTTTTGCTCTTTTGGTCGGTTATTGTTTCGTCCATTTGCTTTTCAATTTTCTTTTCAACCTGCCCCGAAATGCCTGTGATTATGTATGCCAACGCCAAATTGTTGACCGATGCTCTGTTTTTGTTTGCAAATTCAATGTCTTTGACCACCACTTTGTCGTTCAACCCAAGAAGCAACTGCCTGTCGCTGCTCGATTTTTTTGCCAACAACTGAATTTTTGGCAGACAATTTTCCAAAACTTTTTTCTTGGCTTTTGAAAAATCGCCACCTTTTTCGACGTTTTCCAAAAGGTCGTAAAGTCCCTCTTTGAAAAACTGTGGGATTGCCAAATTTTCTTCTTCCAAAAATCTTTGGTTATATTTACATAACAAATATAAGTAATTTGAACGTGCTTTATTCAATGCAAAACGTTTTGTCTGGCAAACGTTTCCGTCTTTGTCAAAATCTACCAAATCAAACAATCTCAAAAAGTCCATATCATCCCCCTAACTTAGTTACATTTTAACACAGCTTGATGAATAAATCAAACATTTTTTGCATATTTATACATTTTTCTTCATTTTTTTCGTTAAGACTTTAACACGGAGAAGATTTTTTCCATTGTTTCGTCATCTGAAAGACCTGGGCAAGATTAAATGGACTTATATCGTTGGAGTTTCCATTCTTCCATCCAAAGCCGCCAAAATTTTCTCAAACCAATTCATACACACCTCACTTCTTTAACGTTTTCATAATGATTTTAAATGATTTGTCTTCATTTTGCCTTCTCAAACAAGTTGAAATTAAATTTGCCAGCCCAACCGCAAAAAGACCACCACACACACCAAACAGGTATAAAATTATTGTATAAAAAACTTGTCCCGCAGTCAAGCGTAATTCTTCCATAAATGGAATTACACTGGTCAATATCGAACAAAAATTTACATCAAGCACATGTGCCACTGGAATGGCAAACACTGCATACAGCGTTACTCCCAAAAAGGCAAACAGAAAGTCCAACTTTGAAGGTTGATACAATTTTGAAATCAACATTATCAAGAAAAATAAAATGACAAAATGGTGATAAATAAAAGTGTGAAAAGTGAGAAAGGAAGAGAAAATGTTTGCACAAGCGTTGCCTATCACCGAATCGGGATTTATGTAAAAAAGCGCCAAAAACAATGCTCCGCAAACAAAAGACATTGTTTTTCCAAAATCGCCGACTTTGCCAAAAAAGAAACTGGCAAGCGGGAAAAAATATAAAAACAGACTGCAAAAATGCAATGGAATCGCCCATAAATCATAGCCACGCTGAATATAAATTGCTTGTTTGACAATTTCCAAAATCAAAAGCACAACAGAAATTGTCATCAGTGGAATTTGCTTAACCAATTTGGACTTGTTTCTGGTCAAAAAACAAATCAAAATCGAAAGCAAAACAATCAAAACCAGCGCCATTGGCAAAACAATCAAATCAGCTTTTGTCCACTCAAACATAACTTTCCTTTGCAAACATTATAACAAACATAACATTTTAAACCAAACAAAAGCATTCAAAACAACAAATTTCTTGCATTTAAAAACTGAAAGTGCTAAAATAAGCAAAGACAAAATGTTCTCGTAGTTCAACGGACAGAACAGTTGCCTCCTAAGCGACAGATGTGGGTTCGATTCCCGCCGGGAACACCATTTTGATTAGTTTTTTCAAACAACCGAAATTTAATTTAACTTTTTAAACAGCCGCAAAAGTTTGTTTTTTATTTTAACAAATTATTTAAGATCTAAAAAGCGTCAAAGCATAAAGTTTTCTGCAAAAGAAAACATATTTCTTTTTCTTTGTAAATTTTTAGCAAAATTGATGGGAATATAATAAGCTATGAGCTTAAATAGCTGATAATAATTTAGCCATAGGTTAAAATATCGCTATGTTGAAAATTATTGACGAAAATCTTCAAGAAAGCATCAGAAAGCGGCTTGTGGAAGCTATTAAACTGAGTGGCATGACGCAGACAGAAATTGCAAAGCGAGCAAACATTTCAAATGCAACACTTTCTGATTACATTCACAAAAAGAAATTGCCAAGCATTGAAACATTTGCACTTTTGTGTGATGTGCTTGACATTTCTGCTGATGAGATTTTGGGTCTAAATTAAAGGGGAAAGAATATGATTTCAGTTAGTTACAGTGGAAACAAAAGAATTTTTGAAGGTCTGCTTTTGGCGGTTATGTCATTGGCAAAAACCACAGATGAAGAGCTGAATGTCTATGTTTTGACAATGGATTTGAGAGATGAAAATCCAAACTTTCAGCCATTTTCAGATGAACAAATTGCAATTCTTGACAAAATTTTGAAAGAAAAAAATCCGAAAAGCAAGGCAATCAAAGTGGATGTCACAAAAGAATATAAGAGAGAGCTGAGTCATGGAAAAAACCACAAAAATGGCTACACGCCATATGCCACACTGCGCCTTTTGCTAGATTTGGTTCCAAACATGCCAGACGAAATGATTTATATGGACATTGACACAATGTGTGTTTCTGACATCAAACAACTTGCCGATGTTGACATAAGTGAATATGATTTTGCCGCAACAAAAGATTATATGGGCAGATTTTGGATACATCGAAATTATTGCAACTCTGGCGTCATGAAAATGAACTTGAAAAGAATAAAAGAAGACAAACTTTTTGAAAAATGTCGCGCAAAAGTCAACAAAACAAAGATGATTATGCCTGACCAAACCGCGCTCAACAAATATGGCAAAAAGAAATTTTTACCTTTCAAATTTAACGAACAGCGAAAGATAAAATCTGACACCGTTGTCAAGCACTTTTGCAAAGGAATTGTTTTCTTTCTGCCATTTGGA
Organism: uncultured Christensenella sp.; assembly: GCA_905207515.1. Classification (GTDB taxonomy): domain Bacteria; phylum Bacillota; class Clostridia; order Christensenellales; family UBA1242; genus Caccovivens. The sequence continues at coordinate 30,202 of CAJLLK010000005.1, read as the reverse complement.
TTTCATATTTACAACATAAAGCAGTGGAACAGAGAAAAAGTTCACAAAAGCTTGAAAATCTTTTGCTTTGACGATTTGTATGAAAGAGTGGATGTTTTCAAAAAAGAATGCCCTGAATGTTTTTAAAAAAAGACAGCAAAAACTGTCTTTTATTTTTTCTTTTCTCTTCTGAAACACATAAACCAATCCAAACAATATTGGTCTTCGGTTTGATTGTCCATTCTCTCTTTTGCCGTTCCGCAAGAGCCAGCAGTTGGAACAATCACATCTTGACCTGGACGCCAATCGGCAGGAGTTGCAACGTTGTCTTTGTCGGCTTTTTGGAGTGCAATGATAATTCTTTTGATTTCGTCAAAATTTCTGCCCGTTGAAAGTGGATAATACAAAATCGTTCTGATTATTCCCTTTGGGTCGATGACAAAAACCGCTCTGACCGCCTGTGTGTTTGATTGACCTGGCTGAATCATGCCATATTTGTTTGCCACTTCCATTCTGATATCTTCTATCAAAGGAAACTTAACTTCGATGTGTTTTTTGCCGTTCCATTCAAGTTCTTGAATTTTCCTGAGCCAAGCAATGTGAGAATAAAGCGAGTCGACAGAAAGCCCAACAAGCTCAGTGTTTAAAGCCTTAAATTCTTCCATCATCGAGCCGAAAGTCATGAACTCTGTTGTGCAAACCGGTGTGAAATCGGCTGGATGAGAGAACAAAATCACCCACTTTCCTTTGTAGTCTGCTGGAAAGTTTATTGTCCCTTGCGTTGTCACAGCCGTAAAACTTGGTGCTTCGTCGCCAATCAATGGCATTCTGTAATTTTCTTCCATAATTTTTCTCCTTTAAATTATTTATACCAAAAAAATTTGAGACTTCCAAACAAAAATCATTCTTTTTCAGCTTTTTGTTTTTTCTTTTCCATGAGAAGAACAAAAATTCCGCCCAAAATCGAACCAAAGAAATCACAAATCAAATCCCACATCGTGTCAAAAAGTGCCGCTCTGCCGACAAGGTCTCCCGCGTTTTGAGAGTCGTTTCCCAAAAGCCCGTCGAAAGTAAACTCCCAAATTTCCCAAATGCCACCGCACATCATGGAAACCGAAAAAACAATGAAAAACAACCAAAACATGTTGACTTTGTTGATTTTTGACAGCGAAAAAAGCTCGTAAGCAATGAAAGCAATCAAAATTCCGCTGGCAAAGTGAACGATTTTGTCAAGCGGCTTGAAAAGGCCATAAACACTCCACTGAGTGCCAACAAGAAGAGTTGCCACCAAAAAAATTTCAAACGAAACGATGATAACAAAATTGAATTTGACTTTCAATAGCCACTCACAAAGAATTGGCAGCCAAACCAGCACAATGTAACCAAACCAACACAAATATCCCACCATTCTTGCGTCGTATATGCCAGACAAATCCAACGCCAAATAGACAACGAAAGAAATTATGCCCAAAATTCCAAAACCAATTGTTGTCCAAAGCACACTTTTTCTCATAAATCACCTTTCAAAAAAGTCTAGCATAAAAACATGTTTGATTGCAACAAAAAACATCTCAAAGCGAGATGTTTTTCTTATTTTTTCCAAGCAAACAAACTTGTGACAAGTGAACCAACACCAAGAATGGCATTGACAATAAGTGTCGCCCAAACAGCATAACTGCCAGCTTGAAAGAAGCTTCCACCATCGACAGCCGAGCATGCATTTGAAACTGTGAAGATGTTTGCAATAACAAAAGCTGCCAAAGCCAAAGCACAAATCACAAGGCCAAAATTCATAACCTTTGAAGCGATTGAACTTTTTACCGTTCCGCTGTCTGTCAAAAGTTTTAAAAGCCCAAAAAGCACCAAAAGACTGGCAAAAATCACGATAAGCAAAAGCACAACTGCAACACCTGTGTTTGCTCCTTCTTCAAAGTTGATGAGATCATAGCCAGAAGATGAAGTGCTCACTCCGCCACCGATAATCCCCGAAGATGCTTCATAGCTGACATGTGGAAGTGCAACAAAGCCCAAAAGCAAACCACCGAGCAAAATTGTCACCAAGTCCATGATAAGTTTAAAAGAACTTTTCTTTGTTTTAATAGCCATTTTTTCCTCCTTTGACCTTATTTTAACAAATTAAAAAAAGCCAAGTCAACTAAACTTGGCAATTTTCAAAATTTTTAGAGCAAAATGCAAAGAACTCCACCCTTTCCTTCGTTGATAATTCTTCCAAGAGTCTTTTTCATCTTTCTTTGAGCGTCGGCTGGCATCATGACAATTTTAGAACTGATGTTGTCGTCAATCAGCGAATATAAACTCTTGCCCAAAAGATTTGTTTCCCAAATGCCTTCAGGATCGCTTTCAAAGCGTTGTGAAAGATAGTCGACCAAATCTTGACTTTGAGTTTCGCTTCCCACAAGTGGTGTGACTTCTGTTTCAACATCGACCTTGATGATATGCAAGCTTGGTGCTGTTGCCTTGATTTTTACCCCAAACTTGTTTCCTTGTTTGACAACTTCCGGCTGCTGCAAAACATATTCGTCCTTGCTCGGAACAACAATTCCATAGCCGGTCTCTTCCACTTCTTCAAGCGCATTTTTGAGTTTGTCATATTCAATTTTTGCAATAGCCAAGTTTTTGATATAAGAAACAAGTTCATAATCGTCATTGATGGCAAAACCACACTCGTCGGAAAGCACTTTATAGAAAAGGTTTTCTTTTGGAATGACATTGAATTTGATCACACCGTCGCCCATTTCGATGTTGGAAAATGTGATCGGGTCAAAACTTTCACTTTCTGTGAAAACAACCGTGTCTTTCTTTGCATCTCCAACTTTTCGAATGCCGCTTCCAAATTTTTTGATTTCTTGCACAATTTCTGTGATGATTGGGTTTGAAAATGAAAGCGCCTGAAGCCATTTTGGCATGTTGACCTTGACGCTTCTGATAGGAAATTCCATCAACACCTTTTCAAAAATCTTGTCAACATCTGCTTCTTTCATGTCAGCAACATTCATAGCCACAACTTGGGCTTGATATTTTTCACTCAAGTTTTGTGCAAGTTTTTTGCTATCGTTGCTGTTTGGATTTTTGCAGTTCAAAACGATGACAAAAGGCTTTCCGCATTCTTTCATTTCTGCCACAACTCGCTCTTCCGCAGAAATATAGTTTGCTCTGTCGATGTCGGTCACCGAACCATCTGTTGTCAAAACAATGCCGATTGTCGAGTGGTCTTCAATAACTTTTTTCGTGCCAAATTCGGCAGCTTTTTCAAAAGGCATTTCTTCGTCTGACCAAGGTGTTTTGACAAGCCTTGGCTTGTTGTTTTCAGTTGTGCCCATCGCCCCGCTGATGAGATAACCCACACAATCAATCATTCTGACTTTCAAGTTGATTTTGTCGGCAACAGAAATCTTGACAGCTTCGTTTGGAACAAACTTTGGCTGCGTTGTCATGACTGTTTTGCCATCAGCACTTTGCGGCAACTCGTCAATGGCACGCTGTTTGACGTTGTTGTTTTCGATGTTTGGAATAACCAACTTTTTCATAAATTCGGAAATAAAGGTCGATTTTCCAACTCTGACAGGTCCAACTACGCCAACATATATATCACCATTGGTGCGAGTTTTGATATCTTCATAAATTTGATATTTTTCCATTTAAAACCTCCAAGTTAGAATAATTTATGAAGAAAAATTCGCAGATAGAACATTAAATTTTGAAGTTGAGATTTCTCGACAAGCTCGAAATGACAAGTTGGTGAAATAATAATAGGAAATTGTGGACATAAAAAAAGACCAAGCGGGCGGTCTTATTTTTTTGTCAACTCAAAGCTTATGTCCAAAAGGTCTTTGATATCTTTTTCGTCAGCTTCTTCAATCAAAACTGAAATCCAGTGAATTTTGTTCATATGATATGCCGTATAAACGCCTTTAAATTTCAAAACGGCTGGTCTGAGCATTGGGTCGCATTTAAGGTCCAAAACTTCCACAACTTTGTCGGAGCCTTTGACAATTTTGTCTCTTTTGACTTGCAACAAAGCTGCAAACCATTTTTTGTTGGACTTATGTCTAAAAATTGCTGAAACGAAATCTCCTTTAAATGGATTATCTGGCAAAACTCCATATTCTTCAGCGACATAATCAATCAGTTGTTGTCTTGTCATCAGTTTTCTCCGATGTTTTTTCAGCTGTTTCGGCGAGTTTTTCAGTTGGTTCTGCTTTGCTTTCGTCAGGTTCTGTCACATCGGCAGAATTGTTTTCTTCGACGCTATCTTTCTTGTGTTTTTTAAAAATTTTGTCCTTGAAATGAACCTTGTTTTCTTTTCCTGTCAAAAGGCGTTTGATGTTTCCACGATGCATAAACAAAATCAAAAGGAAGTTTAACCACAAAATCACAAGCACGGCTATGAGATAGGCATTAAATTCAAGAGCATACATCACGGTTGCACACATCGTCATTGTCAAAATGAAAAGCATAGAAATTATGAATGGATAATCAATAAAGAAAAACAAGAAGAAACAAATCACAAACACAATCAGCGAAATCCACCAAAATTGTGGGTGGAAGACAAACATTCCAAAAGTACAAGCGACGCCTTTTCCGCCTTTAAATTTGTAGAAAATAGGGAAGCAATGTCCGACAATTGCACCAAAAGCGGTCAAGAAATAAGCCACATTTTCATAGCCAGTCAGATATTCTTTGAAGACAAAATAGAAAACAAGCGCTGGAAGCCCTGCTTTGATTGCTTCAAAAATCAAAGTCAAAAATGCTTCGCCAAAGCCACGGGTTCGAAGCATGTTCATGGTGCCAGGGTTTTTGCTTCCAACAGTTGTGATGTCTTTTTTTGCAAAAGCCCATGAGAAAATGCGTGCGAAATTGATGTTTCCCAAAATGTAGCCCGCAAAAAAGACCAAAAACAGATATAAATAAATCATTCTTCCCCCTTTCCTTTAAAGGTCAACTCGATTGGAGTTCCCGAAAAATCAACTTTTTCTCTCAATTTGTTTTCTAAATAGCGCTCATATGAGAAGTTTATAAGTTGTGGGTCTCTGCAAAAGAAAACAAATTTAGGTGGATTTGTTGCCGCTTGTGTAGCATACAAAATTTTGCTTTTTTTGCCGTTTTTAGATGGCGGCTCAAATGTCAAAATTGCGTCTTGCAAGATGTCGTTCAAAATGCCGGTGGAAATTCTTCTTGATGTATTTTCAAAAACCGTGTCGACTGACTTCATGATTTCTGAAAGCCCAGTCCCTGTCAAAGCCGAAACAAAAAGCACTTTAAAATATGACATGAACGCAAGTTTGTCTTGCAAAATTTTGGAGAACTGTTCTTTTGAACAATTCTTTTCATCCCACTTGTTCACCAAAATCACACTTGGTTTTTTGGCTTCGTGCACAAAACCAGCAATTCTGACATCTTGTTCCGAAATCTCTTTTGTAGCGTCAAGCACAACCAAAACAACATCGCTCATTTCGATGGCGTTCATGCTTCTCAAAACTGAATAGCCTTCCACCGACTGTTTTTCGACCGAGCGCTGACGTCGCAGTCCTGCCGTGTCGATGAGATAATAATCTTTTTTGTTGCATCTAAACGGAATTGTCACAGCGTCGCGAGTTGTGCCTTCGACATCGCTGACAACCACACGTTTTTTGCCGAGCAAGCGGTTGATGAGTGAGCTTTTGCCGACATTTGGTCTGCCGACAAGGCTGATTTTTATTCCTGCCAGTTCTTCAACATCGTTTTTTTCAGGAAAATAAGAGATAACCTTGTCCAAAACGTCACCAATACCTTTGCTTTGCGCACAAGAAATCGGCATTGGTTCGCCAAGACCAAGGCTGTAAAAATCATATGTGGCAGAAATGTCAAAGTTGTCAAGTTTGTTCACAACCAAAACAACCGGAACTTTTTGTTTTCTCAAAAGTTTTGCCACTTCTTCATCGCTTTGAGTGACGCCAGTTTTTCCGTCAACCAAAAACAAAATAACGGTGGCGTTTTCAATTGCTGCAAGGGCCTGTTCGATGATTTCTTTTTGAAAAATGTCGTCGCTTTTCAGCTCCACGCCGCCAGTGTCAACAACAAGAAAATCTTTTCCACTCCAGTTTGCGTCAGCATAAAGCCTGTCACGAGTGACGCCCGCGACATCGTCCACAATGCTTATTCTTTTTCCACAAATTTTGTTGAAAAGAGTTGATTTTCCGACATTAGCTCTGCCAACGATTGCAACAATAGGTTTGACCATAAAAAAAATATATCACAATTGACTGCAAAAAGCAAACGATTGAGAAAAGTTGAAACTGAATTTTTGCGTAAGAAAATTTTATTTTGACTGATTTTTATGGCAATTTTTGCAGGTTTCACAAAAAGCACAAGTTTTTTTGCGCTTAATTTTTTTGATGACAAACACAAACGCAAACAAAATTGTGATTATTGCCAGCAAAATCAGAAACGGTTTGACAAATCCAAACACTTCAAACGCAAAGGCAACGTTGTAGGTCACAAACGCCACCAAATAAGCTGTGAAAAGCTCAATGGCGATGCCAAGAAACGTCCATTTTTTGCCTATTTCTTGCATGAGCATGGAAATCGACGCTATGCACGGCGTATAGAGCAGGCAGAACACAAGAAAAGACAGCACGCTTGCCTTGCTTGAAAAATAAACCACGCTTGCAGGCAGAAGAATGGACTGCGAAATAAGTTTTGTTGCACTGGCATCTATGCCATTGAACATTGCAATCGACGAAACCACCACTTCTTTTGCCACAAGCCCTGCCAAAAGTGCCGAAACAATCGCCCAGTTGTCAAAGCCAAGCGGTGCAAAAATTGGCGCCAAAAACTTTCCTAAACTTTCAAGCATGCTCGTTCCGCCGCTGGAAGAGACATACGAAAAATTGAAGCTGAACGACGACAAAAGCCAAATAACAATGTTCATCGAAATCATCACCGACCCGACTTTAATCAAAAAGTTTTTGACGTTTTTCCAAAGAATGCCGCCCACCCTTTTGAAAGATGTCATTCGATAAGGTGGAAACTCCAAAATGAAACTTTGTTTCTGACTTTTCAAAATTGTCAAATCCAAAATTTTTGAAATAGCAATCGCCACAACAATGCCCAAAAGATAAAGCCCCATGATAACGAAGATGTTTTTTGCACCAAAAAAAGCTCCGCCGATGACTGTGTAAATTGGGATTTTTGCAGAACAACTCATATACGGACAAAGCAGTGCAGTTTTTATTTTGGCATTTTTGTCGTCCATATTGCGCGACGTCATGATTGCCGTTGTGGAGCATCCAAAGCCCATAAGAAGTGTGTAGACGCTCTTTCCCGAAAGTCCAATCTTTCCCAAAATATCTTCAAAAATGAAAGCAACGCGTGACAGATAGCCGCTGTCTTCCAAAATCGACAAAAAGAAAAATAGCAACACAACTTGCGGCAAAAACGAAAGCACTGTGCCCACGCCACCAAAAATTGCCACATTAAAAAGGTCATAAATCCAGCTCTGTCCAAACGAATTTTCAATCAAGCTCAAAATAGGCGTTGAAATCAAGTTCAAAAGTCCATTCAAAAGGTCAGAAAGCCACGCCCCCAAAGAAAAGAACGTCAAATAAAAAATCCCCGCCAAGATGAGAAGAAAAACAGGAAAAGCCAGCCACTTGTTCAACAAAATTTTGTCAAACTTGCTTTTGCCATAAACTTCATGCGTTCGAACGGTGCAAGTTTTTATCAGCTCGTCGATAAACTCATATCTGCAAGCCGCCAAAATTTCCACGCTGTTTTCTGGAACACTGGCAAAAATTTCGTCGATGTTTTTCAGCTTCAATTTCTCAAAAAATTTTCTGTCTTTTTCATATGCTTTGATGAGCAAATATGCATTTTGCTTTAAAAAAGATGAAGTGGTTGTCAATTTTTTCAGATATGGCAAATTGCTCTCCACTTTTTCTGATTTCAACAGACTTTTAAGCTTGTCCAGCCCGATTTTTTTCTCGGCATTGACGCCGACAACAGGAATTTTCAGTGCTTTTGCAAGTTTGGCATAATCTACCTTGAAAATTGTCTTTTTATCAATTTCGTTGACCGCCAAAACCACATCGCAACCGCGTTCCAAAAGACAGAGCGTCAGATAAAGATTGCGTTGCAAATTGTTTTGGTCGCAAATGTTTATGATTTTTTTGCCAGCGCTTGCCAAAATTGTGCTTGTCGAAACTTCTTCTTCAAACGAAAGCGGACAAAGAGAATACACACCCGGAGTGTCCACCAAAAGAAAATCTTCGCCCTCAAAAGAAAAAACTTTTTTCTTGTTCTCAACCGTCACGCCATGCCAGTTTCCGACGTGTTCATTGGAATGCGTCAGACTATTGAACAAAGTTGTCTTTCCAGCATTTGGATTTCCGACCAGCAAAACTTCTTTCATCTGCAAACCTCAACTTCAACAATCTCAAGCAAATTTGCCCTTACGCTCAAAAGATAACCGCGAATTTCCAGCAAAAAAACCTTGTTCAAAAGCGATTTTGAAACAATTTTGACTTTCTCTCCAACAGCAAAACCAAGTTCCAAAAATCGACGATAGACAGCATCGTTTTCTTTTTGCGAAATTTTGACAATTTTGCACCATTTTTGAGCTTTGACTTTGTTTAAAGATGTCATATAAAAATTTTATGGGCAAGCTTTTGCAAATATGATTTTTCTATGCTTTGTGCAAAAATTGTTTGTCAAACACAAAATGTTGTGTTATACTTGTTTTGTCTTTAAGGAGAAAACAAATGAAATGTATTTATTGTGGATATGAAGAAAGCAAGGTTTTGGATTCTAGAAGCACAGACGAATCCAACTCCATTCGAAGAAGAAGAGAATGCCTTGGCTGCGGAAAGAGATTTACGACATATGAAACGGTTGAAACTGTGCCAATTTTGGTTGTCAAAAAAGACGGAAGCCGCCAACCTTTCAACATCGAAAAAATCAAGGTCGGAATGATTAAAGCTTGCGAAAAACGCCCGGTTTCAATTTCTCAAATCGACGCCATGGCTGAAGACATTGAAAAACAAATTCAAAACACTTTAAAACAAGAAATTTCTTCACAAGAAATTGGCGAAATGATCATGGAAAAACTCAAATCGGTGGATGAAATTGCCTACGTCCGATTTGCGTCAGTTTATCGCCAATTTAAAGATGTGACAAACTTCATCAAACTTATCACAGAAATGTAAACAAAAAAAGACAAATGCAAATCATTTGTCTTTTTTCTTGCCACTTGCCATGATGTAAGGCGGGTTTGAATTTGCAAAAAGTTCCACAAGCACGGCGTCTTCTCCGACCTTGACAATCTGCGAGAGCGGAATAAAAAGTTCGGTTCCGTTTTTGAAGACGTTCCAAAAACTCTTTTCGCCCGGGACAACAATTCCCGACAGACAGCCGTTTTCCAAATTGAAAAGAACATCCACAATGTGCCCAAGCTTTCTGCCGTCGACAACATTAACAACTTCTTTACATCTCAATTCCAAAAATGAAGTTTCCATGTCGTAATTTATGTCAGATTTTGTCTAAAAATGCATTTAAACAAAAATTTTACCAAAATGTTTTGATGTTATTTTTCTGCGAATGCGGCAAATTTGCTTGATAAAGTTTGTTTTGTGGTGCTATAATTTGTTTTATAGGAGAAAACAATGATTGACATAAACTTGATAAGAACAAACAAAGAATTGGTCAAAGAAAACATTAAGAAAAAATTTCAAGATCAAAAACTTCCACTTGTTGACGAAGTTGAAGAGCTGGACAAACAGTTTCGCGCAACAAAACAAGAAGTTGACGAGCTTAGAGCAAGCAGAAACACTCTTTCTTCAAAAATTGGCGCCCTTATGAAAGACAAAAAAATTGAAGAAGCAAACCAAGTCAAAGAGCAAGTCAAGAAAAACAACGACCGCATCGCCAAACTTGAAAGCGAAGAAGAAGTTTTGTCTGAAAAAATTAAAAAAATCATGATGACAATTCCAAACATCATTGACAAGAGCGTTCCAATCGGAAAAGACGACAGCCAAAATGTTGAACTTCAAAAATTTGGCGAACCGAAAGTTCCTGACTTTGAAGTGCCTTATCATGCCGACATTTTGGACTCAATTTGCGGCCTTGACAAAGAGAGCGCTGGCAGAACAAGCGGAAACGGATTTTATTATCTTTTGGGAGACGCCGCACGCCTGCACGAAGCCATGATTGCTTATGGCAGAGATTTTATGATCGAACAAGGTTTCACTTATGCCATTCCGCCTTTTATGATAAGAAGCGATGTTGTCAACGGCGTCATGAGCTTTGCGGAAATGGAAGCGATGATGTATAAAATTGAAGGCGAAGACCTTTATCTCGTCGGCACAAGCGAACACAGCATGATTGGAAGATTTAAAGGTCAAATCATAAGCGAAATCGACCTGCCAGTGACGATGACGTCTTATTCTCCATGCTTCCGAAAAGAAGGTGGAGCACATGGGCTGGAAGAACGTGGGCTTTATCGTGTTCATCAGTTTGAAAAGCAAGAAATGATTGTCATCTGCAAACCTGAAGACAGCATGAAGTGGTATGAAAAAATGTGGAAATACACAGTTGACATCTTCCGCAATCTCGACATCCCTGTCAGAACGCTGGAATGTTGCAGTGGCGACCTTGCAGACTTGAAAGTCAAAAGCTGTGACGTGGAAGCTTGGAGCCCAAGGCAGAAAAAATATTTTGAAGTTGGCTCTTGCAGCAATCTTGGAGATGCTCAAGCTCGCCGCCTTGGCATAAGAGCCAAAGGCGAAAAAGGCACCTATCTTCTCCACACACTGAACAACACAGTTTTGGCAAGTCCAAGAGCACTGATTGCCTTTTTGGAAAATAACCTTCAAAAAGATGGCAGCATTCGCATTCCAAAGGTTTTGCAACCTTACATGGGCGGAAAAGAAGTCATTTTGCCTAAAAAATAAACTTTTCAGCTGAAAATTTCAAAAAAACTCTATCAGTTTTGATAGAGTTTTTTCAATCACAATTCCACAAGTGCGTAAAAAATGTCAGTTTCGTCTCTGTCGATATAATCGTTGAGCGTCAGATTGTCCACTTTGATATAACAATTCTGCAAAACTTGATAAGTCAGAGAAATTTTTTCTTCTTCTGAGTGTGACTCACTGTCAAAAGGAAGATATTCGCCATTTTCGTTTTTGACAACATAAATGATTTCGCCATTTGAGTTTAAGATGTTGCCGCTTCCGTCGACATTTTGGCTGAAAAGCGCAGCTTCCGCCGCAAACATAAGCTGAACTTTGTTTGCAAAAGCAAAATCTATGTTGTTTATGACAAATTTTCGTTTTTGAAAAGTTGTCAAAGTGATTGAAACATATTCTTTGTGTGTGATTTCGTCTTGATAAGAGCCAAGTTCAATCTCTTTAAACTTTCCAAGTTGTTCTGCCAAATCTCTGTTGTTTTGAAGCATGACAGAATAGAATTTTTTCATTGATGTTTGTCCAATTTCCAAAAAGTCGCCGACCGAAACGCTGGAATTTAAAATTTGCAAGCCTTTCAGCAAAATTGCGTTTTCTTGAGTGGAAGAAAATTTTAAAACGCGAAAATCTCGGTCGCAAATCAAAAATTGAGTGTCATATTCCACTGCAAACAGTTCTTCTCGCTCCGCCACATGCACAACAAACCTGTTTGGAAAAACCGTTTCAATGTTGACAACTTTCAGATATGCAAACTTTTCGTTTTCAGCCGATTTTGCATTCAAGTTGTCGATATATTTTTGCTTTCCTTCAAACAAAACACTGGCACCATAGCGAAACCTTCCAGCTTCAACAATTTCTTCATCAGAAAGGGTCAAGTTTTTTGTTGTGGTTTCAAACTCAATTGAGACCGACGACAAACCAAACAGTGTCCAACACAAAATCAAGAACACTGCAACAATCGCAAAAACAACTGAAAGCGTGATGATAAGTTTTTTACTCAACCTCAATCCTTTTGATATCTGCCCCCAAAAGTTTGTATTTTTCTTCAATTTTTTCATAGCCGCGGTCGATGAAACCAATGTTGTGCACGGTGGTGTAACCTTCTGCTTTCATTCCAGCCAAAACCAAGCTGGCACCCGCTCTAAGATCGGTTGCAAACACATCAGCACCGTAAATTTTTTCGACGCCCTTGATGAGCGCGGTTCGGTTTTTGACAACAATGTCTGCTCCCATTTTTTTGAGTTCTGGCACAACGCCAAAACGATTTTCAAAAAGGTTCTCTTGCAACAGGCACACCCCTTTGCTGACGGATTGCAAAACCATCATCTGCGACTGCAAATCGGTCGGGAAAAATGGAAAAGGCAATGTTTCAATTTTGTCGATTGAAGAAAGTCTTTTGTTGGCTTTCAATCTTATTTTATCATTAAAAGTTTCAATTTGGCAAGCGGTTTGTTTAAGAAAAGAAATCAAACTTTCGTTGTGCGACAAAATCGCTCCGTCCACCAACACATCTCCGCCACAAATTGCCGTCGCCAAAAGATAAGTTCCGGCGACAATTCGGTCAGGCATGACTTTAAATTTTGCCCCATGCATTTTCTGGACGCCGACAATGGTTATCGTGTCAGTGCCCGCGCCAAAAACTTTTGCACCCATGGCATTCAAAAAGTTTTGCAGGTCGACAATTTCTGGTTCTTTTGCCACATTTTTGAGCGTTGTTTCGCCGTCGAGCAAGCACGCACACATCATCAAACTTTCGGTTGCACCAACACTTGGAAAATCCAAAAACACATTCCCAGCTTTCAAATTTTCGCCATGACAATAGATGTAGCCATGCTTCTCAATAATTCTCGCCCCCAGCGCCTTGAAACCTTTTATGTGCAAATCAATCGGTCTTGTGCCGATGTTGCAGCCGCCCGGATAAGCAATCACCGCACTTCTAAACCGCCCAAGCAATGCACCCAAAATGAAAATCGAAGCACGCACTTTTTGCGTCAATTCATGAGAGATTTTGTTGTTTTCAATGTTTTTGGTGTCTATGTAAAGAAAGTTTTGCCAAGCCTCCGTTTGAATGTTTAAAGTTTTCAAAATTTCTCGCATCCAATCAAGGTCAGAAAGCGCAACATAATTGTCCAGTTGAATTTGCCCGTCGCACAAAACACTTGCCGCCATGATCGGCAAAAACGCATTTTTTGCACCGTCAACCTTGATTTTGCCGTGCAAAGTGCGCCCACCATTGATCAAAAATCGTTCTTCCATATTTGCATTATATGAAGGAATAATTTTTGTGTGAACCACAAACAGCTTTTGAGATTTCTCGACTGCGCGACGCACCAGCGTCAGGATTGTTCATCAGTGAGTAAGACTGACGTCTTAACGAAATGACAATGGGGATGGCAAAACGCAGAGATTTGTCATGTTGAGCCGTTGTCATTCTGAGCCAGCCGTCAGGCTGTGTCGAAGAATCTCGGCGACGTGTCGAAACATCTCAAAAATTAACAGCCAACCAAAGCTTTCAAACTGATTTTTAAAACTTTAATTATTTTTAAAATTGTGTTAAGTCTAATGTTTTTAACTTTGCCATTCAAAATATTGCATAATGTTTTATAAGAAACATTTGCCTTTTCGAATGCATTCACAACAAAATATATAACTAAAAACAGAAAAATTGTAAAAATGCTGTTTAAAACTGTATTCTAGGAGTTAAAGTCCCATCCTTTGTCAATTGAAATTGTCATTCTATAAAATTTTTGATTGTTTTGAGTGCGTTTTTTTCAAGTCGAGAAACTTGCGCCTGAGAAATCCCGACCTCTTCACTCACTTCCATTTGTGTTTTTCCGACATAATATCTCATCAACAAAATCTCTTTTTCACGTTCTGAAAGATTTTTTATGGCGTCATTGAGCGAAAGTTTTTCCATGATTTCTTCATCACAGTTTTTGTCGTCAGAAATTTGGTCCATAATTCTAATTTGCTCATTTCCGTCGTTGTAAATCGGCTCGCTGAGCGAAACGGTTTCGCTTATGGCGTCCAGCGCGAAAATGACATCTTTGAGCGGCAAATCCAAAATCTGCGCAATTTGTTCCAATGTCGGCTCGGCATTGTTCTGTTTGATATATTGCTCTTTGGCTTGCAAAACTTTGTAAGCCACATCTCTGATTGACCTGCTCACGCGAACAGAATTGTTGTCACGCAAAAATCTTCTGATTTCGCCCACAATCATCGGCACGGCATAAGTGGAAAAACGGACGTTTAAGGTTTCATCAAAGTTGTCAATCGCTTTCATCAGTCCGACACAGCCCACTTGAAACATGTCGTCAGCCTTGTCGCAGTGCCCAGAAAAACGCTGAACAACTGACAAAACAAGACGCAGATTTGCAACCACAAATTTGTCTCTTGCAAACTCATCTCCTTCTTTAACTTTCTTTAAAAGCTCCATGATTTCTTGATTTTTTAGCTTAGGCAAATTGGAAGTGTTGACCCCCGAAATGACAACTCTGTTTGACATATTGCCCCCTATTTTTTTGATAGAGTTATCTTGCCCAAGCGAACAAAAAACTATGCAAAAGAAGAAAAATGTGACAAAAATAGTGAAAAATTGCAAAAAAAGTTAAATTTCTGCGCTTTTTTCCAATTTTTTTCGCAATTTTGAAAGAATTTTTTTCTCAATGCGAGAAATATAACTCTGGCTTATTCCCATCATGTCAGCAACTTCTTTTTGAGTTTTTTCTTCGTTTCCGCAAAGCCCAAAACGCAGATACATGATCATCTGTTCTCGGCTGTCAAGTTTGGAAAGCACATTCATCAAAATTTGTTTTTCGGCTGACGTTTCAATGTTTTTTGAAACGCACTCTTCGTCGACCGAAATTATGTCTGCCAAAAGCAGCTCATTCCCTTCGCCATCGGCAGAAAGTGGTTCGTCAAGCGAAATTTCGTTTTTTATGCGCGTGTTCTTTCGAAGTTGCATAAGAATTTCGTTTTCAATGCATCGAGAGGCATATGTGGCAAGCTTGATGTTTTTGTCGACGCTATAAGTCTTCACTGCCTTAATCAAACCAATGGCGCCAATCGAAATCAAATCTTCAAGTTCGATGCCAGATGTTTCAAACTTCTTGGCAATGTAGACCACCAATCTCAAATTGTGTTCAATGAGCTTGTCACGCGCAGAAAGATTGCCGTTTTTGATTTCTTCCAGAAGCACCAACTCTTCTTCCGTCTCCAGCGGCTGCGGCAAGGCTTTGTTTCCGCAGACATAACACATGATGTTGTCTGCCAATTTTTTGCCTTCCCTGTGAAAAAGCTTATAGAAAAACAGCTTAATTTTGAAAAAAATGTTCATTTTTTGCTCCTTTTTACGCACAATTGTTGTGCAAAATGATATCTGTTCCAAAAGCTTGGTTAAAATTTTTTAGAGACAAACCTAAAATCGGTTTTTCTATTGTTTTCTTGCCGTCAATGCTGAGTTGATCAGCCTGAAAAACCAACAACTTATTTTCGCAGTTTAAAGTGTTGAACGAAATGTAATGTGCCAGTTTCAAACTTTTCAATTTGTCACTTTTTCGCAAGACATCTTCCAAATCTATATCTTCAAAAAGCTGCGAAAAAACTTTGTAGTTTATCAAAATCACCGGGCTGGACGTGAGCGGGTCATAAAGCAAATTCCCTGTGTCCAAAAATGCTTTCCAATGCGACTTTTTGCCTTTTATGTCAATTTCTACATCAAAACAAAAATTTTCCACGCTTTTCTTTCGCAAAATTCTTTTTGTCAAAAATTTGACCATAAAATAAACAAAAACCACAATCGCCAGCACCACAAGCAGTGAGTTTATTCCAAATGCGCCTTCAAAAAAATAGCACGCTCCACCATATAAGAATGTGGAAACGAAAAAGGTCAAATAAAGTTGAAAAAATTTTTTTATTGTTTTAAATTTGAAAGAAAGGCAAACATAAATTGTGACAAGCCCAAGTTCCACCAAAAAATAACCAAGTGAAGAAAGATAAAAAATCGGCAGTGCGACCGACAAACAAGCTCCCAAAAAAGCCGATAAAAGAAAAAGTTTGCCCTTTTCTTTTGTCAGCAAGGCAGTTGTTTTCAGTGTGATAAGGTTTATGAAAAAATTTTCCAACAAAACATATTCAACAATTATTTCCATTTCCGCCCTTTTTCACATTCTATTAAATTCTATTCAAAACAATTTAAGAAAAAAATGTGAAAAAGACCAAAATTTGCACTGATTTTGTCTTATCTTCCTATTGACAAAAAACGCAAAATTTGTTATTATATAAGCAATGAAAGATGAAGCGAAAATTTTAAGTTATTACACCAAACTTTTGGATGAAGCCGACGACTTGATTTTTCTTGAATGCCAAAATTTGTTTCGCTACAACAAAAAGATGAAAGCCTTGCACAAACAATCTTTTGAAATTTTGCAGAAAGAAGAAGTGCAAAAAGTGCCATCCGAAATGGTGAAAGAATTTAAAAACTTGAAGCAAGCCATCAAAATCACAAAAAGTCATCTAAATTATCTGTCAGACAAAAAACTGGAACTTGAAACAAGCATCGACATTGTGAAAAGCCACAGTTATGACAATTTTATCTATCATCACGACAGAAATCTTTAGGAGGAAATATGGAGAAAAACAATTTTACAGAAAAAAACGACTATTTGCCAGTCGAAATCTTGGAAAGCCGCTTCAGAAAATGCGGTGGCTATGACGGAATTGGTCCATTGAAAGTCAGTGGCGGAAATTTTAAGTTGATAAATTTTACGCCACAAGAAACAGCTTTTGGGGTTTATGTTGATGTTGTTGCACAAATTGCAAACAACCTCGGAGTTTTTAAACTCCCAGAAAAATACTGGCAACAGCTTGTCAACGACATTCAAGATGATTTGGACACATTGGCACTTCTTCATATAAAAACAAAAGAAAAGAAAGTGCAATATGACGATGTTGATTTCAGCAAAAAAGAAAAAATTTTGTTAAACTTGGAAAAACAATCCGCTGAAAAAAAAGATTTTAAAGCTGATATTGCAAAAATGGGGCTGGAAATTCCTATGGGATATGTGGTCTATTACAATGCTTTAAAAATGGGCTTCGATTTGGAAAATCCGCGAGAAATTCTCAGAAAGAAAAAATGGTCAAATTTTGAGCAAGATCTTGTCAAATGCAAACCAGTCACTGCGGAACAAATGACCAAAGCTATAACAGAAAAACTTGATTATGAATTAAAAAGGGGGTTATAAAATTATGATGAGAGAAAATAAAGACATTTTGAAAGAACGTTTGTCGTTTTTGGACGAAGAAGTTGAGGAAAACAGAAGCGAAATAAATTATTTGGAAACACTTATTGAAAAACTTGACAAAAAGGCTCCAAAAGTTTTGGATTATTGCAAGGGAGAAGGTTTTGTTGAAACTGACAAACTTGGAAGAATTGTTGTCAAAGACAAGAAGGCATTCGAAAAATTTAACGCAGCTTATCTTGCAGACATCAACAAGCAAAAAGTTGAATATTTGAAACAAGTCAGAAAACTTGAAAATGCAAATGAAGAATGTGCAAAAACAAAAGAACATTTGACAAACGTGTTGAAAACAAAATATTCTTCAAAACGCGAAGAAAGAACAAAATAATCGAAAAACAAAAAATTACGGAAAACCGTGATTTTTTATTAGTTTATTTTCTGTTTTTGTTTCTGATTTTTTCAATCCATGGTGGGATTGAAGAACTTGGATTGACATCCACACGAGATGTGTTCATGTTAGGCTCAACTCTGACATCTTTTTGAGCTTGTGCCTGAGGATTATATCCAAAAGGATTGAAACCTTCAAATTCGTCTTTCTTAGGTTCCTCTTTTTTGACTTCAGGCTCTTCTTTGACTTCTTCCTCTTCGCCCGGAGTTTTAAAGCCAGTTGCAATGATTGTGATTTCGACTTCATCTCTCATTTCTGGGTCAATGCTGCTTCCGAAGATAAGGTTGCAGCTTGGGTCGATGACTTCTTTGACCATGTTTGCAGCTTCAGTAACTTCTCTCAAAGTGATATCGCTTCCACCCTTGATGTTTAAAACAACACCAGTTGCACCTTCAATTGTGGTTTCAATAAGTGGAGAAGCCACCGCCTGACGAACTGCCTCCAAGGTTTTGTTTTCACCTTTGCCATGACCAATGCCCATGTGTGCAAGCCCACGATTTTTCATGATTGTTTCAATATCCGCAAAGTCAAGGTTGATCATTCCAGGGAAAACAATAAGGTCAGAAATGCCTTGAATGCCTTGTCTCAAAACGTCGTCAGCATATCTGAAAGCTTCCACCAAAGTGGTCTTTTCCGGCAAAATGGTGAGCAATCTTTCATTTGGAATGATAACGATTGTGTCGACATATTTTCTAAGTTCTGCAATGCCCTTTTCGGCGTTTTCCATACGCTTTGGATTTTCAAATTGGAAAGGTTTTGTGACAATTCCAACCGTCAAAATGCCTTTTTCTTTGGCAATTTGTGCTATGACAGGAGCTGCTCCTGTGCCAGTTCCGCCACCCATTCCAGCAGTGATGAAAACAAGATCAGTGTCTTTCAAAATTTCAGTAATAGACGCCTTGCTTTCTTCGGCAGCCTTTCTTCCAATTTCTGGAATAGCGCCTGCGCCACGACCGCCTGTCAATCTTTCGCCAATTTGAAGTCTTTTGTCAGCTTTCGAAATCAAAAGAGCCTGTTTGTCGGTGTTGATGGCAACAAATTCTGCTGAAGTGACATTTGCTTCAATCATTCTGTTGACAGCGTTGTTTCCGCCACCGCCAACACCCAAAACTTTGATTTTAACGACAGATGTTGGATTGAATGCGTTTGTATTTGTGTTTTCCATAGAAATCTCCTTATTTACTTTTAGTTTAACTTAATTTAAACATTTTTGCAAGAATTTTTATGCAATTTTATGACTTTTTGTGGATTAATTTTCTTCAAGAGCCTTATTTACCAGCCCTAACATCGCCGCCCTTTCAGGTTTGTCCATTGCTGGAATTGGCGGAACGCCATAAGAGATGTTTCTGCCAATGCATTTTGCAAAGAAATCTTTTCCGCCTTTGATTTTGCTCACACCCGCTCCGCAGAGATAGATTGGATAATAAGGCACATATTCTTTTGCAAACAAACGAATGCATTCGTTGACAGTTTTTGCAATAAGCTCCAATCTGTAACATACCGCTTCGTTGGCATAATTTAACGGAATTTTTATCACTCTGCCACCAAGCGTGACAAGTTCGTAAAAATCTTGGTCGCTGCCCTTGAGAGAAAGCACAATTTGTTTTTTCAAGTTCCGCGCGTCGTTGTAAGAAATTCCGCACGCTTCACTCAAATCACTTGTTATGTAAGACCCACCCATTGAAAAGGATGTCAAATTTGTCAATCCATCACCTTTGACAAACGCCACACTTGTTGACCGTGCGCCGACGTCGATGACAATGCAAGTTCGCTCTCGCTCTTCTTTTTCCAAAATAAACATCGACTCGCAAAGTGGCTCGCTCAAATATTCCACTTGTTCAATACCTATGTCAGACCAGATTTTGTTGAAAGTTTGAATAAACGACGTTTGAGCCAAAATAACCGAAAGCTCAGCAGAAATTTTTGACGCTTTAAGCTTTATTAGGTCGTTTGTTGTGCGGTTGTCGTCCAAAGTGAAAAGAATTGGGTCGACTGATAATATGTCCATGCCTTCAACTGAAATTTTTTCAGACGCATTTGCGCAAAGAAGGTCAATGTCGCTTTTTCTTACCGCCCTTTTGAAGCGAAAACTGAGTTGTTCTTTTGCCGAAGTGACCTTGGAAAACTCTGCAGGAACTCCAACATAAATTTTTTCGATTTTCTTTTTGTAAAGCTCCAAGATTTGCGAGAACAAAGCTTTGACAGCGTCTTCAAGTAAAGATTTTTCGATGAAATCGCCTTCAAAAAAACCTGCATATTCCACCTGCGCCTGAGCTTTGATGTTGAAAATGCCGTTGACGCCCTTTTGTGCCACAACACATGAAAGTTTGGAAGACCCTATTTCAACAACAGTAACATCTTTCACAGCAAATCTCCTCATGATTTATAGATAGTTTAAACATTTTTAGACAAAAAGTCAATTAAAAAAATAAACAATTCATAAAAATTTACTTTTTTTTATATTTATGCATTTTGTAAGAAATCGAAATTTCATGTTTTGTTAAACCACGAGTGAGTGTGTTGAAACATCCAGCGGTCAATTTTTGAGCCAAAAGTCAGTCTAAACAAAAAAATAAAAAATTTTTCAAAAACTTTTGAAATTTGCTTGACAAATCCCCCCCCCGCATTATACTGGGGTTGTAATCAGGTTTGATTACAAAAAATTTTAGAAAAAAGGAGTAAAAAATTATGAAACAAATGACGAAGAAAAAATTCATTTCTTCAATCGTGGGCTATGCTTTCTTGTTTGTTCTGCTTTCATGTCTTGTGGGCTACGGCGCGTGGGCAATCCTAAACGCAAACTTCAATCTTGGTGGCAACATCTCTTTCGAAGCCAACAACATTCTTGCCACAATCTCTGCTGGGCAGGTCTCTGGCGGAACACTCACTGACTCAGCTAGCAAACTTCAAGCAATCACAATCAACACAACCGACAATGGACATACTGCAATGCAAACTTGGTCTGGTCTTGACCTGCACTTCAACGACAATGGTGACGATGTGACAATCACTTTCACAATCACCAACAATCACACTGAAAAAGCACTTTTGGTGGAAGTCGGAGAAATCACTGGAACTAAAACAAATGCCACTGTTTCTGTCACGGCCGATGGAGAAAGTGCAG
Organism: uncultured Christensenella sp.; assembly: GCA_905207515.1. Classification (GTDB taxonomy): domain Bacteria; phylum Bacillota; class Clostridia; order Christensenellales; family UBA1242; genus Caccovivens. Next base: position 9,454 of record CAJLLK010000005.1, on the reverse strand, counting down.
AAAGTGTTGTTATTCCAGCAAACTCAGGCACACCTTCAAGTGTGGAATATGTTGTGACTTTCAGCGTGACAGAAAAAGACAAATCCGCTTCAATCACAGGATTTAGCATCCCTATTTCAATGGAAAATGCTGAAACATACACCGCAACTGTCATTGTTGAATATGACGGAGCAGGTGGAGTTTCTGACGGTACTTGGCACTACACAACAAACACTGGTGTGACACATGGCGGATATGGCTATGACGGAAGCGAATATAGCACAACAGAAACTTTTACACACGAAAATATCATAAGTATCACATTTTATAATGACAATATAACACGTGCGCCTGCTCCTGCTCGAATTTTGGTATCATGGACGGATGAAGAAGGAGAACCACAAAGTTTTTATGTTTTAGACACAGGTTCTAGCAGCGGTAGCGACGGTATTGAAGTTTTAGGTGGCGGTTTGTCAAAAACCATAACTCTCACACAAGACACGACATTTACGATTTCAAATGCATTTTAAAATAAAAATTTAAAATTATTTTCATTTAAAACGCAACAAAAAAAACTTAGCAAAGTGCTAAGTTTTTATTTTTCAACAGTGACTTTGTAGCAAGTTGGAACATCTTCCACTCTCACTTTTTCGCTCACTTCAACACCCGCGATGACATACACTTCGTTCTCATCAGCCAAAACTGGAATATAATCTCTCAAGCGAACAGGAATTTTTTTGTCAATCAAAAATGATTTGAGTTTTTTTGTTCCTCCGCCGAATTTTTCAAAGACGTCGCCGTCTTCACGATAACGCCACCTTGCCGTCTTTGGAACTTTTCGATAATCAAAATAAAGCGCACCATCTTCGTTCATCTTGTCAGTTTTCACTCTCTTGATGACGATGTTTCCATAATTTGGAGCTTCAAATTCTTCACATTTCAAAGTTTTTGAAAGTTGAGGTTTTTCGACATAGTTGTTTTCAAAAGTCAAATAGTCATATTCTTTGCTGACAACAATGTCATATGGCAATTTGATTTTTTTGCCATTTTCCATGCTTGTGGCAAGGTCTTTGATCATTTCGATGTGTTTTCTTTCAATATCTTTTGTGACGCCAATAAGTGCCAGCGCTTTGAAAACAATTCGGCTGTAAATCGCACTGCTGCCCGAAAAATAACTGCAAGGCATTTGAACAATTTTTTCGTCAACCAAAAGTGCATTTGTGTCGATGATTGATTGAATGTAATCATCGTCGTCAGAAACAGCCTCTGCAAAGTTGTTTATGGCTTCAACTGCGTTAGGCCATTTTTTCAAAATGTCTTTCATGAGCACATTTCGAACATAGTTTCTTGTGTAAGAATTGTCAGCATTGCTTGAGTCTTCCACAAATTCGATGTTGTTTGTCGAAGCATAAAGACTTATCTCTTCTTTGGAAACTTTAAGCATTGGTCTGATGTAAATTCCGTCTCTGATTGGTTCCATTCCCTTTGCGCCGTTTGCGCCGCAACCTCTGAAGATGTGCATCAAAATGGTTTCTGCTTGGTCGCTTTGATGATGAGCCAATGCAACTTTGTCGATGATGTCTTTTTTCACAAGTGCATCAAAAACGCCATAACGCCCTTCACGAGCGGCAGTTTCCACACTGATGCGTTTGTCTTTGGCAATTTTTGGTGCATCGATAGAAAATTTGTAAACGCGCACACCCATTTCTCTGCATTTTTGAACAACAAACCTTGCTTCATCGTCACTTTCTTCTCTAATTCCGTGATTGATGTGAATGGCAACAACATCAATATCAAGCAACTGTTTGTTTGCATTCAAAAAATGCAAAAGGCACATAGAATCAATTCCACCGCTCACACCAACTCCAACAACTTCGCCTGGTTTGATAAGATTGTTTTGTTTGATAAAATCCAAAATTTTTTCCATTCTTTTCATCCCCAAAAATAATTTCATCTTAAGTATAACATGAAAACAACATAAAAACAATATGTTTTTACAAAAAAATAGCGTTTTTGAAGCTATTTTTTGCAATTTTTTGAAGATTTGAAAATTTTAAACCTCTCTTCTGGAATGTCTACTTACGGAAATAGCAACACCAACTGCCGCCATAAAGACAGCCACAGAGGTTCCACCACTTGAAATGAACGGCAACGGAAGTCCAGTCGGCGGAATTGAACCCGTCACAACTGCAATGTTCAAAAGAGTTTGAACAGCAATGACAATTCCGACGCCGCAAGCAAGCAGACAACCAAACCTATCCTTTGCGTTGAGCCCAATTTTGAAAAGTTGAAAAATCAAAACAGCATAGACCGTCATCAAACACAGGCAGCCAACATATCCCAATTCTTCGCCAATTATCGAAAAGATGAAATCCGACTCCGCAAACGGCAAAAAGAGATATTTTTGGCGAGAATTGAAAAGCCCAACACCAAACCAGCCACCATTTCCCAAGCTATAAAACGATTGAATGAGTTGAAAACCTTCGCCTTGCGGGCTTGCCCAAGGATTTAAAAAAGCAAACAAACGCTTCAATCTGTAGGGTTCTGCGATGATCAAAACAGGCACCGCCAATGCAGCAGCGGAAGAAAAAATCAAGGTGTGTTTTTTGCTCATACCACCAATGATAAGCATAAAAAATGTCACAAACGCCAAACACATTGTCACGCTCATGCTCGGCTCAATGATAACAAGCACGCACAGCAAGCCCGCAACAACAAGCGGAGGAATAAGCCCTTTAAATGTTTTGATTTTGTCATGTTTTTCTGACAGGTAACACGCCAAAAACAGAACAAGTGCAAATTTTGCAATCTCTGATGGTTGGATGGAAATTCCAAACAAATTCACCCACCTGTTTGCACCATAACTTTGCGTTCCAAAACCAGGGACAAAAACCAAAACGAGCAAAATTAAACTGACAGCCAAAATCCAATATTTAAACTTTTTCAAAAGATGATAATCGAAAAAAGTAAAGAAAAACAGTGCAAAAACACCTAAAATCACGCCAAAAAGTTGTTTAAACAAGAAAAAATATTCATTTCCATATCTATAAGCCGCAGAATAGCTGCTTGCGCTGTAAACCATCAAGCAACCAAATCCGACAAGAAAAAGCACAAGCAAAACAACCAAAATTTCTTGCCTATTGAAAAACTTTAAAATTTTTTTGCTGTTAAAAAAACGCACTTTTTCAGTTTTTGCTTTCATTCAGTTCTCCAAAAATCAAACTTTTAAAGCGGTCACCGCGCTCAGAATAATTTGAAAATTCGTCAAAGCTTGCACACCCTGGAGACAACAAAACATAATCTCCAAACCCAGCAAATTCTTTGCTGAAAAGCACAGCATCGTCGAAATGTTTGAAAAGAACCGCATTATAACCAAATTTTTCAGCAACTTCTTGAATTTTTTGTCCATCTTCGCCAAAACAAACAATTTGTTTGATTTTGAAATTCAACGAAAAAAGTTCGGCATAGTCAATGTTTTTGCCTTGCCCACCCATCAGAAGCACAATTTCTTTGTCTTTAAACGCTTCGACGCAAGCGATTGTTGACGCCACATTTGTCGCTTTGCTGTCGTCAACAAATATGACACCACGGATTTCTCCAACAAATTCCATTCGATGCGAAGCCAAAGTGAATTTTGAAAGTGCCAAACGGACATTTTCTGCCGTCACATTGAAATGTGAACAGATGCACACGCTTGCAAGCACATTTTCCAAATTTTTTTCGCCACGCAAATGAATTTCGTTTAAACTTAAAATTGGTTTTTTATTAACAAAAATTTGGTTTTTAAAAACAAAAACGCCCTTTTTTAGCTTATTTTTTGAAAAAAATTGATAATTTTTGTGTAAAATCATCTTTTTTGCTTCATCATCGTCTAAGTTTAAAATCAAAACATCTTTGCTTCTCAGGTTTTGAGCAATCTTCGCTTTCACTTTTTTATATTCTTCAAAACTGCCATGCCTATTTAAATGGTCTGGCTTTATGTTTAAAATGCAAGCAACATCCACTCGAAAAAATTGGCTTGTCTCAAGTTGAAAATTGCTGACTTCACAAACCACAACACTGTTTTTTGTGGTTTTCTCACACACCGCAGAAAATGGCAAGCCGATGTTTCCACACAAAAAAGTTTTATAGCCCGCAGCTTTCAAAATTTTGTTGGTGAGCATGCTGACAGTTGTCTTGCCGTTTGTGCCAGTGATTGCGACAATCTTTCCCTTTGAAAACATATACGCCAAATCTATCTCAGAGATGATTGGAATGTTTTTTTCTTTAAATTTCTCAAGCAGAGTGTTTCCGACGCACTTTATGCCAGGACTGACAACAACCAAATCATAATTTTGATTTTCCGGATTGCGTTCAAAACCGACATACTCGAAAAATCTTATGTCGTCATCATAAAAACTGACATAAGCATTTTGATTTTTTAAAAGTTTTATGGCGGCTCGTCCACTGTCTCCAAGCCCATAAACCAAAACCTTTTTGTTTTTTAATTTCATTCAAAGTTCCCTTGGTCAAATTCCAACGGTCAGCATACAGGTCAAAACTGTCAAAGAAACTGCCGCTGTTATAACTATATATACTGCGACAATTCTGTTTTCATGCACTCCTTTTTGCTCAAAATGATGATGAAGCGGAGCCATTAAAAAAACGCGCTTTTTAGTCCGTTTGTAGTGCAAAACTTGAATGATGTCAGAGACGGCAGACAAAACAAACATGATGCCCATGATTGGAAGCAGAAGTTCCAACTCGCTCAAAACGGCAATTGTCCCAATAAATCCACCCAGTGCAAGCGAGCCTGTGTCGCCCATAAAGATTTTAGCAGGAAAACAGTTGAAAAGCAGAAAGCCAGCAAGTCCACCACAAAGCCCAAAACAAAGCATTGCCATGTTTTGAAGTTCAAGCGAATTTGAAATCGCCAGCAAAATGCCAAACACCAAGATATAGATGAGAGAAACTCCACCAGCCAAGCCGTCCAAACCGTCCGTCAAATTTACACTGTTTGTCGTCGCCACCATAACAAGCACTACAAGCGGAATAATTCCCCAACCAATGTCAAACTCCCATGCGAAAAAAGAAAGTGTTGTTCTGCCCGAAAGGTAAACATACACCGCAATGATGACCGCAATTCCAACTTGTCCCACAATTTTTTGATAAGGTCGCAATCCCTCGTTGTGATGAAAGTGCACCTTGATTATGTCATCCAAAAAACCCAACAGTGCATATGCAAACATGACCGCGAGTGCAAACCACGCCAAAAAAGTGGAATATTCAAACAAAAAACAGCCTGCAAAAAAAGTCGTCAAAATGAAAATAAGCCCGCCCATTGTTGGAGTGCCTTCTTTGCTTGCATGCTTGTCCACATAATGCAAAATGCTTTGAGAAGCCTTAAGTTTTTTGCAAGCCCAAAGCACCAGCGGAGCTATCAAGCTTGCAAAAAGCAAACAACACAGCCCGCAAATTAAATATTTAACAATCATAAAATTCTTTGCCTCGCTTTTTGACAGGGTCCAATTCTTTGAAATAAGAATATATTGCGTCAAAATCATTATATGCAAATTTTTGAGTTCCTATTTCTTGATATTTCTCCGCACCCTTGCCAGCAATGACAATGATGTCATCTTTTTGAGCAAAATCTATCATCTTTCTGATTGCGCTCGCCCTGTTTGGCTCGACCATGTGCGGTTTGTTCATGCCCTTTTCAATGTCAGAAATGATGTCAAGCGACTTTTCCAGGCGTGGGTTATCGTCAGTCAGGCAGACATAATCGGCATTTGTTTCGGCAATTCTGCCCATAAGCGGTCGTTTGAGTTTGTCACGGTTTCCGCCGCATCCAAAAACGACATAAACATTTTTGTTTGTCAAACTTCTTGCCGTTTGCAAAACATTTTTCAAACTGTCAGGTGAATGAGCATAATCAATCACAATATGTTTGCCGTTGAAATTGACAACGTTAAACCTGCCTTCAACTGGATTGACAAAATTCAATCCCCTTGCAAGCTCATTTTCGCCGAGCCCCAAACAGTGACAAACTGTCAAGGCAGCAAGAGAGTTTAAAACATTATAATGCCCCACCAAATTGGTTTTTATTTCCACAATTTTGTCGCAAACATTTCCAACAAAGTGCGAGCCATTCATGGAGCAGCACACATCAATTGCAAAAGTGTCACTTGGACTGGCCAGCCCGTAAGTCAAAACCGGAACTTCTAGCTGTTGCACAAGTTTTTGACCCGATTTATCATCCAAACAAACCACGGCCTGTTTGATATGTTCTTTTGTGAAAAAGTCAAATTTTGCCCTTTCATAGTTTTCAAAACTTTTAAAATAATCCAAATGGTCCTGCGTTACGTTTGTCAAAACTCCGACATCAAACTTGATGCCGTCAACTCTTTTCTGCGCCAAAGCGTGCGCCGAAACTTCCATGACAACATATTCCACTCCAGCGTTTTGCATGTCAAAAAAAGTTTTATGCAAAAAGTCAGCATCTGGAGTTGTCAACGGACTATCCAAAGTTTTGCCGTCAAACTTAACGCCGTTCGTGCCAATAAGCCCAACTTTTTTGCCGTTTCGCGCTAGCATTTCAGCAATAATATGCGTCGTTGTCGTCTTTCCGTTTGTGCCAGTCACACCAATAAGCTTCATTTTGTCGCAAGCTTGGTCATAACAAAGTTTGCATGCATTTGCAAAAACAACTCTGGCATCTTCCACTTTCAAAACATTTGGCAGAACGTCAAAATTGCTCACAGCAAGTGTAGCTCCCTTTTTCAAAGCCTCATCACACCTTTGTTTTGATAATTTTTCATCGTCAGACAAACAAAAATAAACATCTCCGCGCTCGACAGTTCTGCTATCTCGGCTGATAGAACGAAAATCTTGGTTTTGAAGATTTTCATCTTTCAAAAAAGGCAAAATTTGTTTCAAGGTCATAAACTTTTCTCCTTTATGCTAATTTTAATAAAACGCCGTTCAATAAAAGCTGCGTAGTCAAAATAAGTCAGCAATTGACAATTTTTTTGCTCACTTTTTATGATGTTGCGCTGAATTTGCAAAAATTTTCAAGGCATCGCTGTCAAAAGTTTTGTAAAGTTTTTCTTTTTCGTGAGAAACAAAAATGCTTTGCTCAATCATGGCACCCAGCAAATCTTTGAAAGGCACATCCTTAAAAAGATAAAACGCCAAAGAGCCAGGGATTGAGTTGATTTCGTTGACAAACAGCTCTTGTTTTTTCTCGTCAAAAAGAAAGTCAACTCGAACAATGCCTTGACAGTCGAAAAGTTTGTAAAGTTTTTCGGTGAGCGTTTGAATCTTTTTCGCCAGTTTTTTCTCGGCTTCCGCTGAATTTGGCTGATTTGAAAGGTATTTATCTTGAAAAGTGTAAATTTGACCGTCATTTTTGACAAAATTTACATGCGAAACAAAAGTTTGACCTTGAAAATTGAAACATGCGCAGTTGAACTCTTTCAAATTTTCCACCAATTTTTCCGCCAAAATTTTGTCGTCAAACTCAAATGCCAATTCGACTGCATCAGCAAATTCTTCTTTTGACTTGCACACAGAAATGCCTATGCTGCTTCCTAAATTTGCTGGCTTGACAATGATAGGAAAATTCAAACCTTTCAAAACCTTTGCCTTCAATTTATCGTATGCACATCTGTCAAAATAAACATATGGCGCGGTTTTGATGCTGTTTGCCTTCAAAATGTCTTTCATAAAAGCCTTATCCATGCAAAGTGCCGAAGAAGTGACGCCAGAACTGGTCTGCGGAACTTGACAAACTTCAAACAAACCTTGCAAAGCTCCGTCTTCTCCAGACCCGCCGTGGCAACAATTTAGAACCGCCAAAATCTTGTCTTTAAACACAAATTTGTTCTTTTTCTTGACTAAAATCACGTTTTTTCCTAAAAAAAATGTAATTTCACGCTTGTTTTTTGCTTTTTTCTCAAAATCGGAATAAACATCGATGTCTTCCAAATTGTCCGCCGTCCAAAACAAACCCGTCTTATCCATGTAAATCATCAGATAGTCATAATTTTTTGGCAAATGCTTTTTCGCTTGCAGTGCAGTTATGATAGAAATGTCATGTTCAACGCTTTTTCCACCATAAATTAAAACAACTTTTTCTTTCATAAAACTTCCTTTCAAGTTTTTATATGAATTTAAAAGATGTTTTGTTATGCAAAGTTGTCTGGCAAATCATTTTCAAACAAAACGACATCGCCTTGCTGCACAATTTCTTTCAAAATTTCTTTTTGCTTTTGTCTTGCGTTTGCAAAATAAAGCTGATTTTCGCTCATTCCTCCACTTATTGCACCTTTTTTCAACGCATCTTTGTTGGTTTCGTTCATAATCACAAAAATATCTGCCACCTTTGCAACATTTTTTCCAGCTTCAAAATTTGTTTGAAATTGTTCTTTCCCAAGTTCAACAATGCCCGGCGAAATGACAATCTTTTTGCCCTTAAAAAACTTCAAAACGTCCAAAGCTTGGTTGAAACCTTCAAAATTGCTGTTGTAAGAATCGTCAATCACATTGACAAATTCTCCCTTGATAAGTTCCAATCTGTGCGGAACGCCTTTCAATTTTGATAATGCCTTTTTGATGTTGAAAAAACTTTCGCCCAAAAGATGTGCCATGGCAACTCCAACAACAATGTTGTCGATGTTTGCTTTTCCAAGCAGTGTGGTTTGAATTTTGTGTTTTTCTCCTGCCAAAACCAAATCAAATGTGCTGCCATTTTCGTTATACTTTATGTTTTCTGCATAAGCGAAACTGCCGCTTTGGCAAACCAAATATTTTTTGTGATGAAAACGCTGAAACAGTTTTTGAGTTGATTTGCTTCTGCCATTGAAAACGACAACATTTTTTGCTTCCAAGCAAAGTTTGTATTTTTCATTTTCAATGTTTTCCAAACTTCCAAAGGTTTCCAGATGACAATTTCCAATTGGGGTTATAATGCCAAAATCGACGCCAACAAATTTTGCCAAAAATTCAATGTCGCCCTTTTGCCTTGCACCAAATTCCAAAATGAAAAAATCGTCCGTTTCTTTGAGCTCTTGCAAAATGGTTTTGCAAATCCCCATTGGAGTGTTGTAACTTTTTGGAGTTGAACACACGTCAAACTCTTCTTTCAAAATCTGATACAAAATGTTTTTGGTGGAAGTTTTTCCAAAGCTGCCCGTGATGGCAATTTTTTTGCATGGCATTTTTTGCAACTTTTTCTTGGCTTTGTTTATGTAATTTCTTTTTATCGATTCTTCAATTGGCTGGGCTAGGAAAAACGCTAAAATTACCAAAAAAGGACTGAAAATTAAACACAAAAAAATTATTAAAAACATCCAAAGATTCAGAAAAAATGCAAAAAACAGCAAAAATATCAAAAAATTTGTTAAAAATTCACAAAAAATCAATCTTTTTGCTCTATTTGTTAAAACCAAACAATTTTTTTTGCCAATTGCAAACTGCAAATTAATTATTTTAAAAA
>CAJLLK010000004.1 GCA_905207515.1 uncultured Christensenella sp. | reverse complement strand
TAAATATAAGATATGAAGAATTTTAAAATTATCTATAAAAATAATTTAATCTATAATTTAAATCAATTTAATTCCAAAAAGATATGTGCAATGGTAAAGTCAAATGCATATGGTCATGATTTAAAAGATGTGGTTAAGATTGTTGAGCCTTATGTCGATTATTTTGGTGTGGTCAATGTTGAAGAGGGCAAAGAAGTAAGGAAATTGTGTGACAAGCCAATTTTGATTTGTTCAAAGGTGTTTGATTTCAGTTCTTGCAAAAAACACAACCTTGAAGTTATGGTCGACTGCGAAAGTGATTTGGCTTTGTGTTGCAAGCATGGTTTGAAAGACTTATGCCACTTGAAATTGAACTGCGGAATGAACAGGTTTGGCATAAAAAGTCCACTGCAGGCGCGGCTTATTAACAATTTTTTGGAAGAAAAAGAAATAAAACTTAAGTCAATTTACACACATTTTCCATGTTCTGACAACAAGAAAGAGACATGGAAAAATTATCGCAAATTTCAAGAGTTGCGAGCAGAAATTTCTCAAAATGTGCCTGTGTGTTTTGGTGGGAGTGGCATGATTGATTTCCCTTTCGAATTTGACATGTTGCGACTGGGAATTGGCATGTATGGCTATGGCAAAAAAAATCTCAAACCTGTCATGGAAATCAAATCGTTTGTTTCCAAAAAATTTTATTGTCAAAAGGGTGAAAATATTGGTTATTCAGACAAATTTAAAGTTTCAAAAAGCGGATTTTATGCCATTGTGCCGGTGGGTTATGGCGACGGCTTGCGAAGAAATTTGAGCAACAAATTTTCTGTTAAAATAAACAACAAATTGTTTCGGTCAGTTGGGTTGATTTGCATGGATTGCTTTTTTGTTGAAATAGACGAAAGTGTGAGCGTGGGTGACGCAGTTTCAGTTATGTTTGATGCAGAAATTTTGGCAAAACCGCTCAAGACGATTTCTTATGAAGTTTTGACCGGATTTTCAAATTTTCGTGGGCAAACGATTGTGGAAGAGTGAAAAATGTGTTAAAATCATCCATATGATGCGAATAACAACCGGTCTTTTCAGGGGGCATAGACTTATCGAAAACAAATTTGAACACGTTCGTCCAACGACGGATAAGGTCAGACAAGCCATTTTCACGAAGTTGCAATTTTTTGTGCCTGAAAAACGAGTTTTGGATTTGTTTTGCGGAACAGGCGCAATGGGCATTGAGGCTCTCAGTCGTGGTGCGGCAAAAGTTGTTTTTGTGGACAAAGACATTCGAAGCGTTCAAATGACCAAGCAGAACTTGAAAAACATGAAAATTGACGCGAAAGTCAACAAATGCAACGCGCTCACATTTCTTGAAGAGTGCAACGAACAGTTTGATTTGATAATTCTTGACCCGCCTTACAAAAGTGGTTTATATGAAAAAGTTTTGCAAAAAATTTTTGAAAAACAGCTGCTTTCAGATGACGGAGTTATTGTTTGTGAACATGCCACAGGCGACAATTTCGACTATTCAAATTTTGAAGTTTATGACGAGAAAAAATATGGCAACATCACGGTGACATATTTAAAAAAGTTAAAAAATTAAGAAAAAATAGCAAAAAATCGAAAAAATTAATAAAAAAACATCATTTTTGATGTTTTTTTAAATTTCTGGGTCAAATTTTTCAAAAATGATGTTGTCGCAATATTTGACAATTTTGAGATATTCTTCCTTGCTTTTGATTGCCCAAGCAAGCAGCGGAAGATTTTTATATTTTCTGACAAATCTGTTTGGAAGAGCCGCTGCTTCATACGCAATAAAATTAGGTTGGCTGACTTTTTTGTTGAAGCGCATGCGTTTGAGCAAAAATTTTGAAATCCAAGAAAGTGATTTTTCGTTTTTTAAATATCCAGCAAGCTGACCGCGCAAAATTTGAGGGGCGTGTTGTCTGAAATATCCCAAAGAGAAAGGGTTGAACGATTGAACGGCGTATTCGCCTTTATAGCTTTTGAGCAAATCAATCACTTTTTGTTCTAGCTTTCCGACTTTGTATTTGTTTTTGATTTCAATCAAAAGAGGAACTCTTCCATCGACAAACCTCAAAACTTCTTCCAGTGTTGGAATGGTTTCTTTTGTGCCTTTGAGAGAAAGCGCTTTCAAATCTTCTTTGTTCAGATATTTGATGTAGCCGTCATTTCCGGTCATTCTTGCCAAAGAGTCGTCATGAAAAACAACAACAGTTTCATCTGCCAAAAGTTGAACATCAAGTTCGATTGCATAACCTTTTTCAATTGCTCTTGCAAACGCTGCCAAAGAATTTTCTGGGTTGTTTTTGTCGTGAAATCCTCTGTGCGCAATTGGTGTTTCCACCAGCCAAGTTTTGAATAAATCCATAATTTTTAACCTTTTTAAATTTGAATAATCCTTATTTTAAACCAAACAGAAAAATTTGTCAAATGGAAATTTGTTATGAAACAATAATATTTTACGCATTTTGTGAGTTGTTTATGAAATTTTTGATGGTTTCAAGACGCTGCTTTGCGTCTTCTTTGCTTTCTTCCAAAAGTTTCTCAGCCTCTTCGCCTTTGAGTTCTTTGATGGCGCTGAATCTGCTTTCGCCGCTCAAATAGTCTGCATATTTGTCAAAGTCGCTTTGGCTGTCAAGCGAAAGATTGTTCGTCTGCGGGTTGTAACGCAAAAGTGCCCAATAGCCACACTCGACAGCCTTTCTCATTTCAGTTGTGGTTTGAGACATGTCAAAGCCGTGATTTACGCAAGGCGCATAGGCGACAATCAAACTTGGCCCGTCAAAGTTTTCGGCTTCTTTAAACGCTTTGATGCATTGGTTCATGTTTGCGCCAAGGCTGACCTGTGCCACATAACAATTTTTTGATGCAATTGCAAGAGCCACCAAATCTTTCTTTTTGGTTTGTTTGCCAGAGTTGGCAAATTTGACCATGGCACCACGCGGAGTCGATTTTGAAGCCTGGCCGCCTGTGTTGGAATACACTTCGGTGTCAAGCACCAAGATGTTGACATTTTCTTTTGAATTCAAAATATGGTCAAGCCCGCCATAACCTATGTCATATGCCCAACCATCACCACCGATAATCCAAACGCTTTGTTTTTCGGTCGCAGAATATTTGCTGCCAAGCTTGAGTCCCAAACCAAATTCGGCGTTGTCTTCAAACAAACTGTTTGCCCATGCTGGACCTTTGCCGTTTTCGTCTTTCAGATATGGGCAAGACGGGAACGAGCCGCCATAAATGCTGGAGCAGCCAGTTGCGTTTGCAATGACCATTCGCTCGCCAAACAACGTTGTGGCAAGTTTGATATAAGGCGTTTCGCCGCAGCCACCGCACGCACCAGAAAAACCAAAATAACAATCTTTAAATTGCAATCCTTTTGGCAAATCGGTCGAGAAAGGTGTCTCTTTTTCTGATTTGATGCTTTTCAAAATTTGGTAATTTTTCTTTTCTTGTTCAAGAGTTTCGTTTGCCATTTTCATGACAAGCGCTTTGTCTTTTGCTGGGCAAACATTGGCACAAACGCCGCAACCAGTGCAATCTTCTGGGCTGACTTGCAGGCGGTAATAATAGCCATTCATGCCAAAAGCAGCGGCAAATTCAATTTCTTCAGGTGTTTCACCTTTGACCAAAACTGGACGAATGGCATTGTGCGGGCAGGCGATAACACATTGACCGCACTGAATGCAGTTTTTCGGAAGCCACAATGGAAGATGAGCGGCAATGCCACGTTTTTCAAATTCGGCTGTTCCGCTTGGAATTTTTCCAGCCTTGTCAAACACAGAAACTGGCAGATTATCTCCTTCCAGTTTTTCAATTGGCTTCATTATGGTTTGATAAAACTTGTCAGAAATGTTTTTCTCTTGCAAACCAATGCCTTTGAAAGTGAACTTTGAAATGTCAACTTTTTCAATCTTATCTTCGGTCATGGCTGCCGCTTTCAAATTTTGATTGACAACTTTTTGACCTTTTTTGGCAAAAGTTTTTTTGATATATTTTTCAATTTGCGCTTTTGCATCTTCAAATGGAATGATGTTTGCCACTTTGAAAAGAGCGGTTTGCATGACCATGTTGATTTTGTTTCCAAGCCCAACTTTTTCGGCAATTTTTTGTGCGTTGACAACAAAAAGCGAAGCTTTCTTTTCTTGCAAAATCTTTTTGTAAACATCTGGCAAAACTTTGTCGACCTCATCGGCACAGAAAACGGTGTTGATAAGCACTTTTCCGTTTTCTTTCAGCCCTTCAAGGCAGTTGTAGCGGTGCACAAACGAAAAATTTGAAATGGAAATGATGTCAGCGTTCTGCACAAGATAGGTGCTTTTGATTGGTTTGTCGCTCACTCTGACATGAGAACGTGTCAAACTTCCGCTTTTTTTGCTGTCATATTCAAAATAACCTTGCACAAACTTGTCAAGTTCGTCTCCCAAAATTTTGATTGTGCTTTTGCTGGCAGAAACTGTTCCGTCTGAGCCAAGTCCAAAAAATTTCATCTGAAAATTTTTGGTTTTTGTGTGATAATTTTCAAGCGGCAAAGACGATTTTGAAACATCGTCAACAATTCCAACAGTGAAATCGTCTTTCATGTCTTCAAAATTTTGAATGACCGCTTTGACCATGGCTGGCGTAAATTCTTTTCCGCCAAGACCGTATCTTCCGCCGACAACTTGAATGTTTGGTCGATCTGAAAGCGCGTTGACGACATCAAGATAAAGCGGGTCGCGTGCGCCACACTCTTTTGTTCTGTCCAAAACGATGACCTTTTCCACCGTTTCTGGCAAAAGTTTGGAGAATTTTTCATAGTCAAAAGGTCGATAAAGATGAACGTTCACAAGAGCGACATCTTTGCTCAAAGTTTTGTCGTTTTCCAGCACTTCTTCAATGGTTTCACAAGAAGAGCCCATGCTGACAATGACATTCTTTGGTTTTTTGTTCCCAAGCAGCTGATAAGGCGAATATTTTCTTCCTGTCAGCGACGCAAAAGTTTTCAAGATGCCTTCCAAAGTCTTGTAAACATTTGTGTAGGCAGGCGTTGAAAGTTCTCTGTTTTGAAAAAAGACGTCTGGATTTTGAGCAGTTCCTTTTTGATAAGGCGCATTTGGCGTCATTCTGCTCTCTTTAAATTTTTTGATTTCCGCTTCTGGAAGCATGGCTTTGATTATCTCGTCGCTGACTGCGTCAATCTTTTGAATTTCGTGAGAAGTTCTAAAGCCGTCAAAAAAGTGAATAACAGGCAGTGAAGTTTTATATGTGAGCACATGTGCAATCAAAGCAAAATCGTGAGCTTGTTGAACGGATGCAGAAGACAGAAGAATGCAACCAGTTTGTCTTGTTGCCATAACGTCGCTGTGGTCGCCAAAAATTGAAAGAGCATGTGTGGCGAGAGTTCTTGCGGCGACGTGAATGACGCAAGGTAGGTGTTCGCCGGCGAGCTTATAAAGGTTTGGAATCATAAGCAAAAGCCCTTGACTGGATGTGAACGTTGTGGTCAGTGCACCAGCACACAAGCTTCCGTGAACGGTTCCTGCAACGCCTCCTTCTGACTGCATTTCAATCAAAGTTGGCTTTTCACCGAAAATATTCAATTTTCCGCTTGAAACTTCTCCGTCACAATATTCCGCCATGGGAGAAGACGGAGTGATTGGATAAATTGGAATGACTTCCGACAATTTATATGCCACCATGGCAGTGGCGGTGTTTCCATCAACAACTTTTTTCACAACTATCTCCTTTTTGAATTAGTTTAAGCTTTTTGAAAATTTTAGTCAAATTTATTTGATATTTTTATTTGTCAATTTGGCGAGTTTTTTGTTAAAATGGTCGCATGAGAAATCTTAAACTTTTTATTGAATATAACGGCGCAAATTTTTCGGGTTGGCAAAAGCAAAACGGTCAAAGAACGGTTCAGGGCGAGCTGGAAAATGCCTTTTTGACGTTGACGGGCGAAAAAGTCGATGTGGAAGGAAGCGGACGCACTGACAAAGGCGTGCATGCACTTGAGCAAGTCGCCAGTGTGAAATTAGAGCATTCAATTCCGACCAAAAACATCAAATATGCGTTGAACAATTTGCTTGCGGAAGATGTTCGCATAAAAAAAGTCGAACAGGTGCCGCTCGATTTTCATGCGCGTTTTTCGACAAAGCGAAAAACTTACAGATATGTCGTGCAGGTGGGTGGCGAAAGAAGTGCAATCAAGCACGATTTGCTGGCCTTTTATCCATACAAAATTGACGAAGAAAAAATCAAAAATGTCATTCCGCTTTTGACAGGAAAACACAACTTCAAAGGCTTTTGCAGTTCAAAAACTGGCGTGACAAACTTTGAAAGAGAAATTTTTGACATCGCTTTTTCAAAGAACGGCAGGCTTTGCACTTTTGAAGTGACAGGCGACGGCTTTTTGTATAACATGGTTCGCATAATTGTCGGCACTTTGCTTGATGTTGGAAGCGGAAAGCTGACCGAAAATGACGTGAAGAAAGCGCTTGAAAGCGGACAGAGAAAATTTGCGGGGCAAACAATGCCAGCGTGCGGGCTTTATTTGAAAAAAGTGGAATATAAATAATAAAAGTCACAAAAAAATGTGACTTTTATTTTAAATTTTCATAATTCAAAACAACATAAAAAGTTTGATTGTTGTTTTCAAAACTGAAAGTGATTGTGTAAATTCCGTCTGTTCTTGAATAATTTACCGAGCTTGTGTAATTCGCATTTTCTGTTTCAGGGAAGTTGGACTGAAAATCAAGCTCTGCTCTCAAATCTTTGTTGAATGTGTCAGTGCCAACTCTTCCAACAAACTGCATTCTGACATAACGGCTGTTGTAAGATGATAAATACAAGACCTGATTGATATTTTCGGCGGTGTAAATCACATTATCTTTGAGTGTGGCATTGTCGAGTGTCAAAACGTTTGTCAAATTTGAAGAACTTGCACCTTGCGCGATTGAAAGGTTTGCAGAAAGCAAATCCGGAGCGGTTTCGGTGTCGGTTGTTCCGGCAGGGTTTGCCGTGAAGGCGTCTTCCGTTGCCACTCTGTAAGAGCTGAGCTTGACATAGGTCATTCTGCTTTCTGTGCTTGAATTGTTGCTGTCAAAGGCCGCGGTGTAATATCCTTGGGTGTTTGCTGACATAACGAAAGTCAAAGTTGATCTTGTTTGGTCTTCAGATGTTTCAATTGAAAATGTGTCGCCATCTTCAAGAAGTGTGGTGTTTTGAAAAATCCAACCGACAAATTTTCCACCAGTTTTTGCGGTAGCTGTCAGGGTGACAGTGGAACCGTCGTTATAGGTGCCAGAGCCAGTTGAATAGCCATAGCTTGAGGAACTTGTGTAAACTGTTACGCCAAATGAAGAAACTTCATCGCAACCAAAAAGCGCGACGAGCGGCAACATCAACACAACCATAAGAAAGAGCGTAAGTTTTTTCTTCATAATTTATAGTTTGTTCCTTTTGCAATTTTATTATCTTAAAATTTGCCAAAAATGTCAAACAAAAAAGGTAAAATTACAAAAATAAAAACAAAATTTTGAGTATTTTTAAAGTCCTTGCATACACTATCTCTTGTAAGGAGCTTATATGTGGGAACTTTCTATATCTGTCAGTTCAAAAAAATTGGAGATAGCAAAATTTGTTTATCAAACTCTGAAAAGCCACTGCGCTGAAAACGGCGCCATTGTGACGTGTTATGAAGAATTTGACAATTTTTTTATTCTTGTCGGCTGCCCAATCGAAGAACAAAGCCGCGTCAGTGTCGCCATTGAAAGATGCATCATAAAAGTTATCTGCAATTTTTATAAAGAAAAATTTTTGACAGAAAATTTGAGGCTTCCACTTCATGAAAACATGAGTTTGACGGCGTTTAAAAAAGCTTTGATAAATTTTGACAAAGAAACAGATTTTTATCTTATCAGCAAAAATTTGAAACTCAACAAAAATTTGAATTTGGACTCGTTTTATTATTTCAAGCTCAAATCACTGCGAGAAAAGTGGGCGGAGCTTATCACACTTGCAAATGAAAATAGCGACTATCTCGTCAGCAACGAAGCTTTTTTTGACTTGCTCAAATTTTTGATTGACAATTTGGAAATTTGTGAAGATGAAATCAGTGTTTTCGAAGACGAAAACGGCTATTCAATCAAAGCCAACAATTTGGAAGAACCATATGAAAAACTTTCAAAAGAAGGCTTGGTTTCTTCGCTGATTGAACTTTGCCCAAAGAAAATCAATCTTTTTTGCCGAAGTGACGACAACACGGCAGGCTTTTTATCAAAAATTTTTGAAGAGCGCATCAATGTTTGTTACAACAAAAATCTCGAAAAGTTGGACAAATTTTCGGTGTTGAAATAGAATTTTTTCAAAAATCCTTGACATTATTTTTTTGGAGGATTAAAATTGTGTTGTGTTTAGTGAAAGACAAGTAGGCTTTGAAGTTTTGCGCACAGAGAAAGATTGGTTGGTGAAAAATCTTGGCAAACTCAAAATCTGAAACCACTTTCATGTTTGAAAATGCATCTTTAAATGAGTGGCACTTCGTGTGCAATTAAGGTGGAACCGCGGTTTTTGAAAATCGTCCTTAAAATCAAGTTTGGCTTGTTTTTGAGAACGATTTTTTTGTTTTAAAATGCAGGCGGAAAAGGAGAATTTAAAATGGAACTTAATGAAAAAGACGAAAAACTTCACAGAGCAAGACATTCTCTTGCGCACGTTTTGGCAAAAGCGCTGACAGAACTTTATCCAAACGTGAAACTGACAATCGGCCCTGCCATTGACGACGGGTTTTATTATGATGTCGACCTTGACAAACAGTTGACGCCAGACGACTTTGAAACAATCGAAAAAAAGATGAAAGAAATCATTGGCAAAGGCGAACCTTTTGTCAAAAAAGTTGTTTCAAGAGAAGAAGCTTTGAAACTTTTTAAAAACAATCCTTACAAAACTGAAATCATCAACGAACTTCCTGTTGACGCCGAAATTTCTGTCTATTTCACAGGCGACGACTTCTTTGACCTTTGCAGCGGACCGCACGTAGAGAGTTGCAAAAATCTGCAGAACTACGCTTTCAAAATTCATGCGGTCAACGGTGCTTATTGGCGTGGAAGCGAGAAAAACAAAATGCTTCAAAGAGTTTATGCCTATGCTTTCCCAGACAAAAAACAACTCGCTGACCACATTGCAATGGTCGAAGAAGCTAAAAAGCGTGACCACAGGCGTTTGGGCAAAGAACTTGGCATTTTCATGTTTGACGAACTGATTGGAAAAGGTTTGCCGATGTATCTTCCAAACGGTTTTGTTTTGAGAAGAATTTTGGCTGACTATATCACAAACAAAGAGATTGCAAAGGGTTATAAGCACGTCATGACGCCGTCGCTTGGAAATGTTGATTTATACAAAACTTCTGGTCACTGGGACCACTATAAAGACGATATGTTTCCAGCCATGGAGCTCGACGACGAGGCTTATGTGCTTAGACCTATGAACTGCCCACACCACATGGTTATGTTTAAGCATGATATGCACTCTTATCGTGATTTGCCGATAAGAATTGCTGAAATTGCAAACGACTTCCGTTTTGAAGACAGCGGAAACTTGTGCGGTCTTGAAAGAGCCAGAGCGTTCACGCAAAACGACAGCCACATTTTCTGCACGCCAGAACAAATTGCCGATGAAGTGAATGGTGTTATTGCGCTCATTTTGGAAGTTTACAAAGATTTTGGATTTGAAAATTACACTTTGAGACTTTCTCTTCGCGACAAAAACGATGCTGAAAAGTATTTTGGCAACGACGAACTTTGGGAGAAGAGCGAAAATGCTCTTCGTCAAATCATCAAGGCGACGGGAGCAAATTATTATGAAGCAGAAGGCGAAGCGGCTTTTTATGGGCCAAAAATTGACGTTCAAGTGAAGAGCGCTTTGGGTCATGAAGTGACTTTGTCAACAGTTCAGCTTGACTATCAGCTTCCAGAAAAATTTCAACTTGAATATGTCGACGAAAACAATCAAAAACAACGTCCAGTTGTCATTCACAGAGCGATTTTGGGCTCGCTCGACAGATTTATTGCCTTTCTTTTGGAAGAAACCAAAGGGCTTTTGCCACTCTGGCTGGCACCTGTTCAGGTCAAGGTTTTGACGTTGACAGAAAGAAACAACAGTTATGCAAAAAAGGTCTATGAAAATTTGTTGCAAAACGGTTTCAGAGCCGAACTTGATGACCGAAATGAAAAGATTGGTTACAAAATTCGTGAAGCACTTTCAATGAAAATTCCATATCTCATCATCGTCGGCGACGAAGAAGAGAAAAACGAAACAATTTCCATTCGCGGACGCGGCTTTGAAAACAAAAGCGGCTTGAAACTTTCTGACTTTGTTTCAAGAATGCAAGAAGAAATTAAAACTAAAAAGATTTAACCGACAAAATTCTCCTTTTTTCGCAAACAACCTTGAATTTTTGTTTGGAATATGTTATCATTTTGTGATAATATCTTAAAAGGAGCTTGCTTTCATGGGGATAAACGAACTTATTTTGCCATTTGGCGTTATCTTTGTGATTTTGTTGATGGGCTTTTATTTCAAATAAAAAGGAGAGAAAAATATGAGTATGTTGTTGGCTGCTGGCGGCGATATTTGGAACTATGTTTTGATTGGCGTGGTTGTTTTGCTTTTGATTGCGCTTCCAATTATGATGAACGCTCGAAACAAAAGAGAAACTCAAAAAATTCAGGAACAAACCAATTCTTTGAAAGTCGGAGACAAGGTTTTGACGACAAGCGGTGTCTATGGCACGATTGTTGAACTTAAATTTGACGACTCTCAAAAGGTTGTTGTGCTTGAAACTGGCGGAAAAACAAAGAGCTATCTGAGTGTGGATGCTTATGCAATTTACACCGTTTTCAAGAGCGAAGCAGAGCTTAAAAGAGAAGCTGAAGCCAAGGCTGAAGCAGAACGCAAAGCTTTGGAAGAAGAACAAGCCAAAAAAGAAGCAAAGAAAAACAAAAAGAAAAAATCTGAAGTTGAAGTTTCTCAAGAAAAAACTGAAGAAAAAGTTGAGAACTCTGAAAACAAAGACGAAACGAAGAAATAAAGCCAAGCGGCTTTATTTTTTGTCATGACTAAAATTTTGAGTGCATAACTTATATTAACTTAGTTGTCCATGTTTAAAATGTGGCAGGGAGGCAATAATGAAAGTGAAAGCACTTAAAAAAGAAAAAAGCGGAAATCTTTTTTTGAGCATTGTCAAAGGAGTTGTGGTGGGTTTGTGCGTTGCGCTGGTTGGGATTTTGATTTTTGCATTCATCTTGCGCTTTACAAACATATCCGACAAAATCATTGCTCCAGTAAATCAAGTTATCAAAGGCGTCAGCATCTTTTTTGGCGTGTTTATCGGGCTGAAAAAACACAAATCTATGGGGCTCTTAAGTGGATTTTTGATTGGTCTTTTCTTCACGATTGCAGCATTTTTGGTGTTTTCAATTTTGGACGGGGCTTTCAGCTTTGACCGCACTCTTGTAAACGACATTATTTTTGGAAGTATCATCGGTGCAATTTGTGGCATTATTTGCGTAAATTTGAAAAAAAATTAGGATTTTAATTGACATCAGCCCCTTAATGTATTATACTTAACAAGGTATTTAACGCGAAAATTATTACTTTTTTAAGGGGAAAGAATGGCTAGAAGTAGAGTAAAAAAGAATTCCATTATCAACTTTGTGGCAATGGCAGTTTTGACCCTTTTGGGCTTGATTCTGTCTTTTTGCAGTTTTAATATTCCTTACACTTCTTACACCTACAATGGTTTTGCAAACTCAATTCCTTTGGGTTTGGACCTTGCAGGCGGCATTTCTGTTGTCTATGACTGTTCGCTTTCTGAAGACAGCAACACTCAAAATTTAAACGACGCGATTGACGCAACTGTTTCGAGATTGAGATCGGTCATCACGGCGGAATATTCTGAAGCAACCATTTTAAGACAAGGCAGCACAAGAATAAGGATTGAAGTGCCATCACTCACTGACTCAAACGAAATTTTTGACTTGATTGGAGAACCAACTCCACTTTACATGACGCTCACTCAAGAAGCAGGCGCTGAAGCAAGAATTTTGGGAACCGACATTCAAGACGTTCAAGCCACTGTTCAACCTGACAGCAGCGGAGAATATGTTTATGGTGTTAGTGTTCAGTTCACTGACGAAGGAGCCGCAAAATTTGCTGATTTGACCGAAGAAGCAGCAAATGGCGACGGAACCATTTATGTTTATCTCGGCGAAATCGACGACAGCGCTGATATGCAACTCACTTGCGAAGAGAGAATAACAGGCGGGTCAACATTTATCTCTGGCGACTTTGAAAGCTTTCAAGACGCTGAAAACTATGCACTCAGAATTATGAGCGGAACTTTCAATGTCGAACTTGATTTGCTGGAAAGTTCGGTTATTTCTGCCACACTTGGCGACCAAGCTTTGACGCTGGCACTCATCGGCGGAGTTGTTGGAATTGTTTTGATTTTTGTTCTTTTGTGGTGGAGATACGGCGATTTCGGTTTGCTGGCTTCTTTTGCACTTGTTATGTATACCGTTTTGATGATGTTCTTCTTGCAGGCAATTCCTTTTGTTCAACTGACGCTTCCAGGGCTTGCGGGAATTATCT
The DNA here is from genome assembly GCA_905207515.1 of uncultured Christensenella sp. Taxonomy (GTDB): domain Bacteria; phylum Bacillota; class Clostridia; order Christensenellales; family UBA1242; genus Caccovivens. Next base: position 25,705 of record CAJLLK010000004.1, on the reverse strand, counting down.
TGAGCATCGGCATGGCTGTCGACGGAACGGTCATCATTTTCGAAAGAGTGAGAGAAGAATATCGCTCTGGCAAAAAAATTCCACTTTCTGTCAAGAGTGGTTTCAAACGCGCTTTCTGGCCAATTTTTGACAGCAACATCACCACAATCGTGACCGCTATTGTGCTTTACATTTTGGGTACAGCTTCAATTCAAGGTTTTGCAATCACTCTTCTTATCGGCATTTTGCTTTCGATGTTCATGAACCTTGTTATCTTGAGATACCTCGTGAAATGGTATCTGCCTTTAAACAGTGTCAAAGCGAAAAAACTTCATTTGCCGAAACAGATCAGAACTTTCAAAGAAAATGAAGAAGTGGTCGTAGGAGGGCAGGCAAATGAGTAAATATAAAAAGACTACCAAATTTTCTTTGGATGAAAAAATCACAAATTCAAAATTTAATTTTTGCAAAAATTTGAAATGGTTTTTGATTGCACCAATTGTCATCATCGTTGTTGGAATTGTTCTGTTCTGCACGCTCGGGTTCAACCTTGGCATCGACTTTACCGGCGGCTCAAATATGACAGTTTTCACAAATTCAAAAGGCACATTTTCAGACCTTGCATCTTATGACCTTGAAAGAGACATGGATGAAGTCGAAAAGAAAATCAGCGATGTTTTGGCACAGCACGGACTTAAAATCAGCACGCTTCAACAGACCACAATGGACAACAGAGACTTGGGAATTTCTCAAGAAGATGCAGTCATTGTGAAATATCAAAACGACAACAGCTTGTCGACTGAAGAAATTGAAAGCATAAACGAAGAAATCAGACTGGAACTTTTGAAATCATTTGGCTATGTGGATGAAGATGTTCAAAATTCTGATTTGGCAAGTGAGCATTATGCTGGGCTTGTTACAAACGGCGGCATAACCACGGCAAGTGCAGGCGCAGAACTGATGATGAGGTCATTTTTGGCTCTTCTTGTGGCACTTCTTCTGATTTTGATTTATGTGGCATTCAGATTTGATTTGTCAAGCGGTTTGGCAGCAATTTTGGCACTTTTCCATGATGCATTGGTGACGACAGCGGTGATGCTTATCTTCAGAATTCAAATCAATGCGGCATTTATTGCAGCTCTTATCACAATTTTGGGATATTCTGTCAACAACACAATCATTATCTTCGACAGAATTCGCGACCGTTTGAAGATTGCTCGTCAAAACAACGAAAAAATCAGCAATGCCGAAATTGCAAACAGTTCGGTCAAAGAAACCATGATGCGTTCGATTTTGACAACGCTGACAACTTTCATTATGATTTTCATGATAACTGTGATTGGTGTTTCGGCCATTCAAGAATTTGCTTTTCCAATCATGGTCGGAATTGTCGCAGGCTTCTATTCTTCCGTCTTCTTGACACCAGGCTTGTGGGCGATTGGCTATCACAACAAAAAGAAGAAAAAAGTCAAAAAAGAAACTCCAGAAACGGTGGAAGTTTCAAATCCATAAAACAAAAACTCCTTTTCGGGAGTTTTTTTAATATTGCGAACTTTCTTCACTTTTGCTTTTTCGGTTGATAAACGAAACTGTGTCGCTTGCCACATGAATTTTGTCGGCGCCATATTTGTCTTTGACAATTTGAATGCTTTTTGTCAGGTTGTTTGTCTCTTCGTTGAAAAAAGAAAGTTGCTCAACTCTTTCAAGGCTTTTCAAATTTGAAACTCGCACTCTCACGGCGCGCACATAACGGTCATATTTCCAAAAACTGTCAATCAAATTCATGATTTGCTCGACGATTTCTTCGCGACTTCTGATTGGCGAAATGGTTTTGGAATGATGAAATCTTTCAAAGTCAGCTGTTTTGAGTGTGACAGAAATTGTTGAGCCTTCAAAATTTCCATTTGCCATGCGGATGGAAACTTTTTCACTCAAAAAACTGACCACACTTTTTATGTCATCTCTCGAAATGATGTCAGAAATTGTTGTGGTGCCGTTGCCAATGCTTTTGGGTGGAACAAGATGATAATAACACGCCACTTCTTCTGCAAATTCACCTTTCAATTTTTGATGAAGCTCCACGCCAGTTTTGCCCATGATTTCTTTGACAAAACTTTCTTTCAAACTGACAAATTCGCCAATTGTGTTGATGTTCATTTTTGAAAATCTGGCCGTAAGTCTGCTGCCAATGCCAACAATGGAGTTGAGCGGCAAATCGTAAGTCATCTCTTTAAATTTTTCATAAGGTATCACAGTGGTTGCGTCTGGTTTTTTCATGTCGCTGCCAAGTTTGGCAAAAAGCTTGGAAAACGAAACCCCGACCGAAACCGTGAAACCAAACTTCTCTTTCACTTTTTCTCGTATTTCGTCGGCGATTTGTTTGCCGGTTTTTCCGAGATATTTCAACGACGGCGTGACGTCAAGCCAGCATTCGTCCAAGCCCAGTGGCTCCACCAAATCGGTATATTCAAGATAAAGCTCATGAAGTTGCTTCGAAATTTTTTCATAGACATCATAGTGTGGACCGACGGTCACAAGGTCGGGGCATTTTTGTTGAGCTTGCCAGATTGCTTCGCCTGTTTTGACACCAAATTTTTTTGCAATTTCATTCTTCGCCAAAATTATCCCTGTTCGCTTCTTTGGGTTTCCTGTCACGGCGACGGGCTTGCCGAAGAGCTTTGGATTTGTCACACATTCCACCGAAGCAAAAAAATTGTTGACATCAGAATGCAAAATTGTCTTTCTTTTCATTTGCCTTTTTTGTCCCTTTTTGTTATAATGTCTATGTTTAGAATTCGATTTTTTAGGAGATTTTATGCAGATAGAATTCGACAATATCATTCCTTTCAGAAAGAAACAACTTTTCAAATCAGCGTCTTTGGTCGATTTGGAAACAGGCGAGCTGAAAAGTTGCGACATTGTTGTTGAAAACAAAAAAATAGTTGAAATAACGGAAGATTCGATTGAAGATTTCGACGGAGAAGTCGTCGACCTTGATGAAAATTTTGTTTTGCCGTCTTTTGTGAACGCCTTCAGTGATTGCGAAGAAGCACTTGAAAACACATATGGCTTGGAACTTGTTCCGCTGGAAGAACTTGCAAAACAAAACAACACTTTTGCTCAACTTTATCCAAACAATTACAACTTGGAAAAACCTTTTGACTTTTTGTCTGGCCTTTTTGACATGAAAAGTGCTTTGGCAGGGGCTTTGCAAGTTAACGAAACGAAGATGTGGCCACTTTTCAAGTTGAAAAGACTTTATTTAAAAAATTTGCAAGATTTCAGCGAAAGTGAGCTGGAAGAAATTTCGCTCAAAGCGCACAAAGAAAAAATCAGGCTTTTCATAGAAATCGGGCGAAGTTTGGAAGAACTTGGCACAATTGACAAGCTTTATCACAAGCCTGTGAGCGAGGTTTTGGAAGATTTTGGCTTGCTTGAAGACAAACCAACAATTGTCGGAGCAAATTGTCTTGAAAAAGACGAACTTGAGCTTTTGAAAAACTATGATTGTCGGTTTATTACCACGCCTTATGCCGATGCCAAAATGGGCAGAAGACCGCTCAATTTGGCGATGTTCAAAAATCTGGGCTTGACAATGGGCATTGGCAGTGGCTCAGCGTTTGAAGTTGACTTTTTTGGCTATATGCGACAGCTCTTGACAAACACTTGGAGCATGTTTGAAGATAAGAGCGTGCTATCAGAAAAAGACGTGTTTAAAATGGCGACAACAGACGGAAGCGTTGCGGCGGGCATGAAATTGCAAAAACTGCAAGTTGGAGATTATGCTGATTTCATCGTTGTCAAACGAGAAGTGACTCTTTATGACGACGTTTTCAAGACGCTGGTCTGGGAAAAATCAAAAAAAGACGTCTTGATGTGCGTTATGCAAGGCAAAATCGTTCAGAAAAACGGGGCGTTTCAGGGGAAAAGACCGATTGATTTTGATGAAGAGAAAAAAATTTTGAGAAAGATTACAAGGAGAATAAAAAATGACAATTGAAGAAAGACTTTCAAGTGAATTTGGGCTTATAAATGACTACACACACAACATTATCGAACTTATTGACGAAGGGAACACCATTCCGTTTATTGCGCGATATAGAAAAGAAATGCATGGTTCTTGCGACGACCAAGTGCTCAGAAATTTTGCTGACAGATTGAAATATTTGAGAAATTTGGAAGACGAAAAGACCAAAGTGCAAAAGGTTATCACAGAACAAGGCAAATGGACTGACGAACTTGCCAAAGCACTTGAAGAAGCAATGACGCTGACCGAAGTGGAAGACATTTACAGACCTTACAAGCCAAAGAGAAAAACAAGAGCGTCTGTCGCCATTGCAAAAGGGCTGGAACCACTTGCTGACATCTTGCAGGCTCAGTCAAAAGACAACAAAATTTTGGAAGAAGCGGAAAAATTTATCACAGAAGAAGTTCCGACTGTTGAAGAAGCGATTGCTGGCGCAAAAGATATTGTTGCCGAAAGAATTTCTGACAATGCAGAACTTCGAAAAGAACTTCGTGAAATCATCGCAAACAAAGCGTTCATAAACTGCGTCTTGCTTGAAAATGAAAACAATTTGACTTATGAAACTTACGCAAACTTCAAGCAAGAAGTGAAAACTTTGCCAAGCCACAGAATTTTGGCAATCAATCGTGGGGAAAAAGAAAAATGCTTGAAAGTTGACATCACGATTGACGAAAAATTGACCATTCCTGTGATTGAAAGATATTTCAAAAAAGACAACGCAGACACCAATGAGCTTATGGACGAAGTTATTCGCGACGCATATGACCGACTTTTGTTCCCGTCGCTTGAAAGAGAATGTCGAAACAACTTGACCGACATGGCTGACGAGCAAGCTATCAAAATGTTTGAGGTCAATTTGAAGCCACTTTTGATGGAAGCGCCACTGAAAAACAACATCATCATGGGCTTTGACCCAGGTTATCACAATGGCTGCAAAATTGCGGTGATTGACAAAAACGGTTCGGTTTTGGACACCACAGTTGTTTATCCAACTCCACCGCGTTCCAAAACGGAAGAAGCCATGGAAAAACTTAAAGCCATGATTGAAAAAAACAAGGTCGACATCATCGCAATCGGAAACGGAACCGCTTCAAAAGAGAGCGAAATTTTTGTCGCAGAACTCATCAAACACGTCAATCGACCTGTCAGCTATGCTGTTGTCAGCGAAGCGGGGGCTTCGGTTTATTCTGCTTCAAAGCTTGCGGCGGAAGAATTCCCAGACTATGATGTAAACCTGCGAAGTGCAGTGTCTATCGCAAGAAGACTTCAAGACCCGCTGGCTGAACTTATCAAAATTGATGTCAAATCAATCGGCGTTGGTCAATATCAACACGACATGCCACAAAATCGTTTGACTGAAGTTTTGACAGGTGTGGTTGAAGATTGCGTAAACAGTGTTGGTGTCGATTTGAACACCGCATCGCCAAGCCTTTTGTCTTATGTTTCTGGGCTGAACATGTCTATTGCCAAAAACATTGTCGATTATCGAACCAAAATGAAAGGCTTTAAGAAGAGAGAAGAACTTTTGTCCGTTTCAAAACTTGGACCAAAGGCATATGAACAGTGCGCAGGTTTCTTGCGTGTTGTTGGCGGCGAAAATGTTTTGGACAACACCGCTGTGCATCCTGAAAGTTATGACGCAACAAGAAAACTTCTTGGCATTTTCAACTTGACTGAAAATGACGTCAAAAACAACAACCTTGTGCTTCTGCCAAAGATGATTGAACAGAAAGGCGAAAAGAAAGTTGCTGAAGAATGTGGCGTAGGCGTTCCAACACTTGAAGACATCACAAACGAACTTCTCAAACCTGGTCGTGACATTCGTGAAACCATGCCAAAACCAATCCTTCGAAGTGATGTCATTCACATGGAAGATTTGAAAGAAGGCATGACATTCCGCGGCGTTGTCAGAAATGTTGTTGACTTTGGTGCTTTTGTCGACATCGGCGTGCATCAAGACGGTCTTGTGCATATCTCTCAACTTTCTGACGGCTATGTCAAACATCCGTCTGACGTTGTCAAGGTGGGCGACGTTGTTGATGTCAAAGTTTTGGCTGTCGATTTGCCAAAAAAGAGAATTTCTCTCACAATGAAGGGAATTGAAAAAGATGAACAATGAGATTTGCCCAAAATGCGGCACAAGCGTGCAAGAAATTTTGGAAACAGGCTTTGTGGGCTGTGAAAAGTGTTACGAACTTCCGACAGTTAAGCAGGCGGTTGACAAAATGTTTCAAGGCAAAAGACACAAAACGGTTGAAAATTGAAAGAATGTTTGCCAAAAATTTTTCAAGTTGTTATAATTGTTTTGAATATGAACGAAAATTTTGAAAATATTGCCATTTCTTCAAGAATTAGACTTGCCCGAAACATTTCTGGCTTCAATTTTTTCACGAAACTGCGTGAGACTTCTGACGCAGTTTTTATCATTAATTCTCTTCAAAAAATTTTGGACAAATTTGGTGGATTTGATTTTATCAGGCTCAAAAAACTCTCGCTAAACGAGTGCAACGCTCTGCTCGAGCGACATCTTATCAGCAAAGAACTCATCGAAAACAAAGACATTTCGGCAGTTGCCATAAGCGACGATGAGCATTTTGTTGTGATGATAAACGAAGAAGACCACATTCGCGAGCAGTGCCTTGTGTCGGGCTTTAATCTTTACAAACCTTATCGCGAAATCAAACAACTTGACGACTTGATTTTGTCAGAGATAGATGTGGCATATTCAAAAGATTATGGCTACATCACTTCAAGCCCTTCCAACCTTGGCACGGGAATGCGTGCGTCTGTCATGCTTTTTCTGCCGGCACTTGAACGAAACAAAGACATCGAACTTATCAAAAAAGAAGCCAGACAGCAAGGTTTCACTTTGCGTGGGCTTTACGGCGAAGGGAGCAAAAATTTTGGCAGCTTTTATCAAATTTCCAATCAAAATTCTCTCGGTTTAAGCGAAGTGGAAATCATTGACGGCGTTTCTGAATATGTTTACGACATCTGCCAAATGGAACTTTCTGCAAGAGAAGACATTTTGGCGAGCAATCACGACGAGCTTGTCGACGAAATTTATCGAGCTTTTGGCACGCTGAAAGAGTGTTATGTTCTTGAAGAAAAAGAGATGATCGAACTTCTTTCGCTTGTCAGATTTGGCGATGCGCTTGGTTTTTTGAAGATTTCTGACCACAAAAGTTTTGAAAGGTTGTCAGTTGAAGGGGCAAGCGCAAATTTGAAAGAAATTGAAAATTCTTTTGGAAATTTAAAGGAAGAACGGGCAAGGAGAGAGTATATTAATAGGAAAATAAAGGAGCTTGTTTCAAGGTGATTTTATTTTTGACTTATTTATTTGAATAAGGGAATAATTCTAAAGAAAAGGAGATTTTATATGGCTTTAAATAATGGTTTATTTTCAGACAGCATCGAAAAAGTCATAAAAAACGGCAGCAAAATTGCTCTGCGTTTTGGCAGCAATTTGGTCGGCACAGAACATATTCTTTATGGGCTTGCCAGCGTTTCTGAATGCACTGCATCGCAAATTTTGGCGTCGTTTGGCGTGACTGAAAATGCGTTGTTTGAACTTTTTGAAGAATCCGCAAATGGCGTTTCGTTGTTTGGCAGTGTGGAACTTACACCAAGAACAAAAGAGTTGTTTCAAATTGCCCAACAAATTGCCATGGACATGGGGCATTCTTTCATCGGAACAGAACATTTGCTTTTGGCAATCATTTCCAACAAGAGCTGTTATGCAGCAAAAATTATGGAAAATCTTTTTAACGTTAATCTTGACGAAATGAGAACAAAACTTATGGCTTCTTTGCAAATTTCGGGCAGAGAAAACAAGAAAAATGAAGAAAATTCCAGTCAAGCGGGCAGCACGCTGCCAGAAAAGTTGCTTGACATGGGCAGCGACATAACTTTGAAAGCGCGCCAACACAAACTTGACCCTGTCATTGGCAGAGAAGAAGAAATTCAGAGAGTGATTGAAATTCTTTGCCGAAAGACCAAAAACAACCCTGTTTTGATTGGCGAAGCAGGCGTCGGAAAGACTGCCGTTGTTGAAGGTCTGGCTCAAGCTATCGCCAGCGGAGATGTTCCTGAAGAACTTAAAGACAAGACAATTTATGCACTTGAAATCGGCGGACTTATGGCTGGCACAAAATATCGTGGTCAAATGGAAGAAAAGCTGAAAGACGCCATTGAAACAATCATTCAAGACGGAAACATCATTGTTTTCATCGACGAAATCCACACACTTGCTCAGGCTGGCAGTGAAAAGGGCGAAACCAGCCCGTCTGACATGTTGAAACCTTATCTTGCGCGTGGCGAACTTCAAACGATTGGCGCCACCACAACGGACGAATATAGAAAATATATTGAAAAAGATAAGGCGCTGGAACGTCGTTTCCAGCCTGTTATGGTCAATCCGCCAACAGTTGAGCAAACAATCGAAATTTTGAAAGGTTTGAAAGACACCTATGAAGCTTTTCACAAGATTATCATCACAAACGAAGCGATTGAAGCCGCAGCAAATTTGTCTGACAGATATATAACCGACAGAAGCTTGCCAGACAAGGCAATTGATCTTATTGACGAAGCTTGCTCGCGTGCAAAAGTGAACTACACCATCAAGCCGCAAAAGGTCAGAGATTTGGAAGAAAAAATCAAAACACTCTCAGCCAGCCGAGATGAAGCATCGCTTCAGAGAAACTATGAAAAAGCGGCAAAATTGCAATCTGAAATCATCAATCTTGAAAACGAACTCAAAACGCAAAATGCAACCATCATCAAAAAGAGTGGCAGCAAGCAGATTGGCGCAAATGAAATTGCCGAAGTTGTTTCGAAGTGGACGGGAATTCCTGTCACAAAACTCACCGAAGGCGAGAAAGAAAAACTTGTTCATTTGGAAGAAATTTTACACAAACGCGTTGTCGGTCAAGATGAAGCGATAAACGCCGTTGCAAAGGCAATAAGAAGAGCGAGAGTTGGTTTGCAAGACAGCAAACGTCCAATTGGCTCGTTCTTGTTTATGGGCCCGACAGGTGTCGGCAAAACCGAGCTTTCAAAGGCGATTGCTGAAGCCATGTTTGACAACGAAAATAACATTATTCGAATTGACATGAGCGAATATATGGAAAGTCACACAGTTTCCAAACTGATTGGCGCGCCTCCAGGCTATGTTGGTTTCGACGAAGGTGGTCAGCTGACCGAACAAGTCAGAAGAAAACCTTACAGCGTTGTGCTTTTTGACGAAATTGAGAAGGCTCATCCAGAAGTTTTGAATGCATTGCTTCAAATTCTTGACGATGGGCGTTTGACGGACGGCAAAGGTCGCACGGTAAGCTTTAAAAACACCATCATCATCATGACAAGCAACATTGGCGCAAACGAAATTCGTCAACAACGTCAACTTGGTTTTGGCTCAGAAAACAACGAAAAAATCAACGAGCGTGACATCTATATGGACGCATTGAAGAAGAAGTTTAAGCCAGAACTTATCAACAGAATTGATGTTATCTGCATTTTCGACACACTTTCTAAACAAGATTTGGTCAAAATTGCTGACATTCTCATATCTAATATCAACAAACGTCTTGCAGCCAAAAATTTGAAGTTGAAAGTGGACAAAAAGGCGATAGATTTTGTTGTGGCGAAAGGTTCAAACCTGATTTATGGTGCAAGACCTTTGAAGCGATTTATTGAGCAAGAAATTGAAGATAAAATTGCAGAAAAGATTTTGCTTGGGCAACTCCCAGACCACGGAACGATTGAAGTTGAACTTGACGGCGATGAGCTTGTGTTTAACTCAACAAAATCGTAAAAACATTTGGAAAAATCAAAATTTTCTGCTAAAATGTCTTTACAAAAGGAGATTTTGAACATGAAAATTACATTTGTTGAAAAACAATATAAAATTGCAAAACGTTTTAAAGACGTTATGACTGAAAAACTTGCCAAACTTGACAAATATTTCGGTGAAGACGCTTCGGCAAGAGTGGTTTGCTCAGAACAAAACAAAATTCAAAAGTTGGAAGTGACAATCACAAACAAGGGCTTGTTATATCGCTCTGAAGTGACAAGCGACAATATGTATAACAACATCGACTTGGCGCTTCCAAAACTTGAAAAACAGATTGTTCGAAACAGAGAAAAACTCACTCAAAGCAAGAGAACTGCTGCAAAAAGTTTGGAATTTTTGGATGAAATGCCAGAACTTAAATTGCCAGAAGTTTACAAGAAAAAGTCTTTCGAACTTGACCCAATCATGGTTGAAGAAGCCAAAGACGCCATTGAAAGACTTGGTCACACTTTTTATGTTTTCTTGAATGCCGAAACTGGCAAAGTCAATGTGCTTTACAAAAGACGTGACGACAAATATGGCTTGATTGAAGTGAATTTCTAATTTGTTTTCATATTTTGTTTAAAAACGAACACAATAGAGTTATGAAAAAAATTCTTTCCATAATTCTTTGTGTTTGTTTTTTGTTGGTCGGTTGCGAAACAGGAACTGCAGTGCGTGCTGGGCATATCAGTGAGATAACTGGCGCGCTGAGCACAAACTATGCTATCAAAGTTGTGCTTGACAACGACGACCGAGTGAGCGAAAAATATGTTGATTTGCAGCTTAAATCAAGCAACGCAAATCAAACTTTGACCTTTGGCGAAGAAATGGAAGACCCTTTCACGATTTGCTTGCCGAAAGAAGATTATTGGTATAATTTGACCTATCTGATAAGCCAAACAAATGGTGCAACGGGCAAAGAGAGCTATCAAGGTTATGAAGAGTTTGGCAATCGAATTTTTATGTTCACATCTCAAAATGATGTCAAGCTGACTTTCAGAGTTGTGGTCGGCGACAAAAAAACAAATTCTGAAACAGGCGAAGAAATTTTGGTGTTGAGCGAGTCTATCTCGGAAGAAGTTGAAGTTGATGTGAAAGCAAACAAAGAATAAAATCAAAAAAGTAAAATTTGTGAAAATAACGAATTTTACTTTTATTTTTTTTCTGGATATTGTATTATATAAAAAGGAGAGCTTTATGTTATCTATAAAAAACCTAAATCTTAAGTTCACAAAAGAGTTTTACGCTCTTGAAGACATAAATTTGGATATCGAACCAGGCGAAAGTGTGGCGTTTGTTGGCGAGCAAAACAGCGGAAAGACGACGCTTTTGAGAGTTATTGCAAAGCTTGAAGATTTTGACCAGGGCGAGATTTATATAAACAAAATTCCTATCAAAAAAATTGATTTCAAGACCGATTTGAGTGTTGGCTATGTGCCATATTGTCCTGTTTTTTTGGAAAACAAAACGGTTTATGAAAATTTCAAATATATTTTGACAAAAAAAGGTTACAAGCCAGCCGATATCGAAAAAATGATAAACAATGCCATCATTGATTTTTCTTTGGAAAAAATTCGCGATGAAAAAGTGAAAAACATCAGAATTGAAGACAAATATATTTTGTCGCTCATAAGATTGTCGTTCAGAAAACTGGATTTGCTTTTGGTTGACAACATTTTTGACGAAATTTCAGATGTTTACATTGATGCAATTTTGAGCATGATAAAAAAATTGAAAACGAGCGACACAACGCTTATTCTTGCTTGCACAAGACCAGAAATTGCCGAAAAAATTTGCAAAAGAAAGATTTATTTCGAACACGGAAAAATTGTTGACCAATAAAAATTTGAAAAAGAATGCTGTTGCATTCTTTTTTTGTGCTGTTTTATAAATCTTCAAATGTCGTTTCGTCGTCCACAACTTTTTCTGCCACTTTTTCTTCTTTTTTGTCTTTTTGCATCATGCCAGACAGTGCTTGCATAAAAAAATCGTTTTTGTTTAGGTTTCCGTTCAAAAGTCCGCTGGCAAAAAGTGTGGAAAGCATGTCGTTGTTGTTTAAATTTGAAAAAAGTTTGGAAAAATCGCCTTGAAACAGATTGGAAAAAGGCGAATTTGATTGTTGATTTGATTGTTCGTTTTGAGAAAAATTCTGCGCAAAAGCATCTTGCTGGTTTTGTGCTTGATTGTCGGCATTAAAATTTAGAGCTTCTGGATAATAGCTCTTTGCAGGATTATCTTGTGACGAGAAAAAATTGTTCATGCTTATTTATATGCGCGCAAAAGTGATTTAGTGTAAGTTTTGTGTTTTTTATCATATATTGTCTTTAGGAGATGATATGAAATTAAGCGAAATGCACAAGCAAAAACCTAGTTCGACCGCAGGAACTCAAAAATCGTTAAACGAAAAATATGAAGAGCTCAAAGACTGCTCTGGAGATGAGCTTATGAGCAAACTTATAAAAGAAGTGCAATCTCAAAAGGCGAATGGCAGTTTTGATTATCAAGGACTTAGAAATTCCATTGAAAAAATCAAGATGTATTTGCCAAATCAAACTTACGAAAACATGATAAGGATAATTGAAAATTTTAAATGAACACAAACAAAATTGACAGCCGACTTTTAAATGAAATCGCCATTTTGAGCTTGGATAAAAAGATACCTTGCTTTGTTTTTTCAAAAAATATGCCAAAAACAAGAGAGGTTTTGCGCGATAAGAATGTACATATTTTGAATGAATATTTATTCATAAATTCTTTTTATTGCAGGGCGTCAAAAAAAGAAATTTTTTCGCTTTCGAACATCGATGTGGTCGATTTCATCTATTCGCTTTCAGTGGCAAGCTGCATGATGTTTGTTTCAAAACAAATCTTATCTTTGAATTCTTCAAATTTTTCTGGCGATGGCGTTGGAGTGGCGTTTATCGACACTGGGCTGAATCCGCATTGTGATTTTTTGATTGGCAAAAATCGAGTTGAAATTTTCAAAGATTTTATTTCTGACAAAAGTGAAATGTATGACGACAATGGTCACGGAACTTTTGTTTGCGGGGTTTGTTCGGGCAGCGGCGCGCTTTCAAAATTCAGATATTCTGGCATTGCGCCGAAGTCAAGAATTTTTGCATTGAAGGCTTTGAATGGTCAGGGAGAAGCGAGCGCGAACAAAATTTTGGATGCCATGGAGTGGGTGTTTGACAATCACAAAAAGCTAAACATAAAAGTTGTCTGCATGAGTTTTGGCAGCGAGCCGCTTGGTCACAACGACCCTATCATGCTTGGTGCAGACGCACTTTGGAAAGACGGGGTTGTGGTGGTTGCAGCCGCGGGGAACAGTGGACCAGAATATCAAACAATCAAGTCGCCGGGAATAAGTTCGAAAATCATCACGGTTGGCGGAATTGACGACAATCGTTACGATGATTTTTCATATAATAAAAAATATTTTGAAATCGCTGATTTTTCTTCACGTGGACCAGCGTTTAGAAATGTCAAACCGGATGTTGTTGCTCCGAGCGTTGACATTGTTTCTTGTGGCACAAAAGACTTTTACACTGTTTTAAGCGGAACTTCAGTGGCGACGCCGATGATTGCTGGGTTAGCCTGCCTGTTGCTCGAAAAAAACGCCAATTTGACGCCAGACAAAATCAAAAACATTTTAATTCAAACTTGTCAGCCGCTAGGTTTTGAAATGAATTTGGAAGGCTATGGTTTGCCAAATGCAGAGCGAGCATTGAGATAAAAATCAATCAGATAATTTTCTGATTAATTCACAAATTTTCAAATTTGCATTGTTTTTTGCACTTTTTTCCATGTTTTTTGCAATTTTTTTGCTGTTTTTGCTCAATTTTTTCAATTTTTCAGAAAATAGTTTGAAACTGTAGTTTTCTTCTTCAATCACTTCTGCATAGCCAAGTTCTTCAAAAAGTTTGGCGTTTTCAATTTGGTCGCCGCGTGAACATTTTTTTGAAAGTGGAATGAGGAGCATAGGTTTTTTGAGAGCCAAAAGTTCATTTATCACCCCGCTGCCAGCACGAGCGACAACAATGTCTGCAGTCGCGTAAAAATCTTGAATGTTTTCTGCATAATCCACAAGTTTATAGTTTTTGTGAACAATTTTTTGATAATTATTTTTGCCACAGATGTGCAAAATGTTATATTTTTCTGTGAATTTATCTAGATTTTTGAAAATTATATCGTTCAAAAACTGAGAACCTAAACTTCCGCCCAAAATCAAAATTGTTGGTTTTGAATTGTCGAAATCTAAATTCATTTTTTTTCCTTGAAAAATTTTATTTCTTATCGGTTGCCCTGAAAAACAACATTTTTTATGATTTTTTCCTGTTTTTTCAAAGGAAGTGCACATGATATTGCAAAATTTTAAAATTATTTTGTTTGCCAGTCCCAAGCTTAAATCGCTTTCGTGACTGATGATTGGAATGTGCAATTTCTTTCCGGAGATCGCCACCGGAACTGCCACAAACCCACCTTTTGAAAAAATTATATCAGGGTTGATTTTTTTGAGCTCCGCCTTTGCTTGTTTTACGGCTTTTAAAAGCTTGAAGGGAATTAAAAAGTTTTTAGGCGTCAGTTTTCTTTCCAGTTTAACGCCAGAAATCTCGTGATATTTTATCTGTGGGAACTTTGAAAGGATATCTTTTTCGATTCCTTTTCCGCCCAAATAATGTATTTCAAAATCCGTCAAATTTTCGGCAACTGCCAAAGCAGGATAAACGTGTCCAGCTGTTCCGCCACCAGTCAATACGATAACTTTTTTCTTTAACATATTAATTAATATGTGTTTTTTGTCAAAAATAATCAAAATTTGTAGAAAAAATGCGTTTTTTTAACAAAAATTGGACAAATTTTGGTTTTTAAAATTTTTTTTAAAAAAATTAGTTAAAATCGTTTGACGTTTTTGCTTTAAAAGTGTTATGCTAAAAATCCGCACTGCGGTTTAAGGAGAAACGATGAAAAGTTTAAAAAATATTCTGTTTGTGCTTGTGTTTTTGGCGCTTGGAATGAGTGGAGTTGTGATTGCGGAAAGTCTTTTCACAATCGGAGGCGAAACGGAAGGACAGCAGGTGTTGGAAATTTCAGAAGTTTCTCTTGCTGAGCAAGATTATTATGTCAATCAACCGCTAAATTTGGAAGGTGCGAAGCTCAACCTTTTGCTTGAAGATGGCACAACCAAGACCGTTGATTTGCATGCTTCAAACATTACCAATTTTAGCACAAGAACTGCTGGCGATTTTGAAATGACAATCGTCTATGGAGCTTATACATACAAATATCCTTACACTGTGAGATATAAGTCCATTCAAATGGAAGAAAGTGACTTTGAATTTGAGCTCGATGAAAATTTGGAAAAAAGTTCTTATTATTTAAACTGTTTAGATTTCTATGACCTTCCAGTGGAAAAAATTTCTTTGACAAATGCAGAGATTTTCAATTTTGACACCAGTCAAATTTCAAGTGGTGAGACTGCGATTGTAAGGTTTCAAAATTTGACAACCACTTTTGATTATTCAGTTTTCTATTTTTCAGGCGCGTCAAATTATGTTGGTTTTTCAGAAGTTTTGGATGATTGCGTCTACGAAATTGTTCAGTTTAAACCGGGCTTAGAAGCAAAACTTTCCATTGCCAAAAGAATTGTCTCTTTGAATGTTGTTGAGAAAGTTTATGAATTTGATTTGAAAAGGCTTGATTTGCAAGGCTACTCAAAGTTTTTGGATGCTTCTGAAATTGTGAAACTTGACTATGACAAAAATTTGACAATCATGAAAGGTGTTGCGGGAAATTCTGAAGAAGTCGTCATAAAAGTGAGCCGCGGCGATGAAATCCAAATTTCCGAGCCTTGCATCAAAGAGATAAGCCAGGTGACTGGGTTTGAAGAAAACTTTATGTTAAATCAACAGATTGATTTGAGCGAAGCAAAGGCCGTTTTGCTTTTGAGCGACAACACAAATTTGGAAGTTGATTTGAGTGAAACAAATTTTTCAAATTTAAAGACGGACGAAGTTGGAAAATTTTCAGCCACCATAAATTTCTACAGTTTTGCTTTTGAGAAAAGTTATAATGTAAATTACAAAAGCCTGGAGTTTTATCCGCCGATCGCAAAAACTGGCACTTTGGAATTTGAAGTTGGCAGCTCAGAAATTTTTGATTTGTCGATTGTTTGTTTTGACTTCAACGACAATCCGGTTGCGGTCAAGAGTTTGAGTGACAAAGATGTGGAACTTGTTGGTTTCAGCTCGGCAGAAAAAACCGAAGAGAAAAAGTTGGCGAAAATCATCTGTTTTGGAGCGGTTTTGGAATTTGAATATATTGTTGTTTAAAAGAGTTTGGGGATGCTCTTTTTTTATTTTCTAAGTGTGAATAAAAATGCAATAAAGTGAATAAATATGCGCGCACAAACCTGTCGAAATTATCAAAATTTTGCCCAAAAAATAAAAATTTTTGCTTTTGTTAAATTTATTTTTTTAATTTTCAACTTTGTGTTATACTATTTAAAAATAATGCGTTTGGAGATGTTATGGCAGAAAAAAAATATGAATCGAAAGATATTGTTGTTTTGGATGGTCTTGATGCGGTTAGGCTTCGTCCGGGAATGTATATTGGCACAACAAGTTCGCGCGGGTATCATCACATTTTGTGGGAAATTGTTGACAACGCCATCGACGAAATTTCAAATGGGCATGGCGACACAATCAAAATCACAATAAACAAAGACGGCAGTGCAACGGTCGAGGACAATGGGCGTGGAATTCCGGTCGACTTGCATCCAACACTTCACAAGAGTGGCGTTGAAGTGGTTTACACAACACTTCATGCGGGCGGAAAGTTTAACAACGAAAATTACAAATTTTCTGGCGGGCTGCATGGTGTTGGCGCGTCTGTGACAAATGCACTCTCAAAATGGTGCAAAGTGACGGTCAACAAAGACGGGAAAAAATATTTTGTCGAATTTCATTCTTTTGAAGACGAATTTGGAAAGATACATAGCGGCGTTCCTGTTGCGCCTTTGAAAGAAATTGGAAAAAGTTCGACCACAGGCACAACTGTGACGTTTTTGCCAGATGAAAGAGTTTTTGGCAAGCAAAAATTTATTTTTGAAAATATCTCAAGGCGTGCAAGAGAGTTGGCTTTTTTAAACAAAGGCTTGAAGATTATTGTCAACGACGAAGAAACTGACGAACATTGTGAATTTCACTATGAAGGCGGAATTAAAGACTTTGTTTCTTATCTTGTTGAAGGCAAAAACTCGCTTTTTAAAGAGCCTTTCTATTTTCATGCAGAGAGCAAGATTGTTGACCTTGAAGTTAGCTTTATTTCAACGGATGCTTACACCGAAAATACCTTTTCTTTTGTCAACAACATTCCAACAACTGAAGGCGGAATGCACGAAATTGGTTTCAAAAGTGCGTTTACAAAGGCTTTCAACGACTTTGCACGCGCAAACAACATGTTGAAAGAAAAAGAACCTAATTTGCTCGGCGAAGATTTCAGAGAAGGTTTGGTGACGGTTATCAACGTCAAAATGAGCAATGTTCAGTTTGAAGGTCAGACAAAAACCAAGCTTGGAAACCCTGAAGCTCGAACGGAAGTCGAAAATTTGTCTCTTCAAGAGCTTTCTAAACTGCTTGCTGACAAGAAAAACTTTAACTATGCCGAAATTATTGT
Organism: uncultured Christensenella sp.; assembly: GCA_905207515.1. Classification (GTDB taxonomy): domain Bacteria; phylum Bacillota; class Clostridia; order Christensenellales; family UBA1242; genus Caccovivens. Next base: position 8,189 of record CAJLLK010000004.1, on the reverse strand, counting down.
CAACAAGGGCATTCAGGCGGCAAAAGTCAGGCTGGCTGCCAAGAAAGCAAAGGAACTTACCAGAGCAAAAAACAACGCCGAAAACTTCAATTTGGTTGGCAAGCTTGCTTCGTCAACTTCAAGAGACAGAACAAAAAGCGAACTCTTTATTGTCGAAGGCGACAGTGCGGGTGGTTCGGCAAAACAAGGGCGTGACAGAAGATTTCAGGCGATTTTGCCACTTCGCGGAAAGCCACTCAACGCCGAAAAGAAGAGAATTGACCAAGTTTTGGCAAATGAAGAAATCAGAACAATCATCTCCGCTCTCGACACGGGATTTGGAGAAGATTTTGACCTTTCGTCACTTCGTTACAACAAAGTTATCATCTTGTCGGATGCCGACCAAGACGGCGCTCACATCAGAGCAATTTTGTTGACATTTTTCTATCGCTATATGAAACCGCTTATCACTGACGGACATGTTTTTATTGGGCTTCCGCCACTTTATAAGGTCTATAAAAAAGATTACGAAAAATATGTCTATTCAGACGCCGAACTTGCCGACGCGGTTGCAAGTGCAGGCAAGGGTTATATGATTCAAAGATATAAAGGTCTTGGCGAGATGAACCCAGAACAACTTTGGGAAACCACCATGGACCCAGAACATCGAACGCTTATTCAAGTGACCATTGATGACGCAGCTGAAGCGGAACGAATGATAACCACTTGGATGGGTGACGACATTGACAAGCGAAAGGCTTACATTGGCGAACACGCAAATTTTGACCGAGAAGACACGTTTATGAGAGATTACAAAAAAATTGATTAAGGGGAAAGAGAGTGAGCAACAAAAATCCAGATGAATTCAAACCAAATGTGATTGAACCAATTGAAGGGCAGATGAGATATGACGAACTTCTTGTTCCGCAAAAGGAAGAAGAAAAGCAAGAAAAGCCAGAAACTGCCAAAGGACAACTCAACATGTGGGATTTGGCTTCGACAAATGAAGAAAAAAAACCTGAAAAATCACAAAAAAAAGTTGAAAAAACCGAAAAACAAGAAGAAAACTCAACAGAGCCTGGTGAAAATGACGACGGCTCAAATGGCAATGGCGGAAACGGCGGAATTTATGGTGGCGACGGCGTTCTTTTCAAACCACTTGAAGAAGTTTTGCATGACTCGATGATACCTTACACCGAACACGTCGTGATGGACAGAGCACTTCCAAGAGTGGAAGACGGTTTGAAGCCTGTTCAAAGAAGAATTCTTTATTCTATGCTCGAACTTGGTTTGACACCAGACAAGCCTTATCGAAAATCGGCAAGAATTGTCGGCGACTGCATGGGCAAATATCATCCACACGGAGACAGTTCGGTCTATGACGCCATGGTGAGAATGTCTCAAGATTTTGTTTTGAGAGCTCCGCTTGTGGACGGGCACGGAAACTTTGGCTCGATTGACGGCGACAGTGCGGCGGCAATGCGTTACACAGAAGCGAGAATGACCCCACTTGCCATGGAACTTTTGCGAGATTTGGAAAAAGACACCGTTCGTTGGGGGCTCAACTTTGACGACACGCTCAAAGAACCAGAAGTTTTGCCGGGGAGATTTCCTAATCTTCTCGTCAACGGCGCGTCTGGCATTGCGGTTGGCGTTGCGACAAACATTCCACCACACAACTTGGGAGAAGTTATTGACGGCGTTGTGGCTTATATCGACGACCCTAACATCACGCTTGACAAGATGATGAAAATCATCAAAGGTCCCGACTTTCCGACTGGTGGCGAAGTTATTTTTGGCGACGGGCTGAGAAGTGCCTACGAAACAGGAAAAGGCAAAATTGTTTTGCGTGCAAAAGTTGGTGTGGAACAAAATGGCGACAAACAAAGCTTGGTCATCACAGAACTTCCTTATCAGGTCAACAAGGCACTTTTGCTTCAAAAAATCGCCGAGCTGAAAGAGAAAAACAAAGACAAACTTTCTGTTATCAGTGAAATCAGAGACGAAAGTGACCGAAATGGCATGCGTGCAGTCATTCGTCTCAAAAAAGAAGCTGACCCACAAAAAATTTTGGGTTATCTCTATCAATCTACCAATTTGCAGGTTTCTTACGCCATAAACATGGTGGCAATCGCTGGCGGAAAACCAAAGCAACTCAGTTTGATGGACATCATTTCTTATTACACAGCTTTTCAGAGAGATGTTGTCTATCGAAGAACGCGATTTGACCTCAACATCGCAAAAGACCGTGCTCACATTGTAGAAGGGCTGCTTATTGCCATCAAAAACATTGATGCGGTCATAAAAATCATCAAAACTTCTGCGACGGTTTCTGAAGCGAAAACGAGATTGAGAGAAAAGTTTGGGCTTTCTGAAAAACAGGCTCAGGCGATTTTGGATATGCGTCTTGCAAGGCTTGTCAATTTGGAAGTCAACAAACTTCAAGAAGAATTGGCAGAACTTAAAAAGAAAATTAAAGAACTTGAAGCCATTTTGAACTCTAAAAAACTTCAACTTGAAGTGGTTAAGAGAGAGATTTTGGAAATTAAGAAAAAATTTAACACTCCAAGAAGGTCGCACGAAGCTAAATCTGAAGAAATCAAACTGACCAAAATTGAAGAAATGGAAGACACGAAAGATTATTTGATTTTGCTTTCTGCTGGAAAAACTTTGAAAAAAGTCAGCATGAAAAACTATTCAAAATCAAACAAAACTTTGTCTGACACTTCCACGCTTTTTGACATTCATACCAGCGTTTTGGAAGTCAAAGCCACTGACACGGTTTTGATTTTCACAGACAAAGGAAATTGCGTGAAAATGCTTGTCGATAAACTGCCTGAATGCAAACTCAGAGAGAAAGGCATTCCGCTCAAACAAATTGACAAGACGATTGACATCATGGAAACACCTGTTTCGGTTGTCAAGGTGGAAGGTGATGGAGAAGTTGTGTTCTTTACGCAAAACGGCATGATAAAACGCAGCACCGAAAAAGATTTGATTGTTTCAAAAACATATTATCAAGTGCTCAAACTTTCAGATGACGACAAACTCATCAGCGCCGAACACGAAATCAAGGGCAAAACTTTTGTTATGCTCAGCAAAAACGGCTATTGCGTCAACTTTGAAAAGAGCGAAGTGCCTGTTCAAGGAAGAGTTTCTGGCGGCGTGAAAGGCATCAACCTTGACGACAAAGATTTTGTTGTTTTCGGCGGGCAAAACACCAGCGATGATTATCTTATCGTCACAAACAATGGCTATGTCAAACGCTTGAGTGCGCTGCAAATTCCTATCTGTGCAAGATACAGAAAGGGCGTTAAATATATCAATTTTGAAAAGAATGGCAAAGCGGTTGCCTACGCGGGGACTGCCAGCAAAGCGGTTGCCGACCATGGTTTGAAATTTGCTGTTTTGGAGATGAAAAAACTTAAACAATCCACAGACCGTTTGAGTTCAGGTCAAGAAGAAATCAAGAAAAAGTTTTTGGGTGTTTATAGCCTTGTTGATTAAAGCTTAAAAATCCGAAAAAATGCGCAAATTATTTTGAATTTTGTCACATTTTGTATATAATAACTATATGAAGAAAGTTGTTTTGGGTATCATGGCAATTTTCATGGCTCTGTCATTTGCATGTGGCAGTTGCTTTCTTATCGAAAAATATCTGCCAGCTTCCACTGAAACAACAACAGAAGAAACAGACAATGACCCAATTTCTGCCCAAGCGAGCGGGTATTGGACAACAAGTTCTAGTTATAGAGCCATTGGACAAAATGGCTCAGGCATAAATGTCGGCTCGGCTTCAAATCCATGGGAGATAAACAGTGCGGCTGGCTTGGCTTCTTTTGCTTATGCAGTAAACAACAACGGCACTTGCACAACGATAAACAACTATCAAACAGTCTCTGCAAGAAATGCATATGTGGTTTTGACAAGTGATATAGATGTTTCAGACCATTATTGGGTGCCAATTGGCACGAAGACAAATCCTTTTAACGGAACCTTTGATGGCCAAGGACACACAATTTCAGGTGTCTATATCAATGACATCAGCAACACAACATATTATCAAAGAATTTACGAAGGGCAATATACTGACGGAGGAATGTTTAATAGAAATGATCATGATTATTACAGCATTTCACTTGGTCTTTTTGGAACTGTTTCAGGAGCAGAAATTGATAATTTTGAATTAAGTGGTTCTATAAGCTTATATGTAAACATTCAAGAAATGATATATTACATAGGTGGCGTTGCTGGAAATTTGATCAGAAGTGATTTGACAAATGTTACAACAGATGATTTTAATATATACTTTACAAACACAACAACCCGAAATAACATGACTGTCACAGGAGCTTGGTGGGATTTTGGTGTAGACAGTTTTGTTAATAGAAATTATTGGAACTCGTATGTTGGCGGGCTTGTAGGGCAATCAACATCTTCAGATATATTATATTGTCACAACAGAAGCTCAAGTTTTAATGCTTCATCATCATCAAAACTTTGGGCTGGCGGTGTTGTTGGAAATGTTTCTGGTGGTTCGCTAACAAATTGTTCAAATTATGCGAGTGTTACGGTTGATTTGACAAACAATAATACCAAATTGTCAGAACTATACGCTGGCGGTGTGGTAGGATATAACAACGGAACAACAAATTTCTGTTCAAATTTTGGAAATTTTTTGTTTGCGGGAGATATTTGTTATACAAACACTGAAGATTTGTATGATCATTATCCATGGTATTTTGGCGGTGTCGTAGGATATAGCGGCACAACAACAAATTGTTATAATCACGGTGATTTTACATCTTATACACCAACAGCAGAGTTTGGTGGAGTTGTTGGACGAACTGGCTCAGTTTCATATTGTGGAAATTTCGGTGACCTTTATTGGTGGGTTGGAAATAATTGTGTATACGATGGATATTATGGCGGTGTTGTTGGGCATGCTTATGACGATGTTGTGGATTGTGTAAACTATGGAGATATATCAAGTGCATATTCTCTAAGCACTTATTATCAATGGAGTTTATTATTACATTACGGCTATGTTGGCGGAATTGTTGGTTCTGCTGAAAGATTTGTAAATAGATGCATAAATTATGGAGACGTTAAATCAGGTGGCGTTAGGGTTGGAGAAATTGTTGGGTATTCTGGTGGCGTATATATAGGAGAAAACGTATACACATCTTCAATAGTATATAATTGCGTAAATTATGGCGATTGTGATGACGCTTATGATGATTTTGTTATTATCTCCTCTGGTGGATATATTAAATCATATTCTGTGAATGCGTCTAGGTCAAGCGAAAGACCTAAAGAGACAATAGAATTTTTCAACACATCCAGCAACTGGAATAGTGGGAATTATAGAGGCTTCAGTTACAATTCAACAAGATATATTTCAACAACATATACCACTTCAGTTTCAAGTTATAGTTCAAATCCTTGGTATATCACGCCTTTGGTTGATTTGTATCAAAGTTCTTTGACATCAAATCTTAGTGTCGACTATTCATTAGTCCCGATGTCAGCTGTTTCTAGAGGACAAATCAGAATGTATTGGCAACGTTCTTCAAGTGACGAAAATTTAAATTCAATCAACAATTCTGATGTAAATGACATTGCGAATGCTTATATAAAACAATATTCAAGCGGTTCTATTACCAATGTAAAGTCAGAGTATTTCTATTTCTTGAGAGGTGCTGATTATTCTTATTTGTCAAGAGACCCAGGGTTTTATATTGAAGTAAATCAAAATTTTAGCGTTTCAAACTTTGTTATGATAGACCCTTATTCATTCGAAGAAAAAAGTTGCGAATATAGACTTTCTGCAAGCAGATTTGTTCCAGAAATGTCAGAAATTTCATATGCGACTTCAAGAAGTGTTTCAACAATAGTGTTTAGATTGGAACTTGTAAGCAAAGAAAAAAATGGAATTAACATCCAATATGGTTTAAAAACAAGAGGTTCTATCTTGGGTATAGGAATTAATGAATATACTCCGACCACGAGTTCAGTGGTTGGAACGGCAACTTTCACAAGTCCTACAACCGCGTTGGGTTATCAAGACCAAGTCTCAATGACTGTCATGCCAAATGTTGGATACAAATTGGTCAGCATTGCAACTTTGGCAACAATAATTCCAAATTCAAAATTTTCAATTTCTTATCCAAACAGTTCCGCTACTGAAATGCTAGGGAACGCGTATGTTAATTTTAACTACAATTTTGAATCTACCATATATTTAGTTTTCGAAAAAGTTAAATATGAAGTCAACACACACTTTGAGTGGGGAAATGGTGACGAGGGAAGTAATCTAATTCAAGAAGACAATGACATTACAGTGGATTCAACATTGACTTATTTGACCAATTTTAATATAAATCATAATACAAGTGGAAATAAGTTTGCCGACCTGGGCTATGTTTATAAAATCTATTTTGTGGACATGAACAGTTCGACCAACTTTGCCGATTTTTCGCCATCAGATGACACTCTTGTTGCGACTTATGCGCCAAGTTCTGGGCTGGTAATTTCTTCAAATGGCACCTATGTCACTTCAGTTTCTTACAGCCTTTCAATTGAAGATTTGATAGACTCTATGTCTTCAAAAATGGTCAACAATTCTTCAACAATAAATCTCTATGTCACGCGCGAAGCAATCAACTATCAATTCAGTGTCAGAAATTATGCCAACGATTTTAAAGGGTTTAATGAATTTGAAGTTGCAAGTTTTGGCGGAATAACTGAAATTTTTGCAGAAGGTTCTGACATAAGTGACAATCTGTTTAATGTGGAACAGCATCCAAATTTGGAGCTTGCTTTCACGCCAAATGAGTTATATTCTTTTGAAAGGGCGACTTATGTCGGTGGAACATCTTTGTCAGAAAATAGTGCTTATATGATTGATGGTGTTAGTGCCAAAACTGTGGGAACGCCGTCAAGACAGACCGTTTCTTTAAGAAATCTTTTGTTTGATGCCTACGTCAAACTTGAGAATAACAGTTTTGAACTTGCTCAATTTTTGAACGGAGAAATTCAAATTTGTTCTTTCTATCAACTTGGCACTTATCAAGCTTATATGACAACTTATCTTGAAGGCTCTGACGGCTTTTTTGATAGTGCAGAAAATTATCCGCTTCAATTTAAAACAGAAAGTGTGGCAAGTTCCAACGAAACAGCAGATTTTGTTCCAGCGGGTTCTTCACAGGATACGCGTTATACAGCGCCGATAATTTTGCAAGCTGAAGAAGAGTTTGCCTATGGCGGCAAAAACTATAGATTTGTGGGATATTACATGGGGACCGCGTCAGGCAACTCCAACAATTGGAGCTATCGCTTCAGTGAGAATGACAAAATTTTGTCCAACAAGACAACTTACATTTTTGATGTGAGTGACAACACAACTCAAGCGCTTGTGATTTATGCGCGCTATGAAGAATATGCGACAGACGGGGTTGTGCCTACGGTTGAAAGAGGAACTTATTACATTTCGTCCGCTGAAAATTTGATTTGGCTTTCAAATCAGGTGAAAAACGGAAACAATTTTGCTGGCACAAGCTTTGTTCAAACGGCAGACATAGACATGAGTGGCGTCGCAAATTTTGAACCAATCGGCACGGAAGAAACTCCGTTTAGCGGAAGTTACAACGGCGGAAACTTTTTGATTGAAAATTTGACATTAAATTCAAACACGCTAGGATATGTCGGCTTGTTTGGCTGCACTGACGGTGCAACAATTTCCAATCTCACACTTTATGGCGGTTCGGTGTCAGGCTATGCTTATGTCGGCGGGCTGGTCGGCTATGCAAAAGACACAACTTTCCAAAATGTCGGCAATCACAGTTGCAAAATCAATTTGACAGATGTTTATTTCAGCGACCTTTTGACTGGAAACACTGTGAACAGCTATTTATTAAGTTATACGATGTCTCAAAATGCAGAAGGAAAACTAGAAATTAGCTATTCAACTGCTTCATTTGATTTGCAGCTGAATTTCGGCGGACTGGTAGGTTACGCAGAAAACTGCAGCTTCTCAACTTCTTACAGCAGGGCAGAAGTTGACATGAATGCTTTGGCAACCAACTTAAATTACATTGCTGGGCTTGTCGGTAATGTTGACGCAAACACAACGTTTGACCAAAGCTTCTATGAAAACTCGACGAATATCACTTCAAACGACAAAAATTACAACAACTTTGCAAACAGCT
>CAJLLK010000003.1 GCA_905207515.1 uncultured Christensenella sp. | reverse complement strand
TTTTCTTTTTCTTCTTTAGGAACAATTCTTTTGAGGTCAATTCTGCCTTTCTCGTCAACTTTGATAACTTCAACTTCAACACTATCGCCGATTTTTACAACATCTTCAACTTTATCAACACGTTTGTTTGAAAGTTTAGAAATGTGTATCATTCCTTCTTTTCCGCCACCCAAATCGACAAACGCACCAAAATTCATGATGCGAACAACTTTTCCGTCATAAACATCGCCAACTTCCACTTCTTCTGTGATAGAAAGAATGATTTTCTTAGCTTTTTCATTCATTTCGCTGTCAACTGAAGCGATGAAAACAGTTCCGTCATCTTCAATGTCAATCTTGACACCAGTTTCGTCAATAATTTTGTTGATTGTCTTTCCGCCAGAACCGATGACATCTTTGATTTTTTCTGGGTCAATCGTGAATGTGATGATTTTTGGAGCGTATTTAGAAATTTCAGGTCTTGGCTTAGCGATGCAAGCGAGCATTTTGTCCATAATTTGCATCCTGCCAATTTTTGCTCTTTCGAGTGCTTCGGTCAAGATAGGTTTGTCAATGCCTTTGATTTTGATATCCATTTGAATGGCTGTGATGCCTTTGGCTGTCCCGGTAACTTTAAAATCCATGTCGCCCAAGAAATCTTCAAGTCCTTGAATGTCTGAAAGCACAGCGACCTTTTTAGATTTTTCATCTTTTATCAAGCCCATTGCAATTCCAGAAACTGGAGCAGAAATTGGCACACCGCCGTCCATAAGTGCAAGCGTCGAACCGCAAGTTGAAGCCATTGATGAAGAACCATTTGAAGAGAGAACTTCACTGACAATTCTGAGAGCATAAGGGAAAACATCTTCTTTTGGAACAACTGTTTCCAGCGCTCTTTCAGCCAAAGCACCGTGTCCAATTTCGCGACGACCAGTGCTCTTTATCATTTTAGCTTCGCCAGTTGCATAAGGTGGCATGTTGTAGTGATGAACATAGCGGTTCACTTCTTCATCGTCAAGACCTTCAAGTTTTTGAACGTCGCTGACGGTTCCAAGCGTTAAGCAAGACAAAACTTGGGTTTCGCCTCTTGTGAACACAGCCGAACCATGAACTCTTGGTAAAACACCAACTTCGCACCAAATCGGACGAATTTCTTCGAGTTTTCTGCCGTCTGGACGAACACCTTTTTCCAAAATGTGAGCTCTGACCTTTTCTTTTTTGATTTTATATAAAACATCGCCAATTTCTCTTTCTTTTTCAGGGAAAATTTCAGCAAAATGTGCAAAAATGTCAGCCTTAATCTCTTCTTCACGAACTTCACGTTCGCTTCTCACAAATGTGTCAAGCACATAGTCATATTTTTTGTCAGCATATTCTCTGACTGCCGTTTCAATTTCTTCTGGAATGGTGTAATAAGAAATTTTTGGATTGACAGGCTTGCCAATTTCGGCCTTGATTTTCTTGAGTTCGTGAACAATCTTCTTGATTTCTTCATGAGCAAACATTATGGCATCAAGCATAACGCTTTCAGGAATTTCATTTGCTCCCGCTTCAACCATCAAAACGGCTTCTTCAGTTCCGCTGACAGTCAAAGCCAAATCGCTGCGTTCTCTTTGGTCTTGATTTGGGTTGATAACAAACTTTCCGTCAACCAATCCGACCTGAACCGAACCTGTTGGTCCAAGAAATGGAATGTCAGAAATCGCCAAAGCGAAAGAAGAGCCAAGCATTGCAAGTGGTTCTGGGCTGACATCTGGGTCGATAGAAAGCGCTGTTGCCACCACAACAACATCGTTGAAAAAGCCCTTTGGAAAGAGCGGTCTCAGCGGTCTGTCTATAAGACGCGAAACCAAAATAGCCTTGTCACTTGGACGACCTTCTCTCTTTTTAAATCCGCCAGGAATTTTTCCAATAGAATACATTTTTTCTTGATATTCAACAGAAAGCGGAAAGAAATCTTGCCCTTCCTTGGCTTGTTCGCTCATGGTGACATTGACCATAACAACCGTGTCTCCACTTCTGACAACGCATGAGCCATTTGACTGGCCGCACCATTTTCCTGTTTCAAAAGAAACATCTCTTCCTGCAATGTTAATCACATATTTTTTAAAATCCATAACACACTCCACACACTAAATTGAAAAAAGGGAGCAAAAAAACAGCTCCCCAAAATTATTTAATTTCTCTGATATTAAGTTCTTTCACAAGTTTTCTGTAAGCTTCAATGTCTCTATCTTTGAGATATTGCAAAAAGCCTTTACGTTTTCCGACCATCATCAAAAGACCACGACGAGAGTGATTGTCTTTTTGATTGGTTTTCAAATGTTCTGTCAAATGATTGATTCTTTCAGTCAAAAGTGCAATTTGAACTTGAACAGAACCAGTGTCATTTTCAGATTGCTTGAACTTTGAAATAATCTCAGATTTTTTTTGCTTGTCCATATTTCCTCCATAAAAAATTAACCGCTTAAACATAGATTTAGGTCGAAGGAATTCCAAAAGCCATGTCTAAGTTTTATCGACTTTTAAAGTATAACACACATTTTCAATTTTGTAAAGAAATTTTGATAAAAAAATGCTAAACTGTCCTAATTAACTGAAAAACTTGACCTTTTTCTCAATCATTTCGTCAATTCGGTCGATGTAATCGCCAATAAACTTGCAATTTGGTTGGCGTTCAATTCGGTTTTCAAGGTTGAACACACGTTTTGAAATTGCTCCCGCACCAATCGCAACCACTGAAGACGTGTCTTCCATGCTGTCGATGTTGAAAATGCAAACGTTGTCGTCTCTGAAATAACCAACATTCTCCAGCCCGCCAATTTGATGTTTTTGACGGTAGAGATAATATGGCTTATAGCCATTTTCAATCAACGTTTTCTCTGCATAGTCCACCATTTTTGGAACATCGTCTTTAAACTTTATCTCTTCGCCGCGAATTTGTGCCGCATTTTTGATTGACAAAGTGTGAACGGTTATGTTTTGTGGATAGAGCTCTAAAAGAGTGCCGATTGTTCGCTTGAAAATGCCCAATCGTTCGCCTGTCAGTCCCGCAATAATGTCCATGTTGACAACAAAATCATATTCCATGGCAAGCATATATGCATCCAGAACCTGTTTGTTTGTTGCTTTTCTTCCAATTCTTTTCAAAGTTGCTTCACAAAACGTTTGTGGATTGATTGATATGCGCGAAACGCCATATTTTTTCAAAACTTCCAATTTTTCACGCGTAATCGTGTCAGCTCTGCCGCATTCGACTGTGAATTCAGAAACAGGAAAGCCGATTTGCGAGAGCAATTTTTCCAGTTGTTCGGCAGACAAAACTGTTGGAGTTCCGCCGCCGATGTAAATTGTTCTGACTATGTAAGAATTTTCGGCAATCATTTTTTTGACTGCTTTCAATTCTTTCAAAACACAGTCCAGATATGTTTCGACCTTGTCTTTGACAGTGCAAAGCTCGTTTGAGATAAACGAACAATAGTTGCATCTTGTCGGACAGATTGGAATGTTGATAAACAAATCAATCAGCTTATCGTTTTTGATGATGCACTTCTGGTTTTTCAAAATTTGAACAACCAGTTTTGCTTTTTCGATGCTGACATGATAATCTCTGACCAAAACTTCCGAAATCAAATGCGGTTTAATTTCTCCGCGTTCGACCAGGTCTCTGGCAAACTTTGTCGGTCTGACGCCTGTCAGCGAACCCCAAGGCAAAGATTTTTTTGAAATCAAACTCAAAACTTCGTATAAATGATTTTTAAACTGCCTTTTCAGTTGGCTTTTTTTGATAAGTTCGCTTGCGTTTGCATCAATCGAAAAGCTTTTTTCAGAAGTTTTGACATTTTCGCCCGAACCAATGAGAAGTTTGCTCAAAAAATTGTTGTCAAACTGCTCAAATTTGTGTTCGATGGAAAAAGGGCAATCTTCTTCGTCATAAAAAAGATTGACCAAATCTTGCATATCTTTTTCAAAATCAGCATTTTGACAAACAATTTTCATCTATTCGCTCCTGTAAACCTTTCTGACATCTTTGATGTTTTCAATGTTTTTGATAATGTTTTCAAGTTCTTTTTTGTTTGAAATCTGAACAACAATTTCAAAGACCAACTCATCTTTGACTTCTTTATAGCCAAAACCTTTCAATTTAAGTTTCAAATCTCGCACAAGATTGTTGAGATTGTTTAGCGCCGAAGCTGTGTTGTCGGTGTGAACTTTGATTGTTGTCACAAAGTTTGAAACCAAACTGTCTTGCCACTCAGCTCGTATAAGGCGCTCTGGCTCAAGATATTTCAAATTTTGACAACCTTTTCTGTGAATGGTCACACCCCTGCCACGAGAAATGTAACCGACAATTTCGTCGCCAGTGACTGGTGTGCAACACCCTGCATAACGCACCAAAAGCCCGCTGTCGCCGTCCACCAAAATGCCGTCTTTGTTTTTCTTGACAGTGATAACATTTTCTTTAAGTTCAAGCGTTTTGTCTTTGTTGTAAAGATTGACAAGCCTGCCGACAATGCCGTTGGCTGACAAACTTCCCGCACCAATTTCGGCGTAAAGTCCGTCCAAATTGTCGATGACCAAATTTATTGCAATCTCTTGCAGATATTCTTCTTTCAAAATTTTTGAAATGTTCAAGTTTCGAGCTTTGACGGCTTGTTCCAAAATAGCCTTGCCCACTCTGATGTTTTCGTCTTTGAGTTCGCTTTTGAAATAAGACCTGATTTTTGACCTTGCGCCCGAAGTTTTGACATATTGAAGCCAGTCTCGCGATGGACCTTTGCTGTTTGGATTGGTCAAAATCTCCACAACATCGCCGTTTGAAAGCTCGGTGGTGATGGGAACAATTTTTCCGTTAATCTTTCCGCCAACGCAAGTGTTTCCGATGTCTGAGTGAATGGCATAGGCAAAGTCGATGATGGTTGCTCCAAGTGGAAATTCCAAAACTTTGCCCTTTGGAGTTTGAGCGACGATTGCTTCGCCATAAAGGTCAACTTTCAAAGTTTCCAAAAACTCTTCTGAAGAAAGCTCATTAGAATTTTCCAAAATTTGCCTAAACCAGCTCATCTTTTGGTCAAACTTGTTTTGCCCACGACGCTCTTTATAAATCCAATGCGCCGCCACACCATATTCTGACTGCCTGTGCATGTCGAAAGTTCTTATTTGAATTTCGAGCGGCCTGTTATTGTCAGCAATGATGGTCGTGTGCAAACTTTGATAGCCGTTCGGCTTTGGATTGGCGATATAATCTTTCACTCTGCCTTGCATTGGTTTGTAAATCGCATGAATTTTTCCAAAAACGGCATAACAATCTTCCACTGTCGGCACAATAACACGCATCGCCACCAAGTCATAGACCTTGCCGAGCGTAATGTTTTGTCTTATCAGTTTTTTATAGACAGAATAAAAGTGTTTTTGACGCGCCTGAATTTCGCCTTTAATGCCAAGCTCGTTCAAAATTTGTTGCAACTTTCTTCGAGTTATCGAAATCTGTTTTTGATTGTCTTCAGTCTTTAAAAGTGCGTTGTTTTTGAGCTGCTCAAACTCTTTCGGTTGCAAAAGCTCAAAGCACTTGTCTTCAAATGCCGACTTAAACATCGAAAGCCCCAATCTTTCAGCAAGCGGCGCAAAAATGTCGCTGACCATTTGCACAAAAGCCCTGTCATCTTCGTTCATTGGGTTTTTGATTTTGTTTAAGTCAAAAAGAATGGTGGCAAACTTGATGATAACAACTCTGATATCTTGACAAATCGCCACAAACATACGCCTGATGTCTTCCGCTTCGCCGCCGCGTGTCAAGCTTTTGACATCTCTCAAAACTTTGAAGATTTCATAAAGTTTCTGTTGGCTTTTGTTGAGTTCTTTCGCCAAATTTTCTGACAACTGTTCATCGACTTTAAAGCACTGAAAAAGAATATACGCCACCAAAACTTCAGTCTGCATGTGATATTCAAGCATAGTGTCGACCACAATTTCCAAACGTGGAAGATTTATTTCTTCAACGAGTGCATTTTCAACAATTTTTTTGTCTTTTGCAGACAGCTCAAAATTGTCAAAAATTTTTTTTAAGAGTTGTTCTTTCATTTTATCTCCAAAGAATTTTTAATCAATAAAAGTTTATTATAAAGCGACGACTGTGTCAACGATTTTTTAATGTTTTTATTTTGCGAAATTGTCATAAAAACATCACAATCCACCGAAATAAGTCCAAGTTGTGAGAAAACTAAAAAAGCCACATAAAATGTGTCAAAACCGACTTTGCCTTTCAATTTTTGGTTGTAAATGTCAAAAAGTGAATAATATCTCACAAAATTTTTTGCGGTCAACGTCTTAAAAATTCTGCCAAACGTCTCTCTTGAAAGGTCCAAATTCAAAAATCTCTGCTTGTCAATTTCTCGTTCCATTGGCACGTAAATTTCTGCATGAGATTTTTCGTTGAGCTCTGCCAAAAAGCCTTCATCCAAAACTGGCGACAAAAAGACAATTTTGTTGAAATTTTTTGCCCAGTCCGTTCCGACTGGAGAAAGCAACAAGCTGTTGTAACCCGTGCAAAATTCGTCGCAGAAACCAATATAATATATGTTGTCTTTTGAATAATCTTTTGAAAAATTGACAAAATCATATGCCGAATAAGCCACAAAAGCCGTTCCAAACACACCACTTTGCGTGCCAGCAACAAAATTCAAAAGTTCGTTTTGCGGATAATATGAAAATTTTGAAGGTCGATTGTCGTCAAAAAGCAGCTGTTGATATTGCATTGGATATGTGAACATATGTGCATTTGGAAGAATGAAACACCCCGCGTCAAAGTCGCTGACAATGCCGCTTTTTCCACTTCCTTGAAACTCAAAAATGAAAGACTTATAACGCGAAAAATTCAGCGCGTTGTAATTTTTGTTGAAGTTGAAATAGACAAGTTGCAAATCGCCGATTTTGATGTCGCAATGCGTAGGAAAATATTTTTTCGGCAAAATTTCCACATTTTCCACCGAAATGCGAAACTTAGGTCGAGCATTTCCACAACCAAAAGGCTCCAAAAGTGTCAGTTCTTGCAAGAAACGCTCTGAGATGTCTTCTGGTTTCAAATCTAAGTCATAATATTTGATTGGAATGAAAACTTCGTCGTTGACATGTTCAAAAACAAAAGCGTTGACACGATTGCAAAATTCTTCATATTTATCACGCTTTAAAGTGAGCCCCGCAGCCATTGTGTGTCCGCCAAATGTTTCCAAAATGTCTTGCAGCGACGACAACAGCTCATGAATGTTTATGTCGTCGATGCTTCTGCCAGAACCATGCAAGATGTCTCCCACTTGCGAAAACAAAAACACTGGTCTGTTGTAAGTTTCCACAAGTTTTGCACAAGCAATGCCCAAAATCCCTTGGTCCCACTTTTTTGAAGCCAAACAAATCACGCGCGTTTTGCCCAAATCCATTTTTTTGATTGCTTTTTCGCAATCTTGCAAAACAACCGCACTTAACTCTTGTCTTTTGGTGTTGTGCTGTTTGATTTTGTCCAGATATTTTTTTATCAAAACCGGATCTTCGAGCATATAAAGTGCCAAACTGTCGCCCGCATCACCCATTCTGCCAGAGGAATTGATTTTTGGAGCAATTTTAAACGCAATATCTGTCGCCGAAGGGTTTGAAAGCGAAACTTTGTTTTCCTTAAACAACGCCCGCAGCCCAATCGGAAGTTTTTCCAAACTTTTCAGACCACGCTTAACAATGTTTCTGTTCTCTCCAGTGAGCGAAACAATGTCAGCAATTGTTGCAATCGCAGCAATAGGCAAAAATTCTTCGGCTTTCTTTTGCCCCAAAAGTGCTTCGCTGATTTTGTAAGCTAAACCAGTTCCACAAAGCTCTTTGAAAGGATATGCTTGCCCTTCAATTTTTGCATTCAACACCAGCGTGTCCGGCAAAATTTCAGGAATTTCATGGTGGTCAGTGACGATTATCTCAATGCCCTTTTCTTTGGCATATTCCACTTCTTTAAAACACGAAATTCCGCAGTCGACCGTGATGATAAGGTCGGGCGAAAACATTTTTTCGACCTTGTCCAAACTGTCGCACGTCAAACCATAACCGTCAACATAACGGTTAGGCAAATAATAATCTGCGTCAATTCCAATTTTTTTCAAAGTTTTCAGCATGATAGCGGTGGCACTCACGCCATCGACATCATAATCACCAAAAATGAGAACTTTGTCTCCCATTTGCTTCGCCAATTGTATTCGATCACACAATTCTTTCATGTTGTTAATTAAAAAAGGGTCTAAAAGCTGCCCTGTGGACAAAAATTCCGAAATTTCTTCCTTACTTGAAAATCCTCTAGACAAAATCAAATACATTGTTGAAGGCAAAACATCAAACTCTTTTGCAAGGTCGTCGACGAGAGCAGAGTTCTTGTTAAAAAATTTCTTGAAAATCATAACATTCTACCTTAACAAACTCTTATGAAATCATTATAAACCTTTTTCAGCAAGAAATCAAACAAAAATTTGCAAAAAAATAACCAAAACACTTGTCAAAGGCAGAAAATTGTGATAAAATATGTGCAGCATAAAAAAATGCCGAAGTGGCGGAATGGCAGACGCACGGGACTCAAAATCCCGCGAGGGCAACTTCATGTGGGTTCGACTCCCACCTTCGGCACCAAACAAAAATAATCCGAACCGATAGGCGAGGATTATTTTTGTTTGTACTCTTATTTCTTATTTTTTCGTTTTTCATTTTTCTTTTAATTTCGGATTATTTTTGAAATAAGAAAGAAGAAAGAAGAAAAGTTATAGGGTATTAAAAGCTAAATTCAAAACCATATTTCTATTTTTATTTTGAAACTTGATAATTGTATGATATAATTGTTTTACAGTTAAAGAGGTAAATTTAATATGAAAGTTATTGTAGATAAAAGAACTGAATTTATAGGCATAATTTTGATGTTAAGCAAATATAATCAAAAATATGAATTTTTAAAAAATACCTATTCAAATGAAGAATATATTAATGATATAATGCAGTGGTTTGATAAATACAAAAATGACGAATTTATTAAATTGACTAATGAAATCATAGACAAATATGAAAATTTTAATTATGCGACGCCTCTCGATTTAGTTTTGAGGTATTTTGATATAAATTTCAATCGTGTTGAAAATGCTGATAAACCCGAATATTTTGATATATTAAATGGAAGATTGATTCAAAAATTTTTACATGAACTTCCTAGTTTTGCAAATAGAACAAAATTCGAAGAGTTCTACATAAACCATTCTGATTTTTATAATATGAGCATTAATTTTCAACAGAAATATTTGCAAGAACTTCCTTTGAATATTGAACAATATTTTTTAAATTTTTATGGCACAGACAAATCTCCAAATGTGCGTTGCAACTTACTGTTAACAAATAGTTGTTGTGGTGGTTTTGGTATAGGAATTAATGGCATATTATATCCTTCATTAATTGTGGATTTTAAAGGTGAAAAACAATTTCCTTGCTCATTTACATTTTTATTTCATGAAATGAGCCATCCTGTTATCAACCCATTAACAGATAAATATTTAAAAGGAAATGTAGAAACAAAATTAGAAATTCAGCATTACGGAAAAATTAAATCAATTATCAACGACTCCATAATTCGTGCGGCTGAAATCGTTTTATGTAAACATATGCAGTGTCCCACTGAATATATTGAAAGAAAAATAAATATGGAAAAAGCCCAAGGGTTTGAGCATATTGAAAAAGTTGTTGCTTGCCTTGAAAATTATTCAAGTCATCGAGAAAAATATCCAAACATAGAATCCTTTTACCCAACATTGCTTGATACTGTGGTTGATCAAATAAAATCTCATGATGAAGAATTAAACAAGTAAAGTGAATTCTCAGTCGCACATAGCCAACACCAACTTTGACTTGTAGTCGGTTCGGATACTTTATCACTTGTCGCACCAGTGGCGAAAACGGCATTTTTGCTCGTTTTCGCTTTTTTTAAGCGAAAAGCATCGCCCTTACATTTGTTTTCGCCTTTCGCGACCAAACGAAATCACACTACGTTGGCGATTTGTCATCTTGCTATTAAAAAAATTAAGCGGAACTGCTTAACTTTTTTTTCTTTTTACAACTCTCTATCATTATCAAAAGAGTTGTGAGAATGTTTAAATTCTTTTGGCTTAAATTGGTGGTGTTTATAATTCACACCTTCGTCGATTTTGGCTTTAATTTCCGCAACTGCCGCCCCATTTCTTCGAAATTCTTCACGCTTTTCGTCAACAAGTTTATGAAATTTTTCGATTTCATTGGAAATATACAAATCAATTTCTTCGACCGTCAAGTCATTTTCATAATATTCATCAGTCAATCTTTTCAAATAGTCAGACATTTTGCTCGAAATCTCGGCCATTTCAGCACTGCCTTTAACAAAGTTTTTGGCAGGCAGATTTTTCAAAGTTTGTTCAAAATTTGAATAATTAATTTCTTCAAACTTTTCTCCTTTTTGCGCAACTTCTATGGTCTTTTCCATCACTTCTTTGTTTTCTTCAACATTCTTCTCAACTTCACTTGTGCCTACGCCAAGCCCCAAACTTTCGTTGACATAATTCAAAATATTGTGTTTAAACTGCTCACGAATTTCTTTTTCTGGCAAAATAAATTTATATGCTTTTTCTCTGTCTTGCGTAACTTTCATATAGTCGCCCAACGTGACAACTTTTTTGTCTTTCAGCATTTTGATGCTTTTGTTATGTCCGCTTGGCACAAAGGTTTCAATTGGAGTCAAGTCATGTTCAAAACGTTTTCTGACCCCATCTTCAATTCTTTCGTATGGCTTTTTTCTTGAAGCCGAAAGCTTTCTGCTGTAAACAGCTTTTGGTTCTTCAACAAGGTTGTTAGAATCAAAATCATCATCAAAAAGGCTTTCAAACATATTTTTCCCTCCATAATTTTCTTCAGTTTTTTCCATTTTCTTTGGTCTTGGCACATCTTCCGGCTGTGGATTAAGTTCGGCAGAAAAATCCTTGTAAATTTCATTTGCAACTTCGTTCATTTTTCTAATTGAATTATAAAAATTTTCTTCCTGAACTTCACTGTTGCCATACATATAAGTGTGACTTGCCAAATAACACTCTTTTACATCTTTGATTTTATCGTCAAAAAGAAAGATTTCTGGATATTTATAAAAAACTTGCCAAACATAGTTGGTTTCGCTTTTGCTTACCGTAATTTTAAAAGCCCCTTCACCTGCTCGGCGTCTGATTTCGTCAACATTTTCTGCCTTTTTCCAGCGTTTCGGAAATTTTGCCATTATCTCTTCAACTGATTGACTTGAACGCTTCGTTCTGTTCATAAATCCCCCATATATATTTATTTTAACATATTTTGAGCTGAAAAATAAGCCCGCTCTCAGCCAAAAAAGATGGTGTTTTCAGGAAATTCATCTTCTTTTGGCGGCTCTTTTTTTTCATTTTCTGCTTCATCCAACTCATCAGCATTCAAGCTTGTGTCTGAATAAGGAATGTTTGCAATCAAGTCAAGCATTTTAAAGCCTTCTTTCATTTTCCTGAAAGACAAATTCCCATTGTGAGACAAAGCATAAGCCTGACCGAAATAAGTGTATAAATCAAGACATTTAAGAGATTTCTCGTTGGCATAAAGTCCATGCAAGAATTCAAAGAACATGTTTTTATCAAAAAAACCAAACTCGCAAATTTGACCAAAAAGTTTTTCATCAACAAAAATAAAATCAGGACTTTCATTTAGCTGTAAGTAAGCATAAGCGTCCATGGTATGTCTATCTGCAAAAAAACGACCATAATAACCCAATTGAGCTTTAGAAAGAGCTTCGTTATGATAAGTTTTAAGCATGTTGTTAGCCAGCCAATTATATTTGTTTTTAAGTGGCATCCAGCTTTCAAAGCTCATCTTCTTTTTCTCAATTTTTTTCATGGCAAGAACACATTCACGTATTGAGTCCTTAAGATCTTGTCTCAAATCACTTACATTGTGAATGTCGTTATACATATACACTTCAACAGGTTCTTTTAAGCAAAAATTTGCAACAATTTCCCATTCTTCTGGAGTTTTAGGCTCTTTGGTTTCCTTAAGTTTATTTGCAATTTCAACAAAATCTTCTCGCCACTTTTTCGGGTCTTCATGTTTGAAATAAAACGCCAAAGCTCTCTTCTCGCCTTTTTCTGCCAGCTTAATTATGCTTTTTCTAACGATTGAAAAATCTTGAGAAAGCTCAAATCTTGAATAAGCAATCATAAAGTCAAAATTCAAAAAGTCTTTTTCAGTAACCTCTTCATTATATATATTTTCTTCATATTTAATGTTGTGTTGTTGCAAAAAAACTTCAATATCCATATCATTTCCTTTTTAAAAGTATAACACAATATTTTATGCGTTTCAATAGGCAAAAGAAAAAAACTCTTAATAAATAAGAGTTTTTTGTTTTATCCAACCAATGTTTCTTCTTTGTCAACTTTGACAGGAACAACCGTTCTATATTTTTTAAGCCCTGTTCCTGCAGGGATAAGTTTTCCAATGATAACATTTTCTTTGATGCCCATAAGGTTGTCCACTTTGCCTTTAAGCGCTGCATCTGTAAGCACTCTTGATGTCTCTTGGAAAGACGAAGCTGACAAGAAGCTTTCTGTTGAAAGAGAAGCTTTTGTAATTCCAAGAAGAATTCTTCTTGCAATAGCTGGCTTTCCACCACTCTTGAGTGCTTTTTCATTTTCTTCTTCATATTTTGAAACGTCAACAATGTCGCCTGTGAGAAGGTCAGTGTCGCCTGAGTCTTCAATCTTAACTTTCTTAAGCATTTGTCTGATGATAATTTCAACGTGTTTGTCGTTTACTTTAACTTCTTGTCCACGATAAACAGAGATAACTTCAGAAAGCAAATATTGTTGAAGTCCTTTGAGACCTTTTGTGACAAGCAAATCAGAAGGATTGATTGCACCTGCTGTGAGTTGTGTGCCAGGTTCAACAGTTTCGCCATTTTTAACTTTCAAAACGGCTGGCTTCTTAACTTCATAGTCAATGTCGCCTTCGCCAGTGACGATTGTGATTTGATATGTTTTTGCGTCTTCTTTGATTTTAACTTTTCCAGAAACTTCAGAGAGCAAACATTCGCCCTTTGGTCTTCTTGCTTCAAAAATTTCTTCAACTCTAGGAAGACCTTGCGTGATGTCGGCAGCGACTGCAGCACCACCGGTGTGGAACGTTCTCATGGTCAGCTGTGTGCCAGGTTCGCCGATTGATTGAGCGGCAATAATTCCGACAGCTTCGCCCAAAGTGACCATATCTTTTCCAGCCAAATTTCTGCCATAACATTTTGCGCAAACGCCGTGCTTGCAACGGCAAGTGATAAGCGAGCGAATTTGCACTTCTTTGATGCCTGCTTTTGTAATTTGGTCAGCTTGTTGTTTAGAAATCATGGTGTTTGCAGGAACGATAACCTCTTTCGTCTTAGGGTCAATAACATCGTCAACAGCAACTCTGCCATAAATTCTTTCAGCCAAACTTTCTTGAACAACACCGTCAACAACAAGGTCAGAAACTGCCACACCCTTAACTTTTTCGCCTGCATCAGCAAAGCAATCTTCAGTTGTGACAACAACATCTTGAGCGATGTCAACAAGTCTTCTTGTCAAATAACCAGAGTCAGCCGTTTTCAAAGCGGTGTCAGACAAACCTTTTCTCGAACCACGAGAATTGATGAAATATTCAATTGGTGTCAAACCTTGTTTGAAAGACGACTTGATTGGAGTATCATTTTTATTTCCGGAGGCAGTTGCTTTAATACCAATCATACCGCAGTCCTGGTTCAACTGAACGGCATTACCACGCGCACCAGAACCAACCATCAGGTTGAATGGATTGAAAGTGTCCATATCTTTCATAACGGCATTTTGAACGTGTTGAACAGCATCGTTCCAAACAGCAACATTTTCGTTGATTTTTTCGTCGAGAGTGATAAGACCACGGCGCAACAATTTTTCGTTTTCAAGAGCTTTTGCCTCAGCTTCTTTCAAGATTTCTGCTTTTTCAGCAGGTTCTTGAATGTCATACATGCTTTCAGAGATAGAAGCCAAAGTCGAATATTTATAGCCAGTTTCTTTGAGTCTATCAACAAGTTTAGAACATTCTGTTGTACCAAATTTGTCATAGCAGTCAGCAACAATTTTGCCCAAGTCTTTTTTCTTGACTTCTTTGTTGATTTCAAGGTCGCAAATGTTTTCAAGATTGCTTCTGTCGACGTAGCCCAAGTTTTGTGGAATGATGTTGTTAAACAAAATTCTTCCAACAGTTGTGGTCACACGCTTTGTGTAAGTTTTTCCATCAACTTCTTTAGAAAGTCTGACCGTGATTTCTGCTTGCAAGTCAAGATTTTTTGTTTGATAAGCATAGATAGCTTCATTTTTTGAAGCAAAGATAGAACCTTCGCCCTTAGCGCCCGGTCTGATAAGTGTCAAATAATAACATCCAAGCACAACGTCTTGAGCAGGTGTGACAATAGGTTCGCCGTCAGCAAGTTTCAAAATGTTGTTTGAAGCAAGCATCAAGGTTCTGGCTTCCGTTCTTGCGTCGATTGAGAGTGGAATGTGAACAGGCATTTGGTCGCCGTCGAAGTCAGCGTTGAAAGCGGCACACACTGAAGGATGAAGTTTGATTGCCTTACCTTCAACAAGAACTGGTTCAAATGCTTGAACTGAAAGTCTGTGAAGTGTTGGAGCACGGTTCAACAAAACTGGATGGTCTTTGATGACATCTGCCAAAACGTCCCAAACAATAGGCTTTTCTCTTTCAATCATGCGCTTTGCACTTTTGATGTTGTTTGATTGGTTCATGTCAATAAGTCTGTTGATGATGAAAGGTTTGAAAAGTTCGAGAGCCATTTCTTTTGGAAGACCGCATTGATACATCTTAAGTTCTGGTCCAACAACGATAACCGAACGACCTGAATAGTCAACACGTTTTCCAAGCAAGTTTTGTCTGAAACGTCCTTGTTTCCCGCCAAGCATTGCGGTGAGAGATTTCAAATCTCTTTGTTTTGAGCCTTGAACAGGTTTGCCACGTTTTCCGTTGTCAATCAAGTTGTCAACAGCTTCTTGAAGCATTCTCTTTTCGTTTCTGATGATAACATCAGGAGCGCCAAGTTCCATCAACTTTTTCAAACGATTGTTTCTGTTGATAACACGACGATACAAGTCGTTCAAGTCACTTGTTGCATAACGTCCGCCGTCAAGTGGAACCATTGGACGCAAATCTGGTGGAAGAACTGGAATGCAATCCAAAACCATCCAAGTAGGTTTGTTTCCACTCTTTCTGAAAGACTCAACAACGTCAAGTTTTTTTGCTGCTTTGATTTTTCTTTGACCTTTAGAATTTTTCAATTCTTCTTTCAAAGCTTCGCTTTCTTTGTCAAGGTCAACGTCACCAAGAAGTTTTTTGATGGCTTCAGCGCCCATGCCAGCATCAAAACTGCCGCGGCCATATTTTTCAAGAGCGTCACGATATTCTTTGTCGTTTAAGATTTGTTTATATTCCAAATCGGTGTTTTTAGGATCTGTGACAATGTAATTGATATAATAAACCACTTGCTCCAAAGTTTTTGGAGTAAGGTCAAGCAAAGTTCCAATTCTTGAAGGAACAGATCTGAAATACCAAAGATGAGTGCAAGGAGCGGCAAGTTCGATGTGCCCCATTCTTTCACGGCGCACTTTTGATCTTGTGACTTCAACTCCACACTTATCGCAGACAACGCCACGGTAACGAATTCTCTTATATTTTCCGCAGTGGCATTCCCAGTCTTTTTTAGGCCCAAAAATCTTTTCACAGAAAAGACCGTCTTTTTCAGGCTTCTGGGTTCTATAGTTTATGGTTTCGGGCTTTGTAACTTCGCCATGAGACCATTCTCTGATTTTTTCAGGTGAAGCAATTCCTATTTTAATCTTTTCAAAATTGTTAAGTTCAAACATATCTTTCCCCTTAAATTTGCTTATGCTAAATTATATCAATCAAAAAATTTTCAATTATTCATCAAAATCTCCGAAATCGTCGAAGAGATTGAGGTCTTCAAGTCCAGCAGGCATTGAAGTTTCTTCTTCGATTTCTTTCTGAACTTCTGTTTTTTCTTCGTCTTCATTGGACATCATATCATCAATATCCAAAGTTACCTTGTTCAAATCTTTTTCAACTTCGCTTTCAAGCCCAACCTTGTCTTGTTCATCTTGAGAAAGTTCAGGAAGTTCAATTTCTTCGTCATTTTCTGTCAAAATCTTAACGTCAAGTGCAAGAGCTTGCAATTCTTTTATCAAAACTTTGAAGCTTTCAGGAATGCCTGGTTCTGCAATAGGTTGACCTTTGACAATTGCTTCAAAAGTCTTAACTCTTCCGACAACATCGTCTGACTTGACGGTGAGCATTTCTTGAAGAACATGAGAAGCACCATAAGCTTCCAAAGCCCAAACTTCCATTTCACCAAATCTTTGTCCCCCGAAGAGAGCTTTTCCGCCGAGTGGTTGTTGAGTGATGAGTGAGTAAGGCCCGATTGAACGAGCGTGAATTTTGCTGTCAACCATATGGTTAAGTTTGAGCATATATTTCATTCCGATGGTGGTTTTGTTTTCAAAAGGTTCGCCAGTTCTGCCGTCATAAAGTTGAACTTTTCCGTCAGCTGGGAAATTGTTTTCCACCAAAAGCTGTTGAATTTTTTCTGCATCCGCGCCATCGAATGACGGTGTGGCAACTTTCCAGCCAAGTGAGCCAGCCACAAGTCCTAAGTGAACTTCAAGAATTTGTCCCAAGTTCATACGAGAAGGAACGCCGAGTGGGTTCAGAATGATGTCAAGTGGTCTGCCGTTTGCCATGAAAGGCATGTCAGCTTCAGGCATAACAATTGAGATGCAGCCCTTGTTTCCGTAACGACCGCTCATCTTGTCGCCGACAGAAAGTTTTCTCTTTTGAGCAATGAAAACTTTAACAAGTTCGTTGACGCCAGGTTCAAGCTCGTCTTTGTTCTTTCTGCTGAACACTTGAACGTCAACAACAACGCCGCCCTTTCCGTGTTGAACACGAAGAGATGTGTCTCTGACTTCTCTAGCCTTCTCGCCAAAGATAGCTCGAAGCAATCTTTCTTCAGGAGAGAGTTCAGTTTCGCCCTTTGGAGTGACTTTTCCGACCAAGATGTCGCCTGGTCTAACTTCAGCACCAATTCTGATAATTCCGTTTTCATCCAAGTTTTTGAGAGCTTCGTCGCCAAGGTTTGGAATGTCTCTTGTGATGATTTCGTCACCAAGTTTGGTTGTTCGGCACTTCAATTCTTCAACTTTCAAGCAGATTGAAGTGTAAACATCTTCTTTGACCAATCTTTCGCTGATGATAACGGCGTCTTCATAGTTATATCCTTCCCAGTTCATATAGCCGACAAGAACATTCTTTCCAAGTGCCAATTCGCCGTTTTCAGTTGAATATCCGTCGATGATAACTTCGCCTTTCTTAACTTTTTCGCCTTTAACAACGCAAGGTTTTTGATTTGCGCAAGTTTCATCGTTTGTTTTGTCAAATTTGGTCAATGTGTAAATGTCAATTTCGCCTTTGACATTTTTAACGCGCACTTCGTCAGCGCTGACATAAACAACTTCGCCGTCTTCTCTAGCAAGTTGAGTGTAACCGCAGTCATGAGCGACTTTAGCTTCCATTCCCGTTCCAACAATTGGAGCTTCTGGTCTCAAAAGTGGAACAGCTTGACGTTGCATGTTTGCACCCATGAGCGCACGGTTAGCTTCGTTTGAGTTTACAAACGGAATGAGTGATGTTGCCACAGAGATAAACTGTCTTGGGGATGCGTCCACCAAATCAACTTGTTTTGCTGGCACTTCAATTGCATAATCTTTGTGACGGCAAACAATTCTCTTGTTGACAAATCTGCCTTCTTCGTCAAGTGGTTCTGTCGCCTGAGCGATGTAAGCGGTGTCTTCAATGTCAGCCATGTAATATTCGCACTTATCAGAAACTTTTCCGGTTTCTTTGTCAACTTTTCTATATGGAGTTTCAAGGAAGCCATATTCGTTTACTTTTGCATAACTTGTCAGCGTGTTAACAAGACCGATGGCTTGACCTTCAGGCGTTTCAATAGGGCAAATTCTGCCATAGTTTGTGTAGTGAATATCACGAACTTCAGCATCAGCTCTTTCTTTCTTAATTCCGCCAGGACCAACAGCCGAAACACGACGTTTTTGAGTGATTCCAGAAAGTGGGTTGACTTGGTCCATAAGTTGAGAAAGCTGAGAAGAAGCCACAAAATCTCTGAGTGCTCTGTTGACAGCCTTAGGGTTGACAATCTGTCTTGGAGTAACTTCAGAAAGTTCTTTTCCTTGCAAAGTTTCTCTGATGTTTGCAACAAGCTTTGTCACGCCGCTTCTGAAGTGGTCGTGGAACAATTCGCCAACAGTGGCAATTCTCTTGTTTGACAAGTGTTCAATCTTATCAGTTTTTTCAATGCCTTCCAAAACGTCAAGATACATGCTGATAGCTGCCAAAATGTCATCCATTGTGAGAGTTGTGATCATCAAATCTTTGGCGTGTTCTTTGATGGCTTGCATTCTCTTTTCTTTTGTTTTGTTTTCTTTCAAAATTTCAGCAAGAACTGGATAATAAACTTCTTCCAAAATTCCAAGTGCCTTTTCGTCGCAAGGGAAGACGTCAGAAAGTTTTACTCTGTTGTTGCTTCTCATCAAATATTTTTTGTCAGGAAGTTGAATCCAAACTTCGTTAACGCCGCTTGCCTTGATGTTGTGAGCGATTTCAGATGTCACTTCAACGCCAGCCTTTGCAATAAGCTCGCCGTCTGGAGAAACAACATCTTCGGCCAAAATATGACCAGGAAGTCTTCTTTCAAAAGAAAATTTCTTGTTAAGATTGTATCTTCCAACTCTAGAAAGGTTATACCATTGTTCTGAGAAGAACCAAAGGTTCAAATAACTTCTTGTGGTTTCGGCAGAAGGAACATCCGCAGGTCTTGTTTTTCTAGCAAATTCCAAAAGTGCTTCTTCTTGAGTGTTTTGAGTCTCTTTTTCAAGAACGTTTTTGATGAGTCTGTGGTCGCCGAAGAGCTTTGAAATTTCGTCAGCAGTGTAGCCAAAACATTTCAAGAAAAGTCCAAGCGTAACTTTATGTTTTCTGTCAAGAACAACTTTCAAAACTTCGTTTGCGCCTTGTTCGAATTCAATATACATTCCACGCTTTGGAATGATTTGTCCATGAAGAGTGGTGTTGTCTCTTGACTTATCTCTCAAAAGATAATAATTTGGAGACTTGATGATTTGATTAACCACAACTCTTTCAACACCGTTGAAAATGAAAGAGCAGTCATCTGTCATATAAGGGATGTCGCCCAAGAAAACAACATCTTCCACAGCTTGACCTGTTTCTTCAACAACAAAACGAGTTTTCACGTTGAGTGGAACGGAATAAGTTGCACTTCTTCTCTTGCATTCTTTTTTGTCATACTTAGGCTTTTCGTCCATGATGACATCAAGAAAATAAAGCTTTGCCTTTCCAGAATAGTCCACAACAGGAGAAAATTCGTCAAGAACTTCCTTGATGCCGTTTTGAATGAAATCTTTGAAAGAGTTTTTCTGGATTTCAAGAAGAGGTGGAATATCGATATAATCTTTGAGTTGAGCAAAAGTATATCTTTCCGTTTTTCCAAATTTTTGTTTTCTGATGATGTTTGACATAATCACTACCCCTTAAAAAAATTTCTGAAGAAGATTGTGCAGAAACAAAAGTTTCTTTCGCAATGTTTTATTGGCGTGTAAAAACCAAAAAAAAGGGACTTAGGGGGTCAAAAAAACTCCCTAATTCCCATCATTTTAAGTTAAATTTTATAAAATTTTCCAACATTGCGCCAATTAACTAACTCATTATACCAGATAGAAAAACATAAGTCAATAGATTTTTAGCAAAAATTTGTAATATTTTTATAATTATTTTCGCAAAACACAATGTTCGACAAATTTTTCATTGCAAACAACAATTTTTTAGCGCAATTTCAAGAAGCAACACTTCTTATGGAGAGATTTTAACACAAAACAAAATTTTTAATCAAGCAATTTTAAAACATTTTCAAAATTTTGTCTGCAAAAATTTTGGCAAATCTCTTCATCAAAAGCAAAAACTAATTTCTAACAGTTGGCACACCATACAAGTTGAGATAGAGCGTATAGTTTGTTGCAGCCCCTGCATTTTGTTGAGTCGAGAAAGTCACATCGCAGAAGTAATACACTTCACTTGTTCCTGGCAAAATGCTGTCTTCAATGATTTCATCAGCGGTTCTGTTTAAGGTCGCGTTTTCGTCTTCATCCAAAGCCACATAAATGTGTTCGCTGACCGTGCCTCCACTTTCGCCAGACAAATCAAGAGCAGAAGCGCTTCCTGTCACGCTCATGAAAGTGTTTGAAATTGTGTGAGCCAAATTTGACCTGTTGTTTCCGATGATTGGACCAACATAAATGTTTACGCCACTTCCATAAACTTGCATGTTGACGTTGACAGAAATTTGAATGTTGTTTTCAGAATTTTCTGTGTTAATCACAGAAACAACTCCACTTTGAACAAGTTCGCCAACAATTCCACCAAGACCAATCTCGGTGATGTTGAGCCCACGAACTTCAAGCCCGCTCTGAACATCGACATTTTCAAATGTCACTCTGTTTGTTGTGGAAATATTTCCAGCAAGACCGCCAACAACTTGCAAACCAACCAACGACCCGCTCATGTCGACATCAGAAAGGTTGACCGACTCAGTTATCACACCCGCAACGCCGCCCAAATAAGCAATTCCAGTGCGAGAAGTTTCGTTGCTGGTTTGAATTGACTGCGAAACTGAAATGTTGTCAATTGAGCCGCCACTTATCAAACCTGCAAAGCCACCAACTGCTTCTGGTTCAAACGGAACTTGTCTGAAGTTTGTGAAATATCCGTTGAAGCCGACAACATCCACACCGCTGACCAAACCTTTGCTTTCTCCAGCAACAAGTCCGCCGTATGTGTATGCATTTATGAGCATATCAGCATTCATCACAACGTCAATGTCAGAAACGCTGACACCAGCATCAATAAGCCCAAACATAAGTCCAGTCTTTGCACCCAAAACAGAAATAGCTCTGCTCAAATTGCTGTTTGAGAGCGTTCCACTTCCACTCAAAACACCTGCCAAACCGCCAGCAAATGAATAGTTTTCAAAGTTGCTGTTTGAACTGTCAAAGTTGTTCAAAATTGTGCTTGCTTGCGTTCTAGCTTTTGCCCCAAGTTGAGAGTTGACATTTTGCATTCTGAAGTTTCCAAGTGTCAAACCAACAGCACCGCCAACAATATTCTTGCCGACAACAATCAATTTAGCTGAATTTTCGGTCATAAGTTCCACATCGACGTTGAAGATTTTTCCGCCGTCAACTCTTCCTGCCAAAGCACCAACAACATTTGCGTTTGAGAAAGACACGGCAACAGGTCTCAGTGTGAAGTTCATGACAGTTCCGACAGCGTCCAACAAACTTGACCTGCCGACTTCAGCAAACAATCCCGCATAAGTCATCGGGTCGCTTGACAAAAGTGAAATGTTTGAAACCGTCATAAAGTTACCTTCAAAATAGCCCATAAATCTTGTTGTGAAAAGTTTGCTGTTGAAGATATATTCAGAATAATCAATGTCGCTTATCAATCTATAATATCTATAGTTGTAATTTGCAGCGTTGTTTTCTTGCAAGATATAATTTTCCATTGTTTCAGCATCGCTTATCAAAATTGGATTGTAAACCGTTCCAAGCGCATCTGAAGTGTAAGTGTAAATATATCTTGCATAAGATGCTCCTGTTGTTGCATCAACAACAGTTTCAATTCTGTCCAGTTCTCTTTGAGAGAAAGCCACAATGTTTGGCGCAACAAGTTCAATTCTGCCCGTGTTGAACGCTGCACCGCCAAAATTTGCAAAGTTTGTTGTGTCGTTGTTGAAGAACCAAACCGAACTTGTGTCTCTTCCCTGTGTAACAACAAAATTTGAGAAATTGTCCATGTCACCAAAAGCTTGAATGGAAAGTTTTTCAATTTCAATTTGTCCAGCGACATTTCTGATGTCACCCACACCTTCGTTTATGCCACTGTCTTGCAGATAGAAACAGTCAAGAATTGTTCCATCGCTTGTGGTTTCATTGTCAGTGATAAGATAGTTTGCTCTCGCAAAACCATAGTTTGAGCTTTGCAAATTTTCAAAGATGCTGGTTGAGAAACATCTTGCAATGTTGCCAGAGTTTTCAAACACAAAACCAGCCGTGAACGCACCACTTTGAATAAGTCTTGTGTTTGAGTAACAATCTTCAATGGTGTTTGTGTTTGTAAATGCAAAACCCGCAACATGGTTGCTGGACAAGATATAATTTTCTGTGCCGTCATAATAAAGCTTGCCCGCTTCAGGATTTCCGCTGACATAAGATGTGTAAATTTGACCATTGTTTTCAATGACAAAGCCAGCAGTGTATTCAGTTGCTGTGGCACTTCTCAGCGTGCCGCCGACAAACGCCGAACTTGCAATCAAGCCTGTATTTGAATTTACCCCCACAAAGCCCGAAAGATGAGCATTGCTCAAAATTCTGACGCTCGAGCGAGAGTTTGTGATATATCCATCATTCATTGCGACAAGTCCAGCGACATAAGAATCAGTGAAGGTCACAGAGTTCAAAATTGACAATGTGTTTTCATAAGCTTCGCTTTCCACCGAACAGTTTGTGATTATGCCGGCGTTGTTTGCCGCCAAAAGCCCAACGTTGAAAGTTTCAACGTTCAGTCTGAAGTTGACCGCGCCAGAAAGTTTGACCGTGACATTTTGAATGACTGTGTCAGCACCAATGCTTGAAAAGACGCCAACATCAGACAAATCTGTGAAGTTGTAAGTTCCATTCAAAATCAAAGCATAACCATTTCCGTCAAGACCCGCAATGTTTGTTGAAATCGGTTTAAATTCTTCCATTTGATGAGCTGTTGCATATTCATTCCCTGGCAAAACAATGTCGTCAAGCAAAATATACCACTCACCTTCACGCATATCCAAAAATTCTTCATAAGTTCTCACAGGGTTTGGGCTGTCTTGCGTGCTTTGGTTGTGCACATCGAAAGAAAACTCGGTGTAAATTCTGTTTTCGTTTGAAACTGAACTGAAAGAATATCTTCCGTTGAGCATTGTATAATAAGCGCCCGCCGAGAAATGATAGATGTCGCTTTCGGCATTGTAAACAACAAGAGGCGTCACAGTGAAGCCATTGATTGTGAAATAATCATTTCTCAAAGATGTCGAAGCGGTCAAAGTTGTGACAGCGTTGTTGTAATAAACTTGCCAAGTGATGTTTTGTGTCATTTCATTGACAAAATTTTCTACTTCACTTTGGATTTCAGAGTTTGTTGTGTCATATTCCAAAAAGTTTCTGATGTCAAACTCGAGTCTATAAGGGTTTCCGACTGCGGTGCTGATAACTCCATTGCTCATGCCGCGCACAATGTCTTCGTTTCGCCCTTCTTGATAAACATAGTCGACAACATATTCCATCACATAAAGTTCCAGCGTATCTTCAAATCTAACCACATTTCCGTCCACAATTTTTGTGGCTGTTGTGATGATGTCCACCCTATAACCATTGTCATTGTTGTAGCTTATTGGATTTGAAGTGACTTGCAAAACATAATTGCCATTCACTTGCGAGATGTTGACGATGTTTAAATTGGTTGAACGAATTGAAATGTCTGTTTCTGGGCTGAAACCATAGTAATTCAAAACCATGTCATAAGAAAGACCACGAGCGACATAATATCTTCCGCCATAAGCTTCTTTATCGGCAAATTCGAGCTGAGCATAACTTCCAAGCTGAATTGTCAGTGGCAAGGTCTGTGTTTTTGGAAGGTCATTTCCATATCTCACTTCAACATCAAAGCCAGCTTCTTGACCGTCTTCAACATTTACTGACGGCATGAAGTAAGAAACATAAATCTTGCCAACATAGCTCACTGAAGCATTTTCGTCTGCAAAACTTTCATTTAAGTTGTCAAAAAATTCCATAAGTTCGGCATATGTGAAAGACAAAGTGCCGTTCGCATAATCTCCAAATGTCGGTGCCAAAACATATTCCACTTCGGTCTGTCCAACTTTTTCATAGACAAAAGTCAAAGTGGCTTCGTTTGCGCCAGATGCATAATTTGCCGCATTGTTTGAAATTGATATTTCGTCAAAGATGCCTTCAACTGGGTCAAGCGTGATTTCCAGCAGACCTCTTTGAGAAGGAACAATAACATAATCTTCCACAGAAATGTCCGACATATGTGAGAAGTTGCTGATGCTGATTGAATTTATCTTGGCTTCGGTCAAATTTATTCTTATTGAATAAGTCACACCTTCTTCAAGCTGGCTGGCATAGAAAGTGACAACATATTCGCCATAGATATCTCTGTTTGTCAAAAATCTGTTGCTCAAAGTGTTGACTTCGCAGGTGTAGTCAAACACATTTTGCTCACCCGCTCTTCTTTCAAAATGGAGATTGAAGAATTGGTCATTGTTTGAATAGTCGCCGCCATAATTGATATAGCTTTCCCAAGTGTTTTCATTGATGTCGCCGACCGCTCCTGGCAATCTGTTTTGAATAAGCTCGCCATTAAAGAACACTTGATAGAACAAAAGTTCTTGCGGATTTGTCGAAACAACCGTGATTGTGTCACTGAAATCGCCATTTGATTGCAAATTAAACGAGCCGAAGTTCCCTTTGATTGAAGTGGCTTGTTCGCGATATCTGACATTGAGATTGATTTCGGCGTTTGACAGCTCGTAGAAATAAGTGTAGGTCGTTCCGTCAACCACAATTTCCGTTTTCAAGACAGGCACAAACTGATAAGTGTCGGTCGAAGTTTCGTCAGGATTTTTGTTTGGATTTTTATATAAAAACACTGTTTGATTGCTTATTTCAACTCTTGAGAAATAATTTTCGTCATCTTTTGGCGAATAATCAACTGTCATTTGATAGTTTTTGGTCAAAACATAGTTGACATTTCTATAGTTTAAAACGCCATTTCCCGAAATGAACACTCTTTCGCCGTCAATAAGATAGTCTTCGCCATCAACTTTGTCGAGAGAATAACTTGGAACAAGTTCCAATCTGGATGTCGAATTGCCATAAATTGTGGATGTAGAGTTGTTATTGACAAGCACACCATCAGATGTTTTGCTTGTGTAGAACATTGAAGTTGTCACGTTTTTATCAAAATAGTTGACCACATAAACATAAATTTGTCGCGTCGTTTGAGTGTTGACAATGCTTGACAGATTGATGATTGCAAGCCCCGGTCGTCTCAGTGTGATGTTTCCGTTTATATCAATTGACAAAATGCTTGTGCTTGAAGAAACAATGTTCACTTCTTGATTTGTCAATGCGAAAGGATAGAACGGATTGTTTGGCGTGTAAACATTGAGCGTTTCGTTGAGCTCGTCAATTTGAACTTGAGAAGCTGTTGTGCCATTCAGCACGCTCTCCACCGAGAAATAATACATAAAATAGACTGTCGGACTGTTTGGCTGATCAGACGTCATGACAAAGTCACTGTCTTCAAGCCCCAGTTCAACCATCTTCTTTTCAAATTCGAAGGTGTTTCTGATGTAATAATTGTTGTTTCCGCTGCTTATTCTTTCAACAACAATATAATCTCCATAGAAATTGTCTGTCGAAGAAGAATTTGCATTGACAACTGTGGCAGATGCGGCATTCTCGCCGTCAAACAAAACGATGTCATCTTTGTTTCTCTGCAAATAAGACGAAACAGTGAAGATGTCAGTTCCATAAGCGGCGTTGTTTCTTGAAGCATTGCCGATTGCGAAGAATGCATCGCCTTTTGAAGTTGTGTCAATTGCTCCGTCAGGAAAAGCGTTTGTTTTGATGATTGCCGCAGCATAGAACGCACTTCTGCCGTCGTCAACTGCTTCAATGGTGTTAGGTTCAAAATAAGACCTGCCGTTGTCGTTATAAGCTGTCGAATAGACATCAAAGCCGACAATTCCGCCGACGTATTCTTGTGCTCTCAAAAACATTCTTGAAGTGTTGTCTCTGAAAGTTATTCTTCTGGTGTTGACTGCGTCGACATAGCCAGCAATTCCGCCGACATAATCGACACTGTCGACAAGTGCTGTGGTGTCAATCTCTCCGCCTACCAATAAGTTTTCAATCAAGCTGCCGTCATTTGCGTCAAGATAGACATCGCCGATTTCAATTTCTGGCAAAAGCAAATCGGTTGCGCCGCCGCCAGCACCGACAAAGGTTGATTGAGTGTTGAAAGAAGAAAGCCCGACAGCTCCGCCCACGGCAACATTCTGATGCCCGTTGTTTGAACCAACGCCCGTCACGTCGATGAGCGTGTAAGCTGAATAAGACGAATAGCCATAGAGTGAAAGGTTTTGAGAAGTGATGCGTTTGATTTGCCCGCTTGAAAAACCAGCAATTCCGCCCGCAAAAACGTTGGAATAGCGCATGTTTATCGTCAAAGCATCGTTGAAATATGCCAAAATCTTTGAAGTTCCGTTTCCACTTTCATAGAATGTGAAATCTTGCAAAATCAGACCATAGTTGACACCAGAAATTGCTCCAACATAAACAACCGAGTTGTCTGCCGTGTCAATTTTCGAACTTGAAACACGTGTGCCAACGTTGACGAGTTCGCCTTCATTGACAGCCGCAACCAAGCTTAGATAGCCACTTCCCGGCATGTCAAGATTGAAACTTCCAGACACTGAAATGTTGTTGATTGTCGGAGTGAAGCTGCGTTCTTCTCCGTTTACATAATAGGTGTAGTTGTCATTGATTTTTGCAAACAAGCCGCCATAATAAACACCATCAACTTCTTCAAGAAAATTGTTTTCTGTGACAACAACATTTGTGATTGCCGCTTGAGAGCTTGTGCCGACAATTGAGCCGCTGAAACCAACAACCGTCTTTCCTTCTCCGTCTGTTAAAATGCCGATTGGAGTGAAGTTTTCAACACTTGTCATGTCAATCACACTGGCAAGCTCATAGTGACTTCTCAAAGTGATTTCGTTTGTGTTTATGTTTTGAATATCTTCCACAGTTTCAAGAAGATAAGGGTTGTTGATCGAACCATTTCGATATTGGAAATCAATTTCAATAGGTCTCAAATTGCTGTTTATCGACGAATAGTTGTCGCCCCATTCAGATGGATAGATAAAGATTGTTCCCGTCAAGCTATCTTCAATGTCGACGATATCGTCTTGATGAGCGTTGAAGAAGTTTTCGCATGAGAAAGTTATGGAATAAGTTCCCGTTTCTCTTCCACTATAGTCAATTGTGTAGTCGAGAATTGAATATGGATTGTCGTTTGTTCGAATGATGTCAACATTCAAATTTTTGTTTGTTGAATTTGTCGGATAAGTGTAAACGCCCAAAGTGTAAGTCAAAACATCATTTGAAAAGTTGAGTTCTGTCACGCTGGAAGTCAAAGAAATGCTTTCAACCGATTGAAAAGGTCGACAATTTATTGTGGCATCAAATCTTCTCGTCAAGTTTCTTTGTCTGACGTTTGAACTCAAAGTCAACTGATAATCAAATGTCGAAGTTGTGCGATAAGTAAAGTTGTTTAAGTCAAATTCACCAAACACATCCACAGAATAAATCATATTTTCGAATTCGATTGTATAGATAAGCGTGTTTATAACGTTTCCTAAATCATCTTTTTCTTCATAAACATAAGTGTCGTTTTGGGCATAGAACATCAAGCTGTTGTTCAAAACAAGTTTGATTGTTTTTGGAGTTTCCACCTGATTTCCGTCTTCATCGGTCACAGAAATTGTCGCCACGATTGACGGACTGATAGCTGTTCCTGCAGCATCTTGTGCATAGAAATAGATATACTCTTGGTCAAAAGTGGTGTAGTTCATAAATGTTCCGATTTGACTGTCTTGAACATAATATTCCAAACCATCTTGAACTTGAGTCGGGTTGTTGAAGAACTCAGGCAACGCACTTGACAAGAAAGTATAACGATAAAAACCAAAAGAACGCTCGTTATTTGCCGTCACAGAGAAGCTGACCGAAGCACTTTCGTCGTCTCCGCCACGATAAATTGTGTTGTTCAAAGCGTAGTTGTTGCCATTTCTGAGATAAAATTCTTCCAAAAGAGAATAAGAACTTATGTATATTATATAGTTCAATTCAATAGGCAAAGTCCTAAAGTTTTCAATTGTTTGTCCAGTCAAAGTTAAGTCAACAGCAACATATCCATTATCTAAAGTTGTGATGCGATAGTTTGCGCCTGTGGAGACCACAGAAATAATCCCCGCTTCTCGTGGAACAAACTCAATGTTTTCTCTTGTTGTGTTTGCCACAACATCCAGATAAGCCAAGCTTCCAAACGTCACTCTGTCACGAGTTGAAGAGTTTAAAATTTCCATGGAAACGATGTTGTTATATTCTTCCTGACCGTCACTCAAAACAGCAAAATTTGTCACCGCATCGTTGCCTTCACTGGAAAGCTGAATGGATGTTGTTTCTGCTTTGAGCGTTCTTGAAACATTGAAAGTGAGGGTTATCATCATGCCGTTGTCAAGATAGATGTTGTAATATCCCGTGCCAATTGCTTTTGGAGTTATTGACAAATTGAGAAAATTCCCTGCAAGGTATGGATTTTCGTCATGAGTGTCTATATCAACGACATCATCGCCGTCGTCAAGGCTGTAAATTGTGTATTGAAAGAGTTGGTCGGCATAGATAACATTGTTGAAATCTTGCGTTCCGGCTTCAAAATCTAAGTTGAATGTGCGGTTGTAATTTTGATAGTTGGCGTCAACAAAAATATCCCTTGCGCCTTCAACAATTTCAAAAGTTATCGGCAAAACAATCTCATTGGTCTCTTGATTTTGCAAAATATCACTTTTTAAATGCACAGTCAGCGTGATTTCGTCAATTCCTTCGCAGTCATAAGCTCCGCGGATATAGAATGGCACACTCAAATCTGTGTAAAGTCTGCCTGTTCCGTCTGGGTCAGAAACGACGTTGATGCCATTGTAAGTCAAATCGAGATAACTTGCGTCAAACTCGAAATAAATTCCGTCAAAATTTGGCGAAGATTCCAAGCCCGAAGCGACATCAAAAACAAGCTCATTCCAGCCAAATTCTGGAAATTGATAATAGTTGTAGAGAGTGATTTTTTCAGGTTCTGGCGTGCCGTTGACAAGAAGTGCATTTGGAGCGATTTCAATGTTCGCCTGAAAATCTTTTCTCACATGCACGCTTTCGTCGTCGATATCTTGAGCAATGTTATACATGATTTCAATGGTAAATCTTGTCTCTGTTTGCGTCTGAGAATTTTGAGAAATTTTAAAATATCTCACATTTTCTTGCGGTTCTTCGCCTTCATAATTGAAAAAGTCAATGTCAACATAGTTGTTGGACTGCGACTTAAAAAATTCGATTGGAGAACTGTCGACAATTTGGTCTTGTGCGAAAGAATTGTTCAGAGTGATTTTCAAAACATATTCTCTCATATATGTGTTGTTTGGAACAACTCTGATTGAGTCATCTTCAAAAGGTTGAAAGTCAATTTGCTGCGTTTCAGGGTCGATATAGCCGCCTTCCACAGAAAATTCCAAACTTGGCAAAACATAAACCGGCGAAACAACATACAAAATGTTTTCGTAAGCGTCTCCACCATTTTCTGGCAAAGAATGGTCATAGACCGCAAGCATCAAAATTTGACTTTGAAGTTCGACATTGTGATTGGCATCCTGATACTGCAAAATTAACGAGTTCCCAGTGTCTGTTTTGTTCAAAACCACTCTGTCAAATTGGATGATATCGATGTTTATTGGCAAACTCACCCCATCTGAAAAAGTGGCGTAAGAGTTTTGTTCATTGGTTTCAATGCCCACCAAGTCATAATTTTTCAATTCTTCAAGGTCCAAAGCGGGCGTGAGATAGCCATCCACATCCAAAACTGGTTCGAGATAGAAATAAGAGAGCTCTTTGTGAGTTGTGTTGTTGTCAAAATCAAAAATGTCAGCAGTCGGAACAAAATCCGTTTCGTTTGAAACATAAAGCACACTGTTGTCATATTCCATTGAAGAAGAATATTGTTCCACATTGATGTCAACATAACAAGTTTTGCCACCTTGCAACGTTTTAACTTCAAGTCTGCCCGTTCCGCCCGCAGTTCCAGTCACAGTGACTTGAAATTCGTTGTCGCTTAAATAAATAGGCTCTGAATAAGAGAAAATTTCGGTTTGCCCGTCGGAAAGTGCATTAATTTGCACCCTGTTGCTGAAGCCGCCGACATAATTTTCAAGTGTAAACACCACTGTTTCGCTGTCGTCTTTGTTTAAAACCAAGTTTTGCTGGTCAGCCGTTAGCTGAATATTGCTGTAATCTCTGTTGCAGCCGACAAAAAAGACACCTGCAAACAAAAATGCAAACACGCCACACAAACCTATTAAAACGTTTTTCAAAACTTTTGACATACAGTTCCTTTTAATTTAAAAATCAACCGCCAAACAATTTTTTAACATAATCTTGAGCAATAATTTGAATTGTTGTTCTTGAAGTTGGGCTGGTTATCAAGAAAGCTTGACCAATTCCCGCAGTAACAATGGAGTTTTGTTCTTCTTGATTTATTCCGCCCGACTTTTCGTAAAGCTGAACCAGGTCATTGATATCACTTGGAGACAGCGAGAAAATCATAGAATATTGACACGCATTGATAACCGCAGTCGATTGACGTCTGATTTCTTCAGAGCCAACAAAGTCGGAGATGTTCTGCGTGATGACAATTTCCATTCCACCATATTTTCTGATACGCTTAGCCATTTGAGCCATAAAGTCCAAAGCGATAGGATATTTCGGATTGATGAAGATGTGAGCTTCATCGACTGCAACGACAATTTTTCGATTTTTATTATATTTTTTGTTAAACTCTTTATTATTGATAATTTCGTTATTTAAATATCTAAACACAAGAAGCATCTGCGCGTTGATAACTGTTGAGTTGTTTCCAGCAACAAGCGATTGGAAGTTGAAAGTAACAAAATTTTCATTGGTTTCAATTGAAGTTGGACCATTCCAAAGTGCACTGTTTCTTCCACCAGAAGCAAACTTTTTGATATAAGTTTCCACAGTCATCAAATTTCGAAGTGAAAATTCGTCTTTCGCCGTTTTAATTCTTCTCAAAATAAGGTCATATAAGTCGTCAAAAGTCGGATAATCTTCTGGTTTAAGCTTGGAAAGATTTGTTTTGTAGGTAATATGTTTTTCTTTATACATGTCAAGCACGAGGGAGTTTAAAACTTCAAACGCGTCGGCATTGATACCTTCCAAAATAACTCTGAAAAACTGTTCCAAAAACTGCAAATGCTGTGGAAAAGAGTCGTCGACAACTGCTTCAACCTTTTTGACTTTTTCAATTGGTCTGCCAAAGTCGTCAAATTCAATCTCTTCTTCTTCGGTTTCGTCTTCAGAAGCCTCAAGTGAAGAAATGACGTGGAAAGGATTGATAATTCCGTGTTGAGAAGAGCCGACGTCGATAAACTTTCCGCCAAGATTGATTGTCAAATCTTTATATTCGTTTTCTGGGTCAAGAATAAAGATTTTGCAGTTGTCAGCCGCCAAATTGGTCAAAAGCGTTTTTGTGGCATAACTCTTTCCTGAACCAGATTTTCCGATGACCATCATGTTTGAATTGACTCTTTCTCTGTCACGCTTGAAAAAGTCGACGAAAACTGGATATTCATTGTCGCCCAAATAAATTCCGTTTGGGTCTTGCAAAGCATTTGAAATGAATGGGAAAGAAGCTGCCAGCGTTGAAGTCGGAATGCCTCTCATGTTGTTTTTAAAGTCGTCACGCCTTGAAACGTTTGAAGAAATAAAGCCGTCAATCTGTCTTGAGAACAATTCGCTATATTTAAAGCCCTGTTGTTTAAGCATCGCTCTGACATCTTTTTTTGCCGCATCTTCAGCCACGATGTAGGTGTTGACATTGTAAAGCTGTTGGTTGTTGTTTTTCAAGCTGACCAACAAATCTCTCAAAGTGTCAAGGTGGGTTTGAAGTTCGATTTGAGTGGAACTTCTTCCAGCTTTGTAAAGTTTTGATTCCATTTCCATGATGGCACGGTCAATTTGCTTTTCGCTGTCAAGTTTTGCCATTGGAGAAAACTTCATAACAACTTTTGTTCTGTCCATCAAAAAGAACTGTGCACCCCAAGCGTTTCCGACTTGCAGCGGATAGTCTGTCAAGCTATAACAACGATAACATTGGTCGTCAATAAAATAACGAGCGATATTGAATTTGATTTTATTTGGAGTTGCCCAATTTATATATTCGGTCATTGGCAAAATTTCCAAATCACGCTCATCAAAATCTTTTCCCAAATTTGCCTTCAAGAAAACGATAAGCTCCGTGCCAAGAAGTCGCCTTGATATCATTGGGTTGAGCGAAGAAGCCATGGCATTTATCATGCCAGTCACAGTGTTGTCCAAAAGTTCCATATCTTTGTCATAAACAACAAGATAGAAATGGTCTTTAAAGACTTTGGCTTGCCTGTTCATAAATTCATAAAGCGAAACTCTCTCTTCAAAAATTGGCGAACGCGCGTCAATTTCTTTTTGAGTGATTTGACCGTCGTATTGCATGTCATACAAAACGTCGTATTTGTGGTTTTCGTTGTATATGTATCTATCCAAAATCATCGGCTTGGAAATTTTGACAATTTCACAAGTTTGGTCCATGCTCAAACGTCTGAGCGCGTTGGCAAAACCTTCAATGACGTTGTCTTGATAATATTCCGTCAAAAGAGTGAAAAACATTGGTTGAATTTCAATGACCTGAGCATAATAAGGCCCAAAGTTGATAAACTTGTCTTGATAAAGCCCTTCATAAGCAATCATCTCGTGGATGTCAGATTTTTTCTTGTCACTGCCCTTTGTGAACTTCTTTTTCTGAACAGAATATCTGAGCAAAAACACCAAAGTGTTGTAAAAACGAGTGTCGTCAGTGAATTTCAAAAACATTGAAATGGCAATGATACACCAAGCAATGCCAATCCAAACGTTGAAATTTGGAGCAATATTTTCCGCAAAGTTTGTCATAAACAAAATGATGGCAATGGCGGCAAAAATCAAACCGAGCAAAATATCCAGCCCAGTGACGCCCCTGATAAACTCTGATTTGACCTTGGTTTTTCTTGGAATAATTCTTACCATAACTTCCCCTTTGATTTCGATTTTCAAAGCAGCGCAAATATTCAGTAAATTTATATATATTTATGATACTACAAATGCCATCAAAAATACAAATAAAATGAATAAAAAAATCATAATCGTTGCGAACAATTTTAAACAAAAAAATAAAATTAAAAATCAATTAAAAATTCAAAAAACAACAAAAAATAAGCAAAAATTTATCAAAAAATGCATTTTTTGCTTAT
This sequence comes from uncultured Christensenella sp., assembly GCA_905207515.1. Taxonomy (GTDB): domain Bacteria; phylum Bacillota; class Clostridia; order Christensenellales; family UBA1242; genus Caccovivens. The sequence goes on along the minus strand of CAJLLK010000003.1, from coordinate 8,842 downwards.
TTTTTCAATTATTTTATTATTTTTTTGAAATTAATCTCTTTTTAACGCAAAAAACAATTGGTTCAATTTGTTGTGAAGTCTTGCCTTTTCCACCATTGAGCGAGTGACAATATCGTTTTTTGAAATCAACCTTTCATTGTTATAACCAAAGATATCTTGCAAGCAAACTTTGCCAAGATAATAAGAAGTTGAGAGATTTATTTTCTCAGGTTTCGTCATACTTTGAACCTTGACAACAACATCTTGCAAATCAGTTTTCGAAAATTTTTCAAAAGTTTGTTTTTTTCTACGCTTTTTGGTTTCCACAAAAACGACGTTTTCGCCAACAGTTTTTATCATCTTTGGCAAAAGTTCACATTTTGTTGTGACCAATTTTTCACATTTGTTTTTTTTAAATTTCAAATCAACAATTTGACCGTAAGACAGACAATTTTCATCCAAAACATCCAAGCCTATCAAACTCGAAGTGCGATTTGAAACAAACTCCAACTTCGAACTGTCCTCAACCAAAATATAATTTGGAGACATTTTCAAAATGTTGTCCAGCTTTATCAGATATTCTCCTTCTGTTTCTTCATCTGCAACATAATATCCCAGCAAGGTCAAATCGGCATCCAAAGCAACATCCAAAACATAACCCAACCTTTGACCTTGTTTTTGTGACAAAACAATTTTTGAAATATTTTCCATTTCAAACTCCTTACATTTATTTATGTTGAAAAAGAAAAAAATAGAAAAAAATAACCAAAAAAGCTTATTTTTTGCATTTTTTGACATTTTTTGACAAAATTTTTGCAATTTTTTGTTTTTAAAAATATTTTTGACAACAAAAAATAAATGTGTTATAATAACTTTTGTTAGGAGAAATTATATGAAAAAGAAAAAAGAGATAACAAAAGATATGACCATTGGCGAAGCTTTGTCAATCAATGAAAATTTGTCGGAAATCTTTTTGGGCTTTGGCATGCATTGCATTTCTTGCCCTGTCAGCCAAATGGAAACCATTGAAGAAGCCAGCATGGTTCATGGTGTCGATGTTGACTTTTTGCTCAAAAAGCTCAACGAAAATGTTTAAAGAAAAAGACTGAATTTCTTCAGTCTTTTTTTTATTCCAAAAGTTCAGAAATCAAACTTTTAAGCTTGTCAACATTATCTTTTTTCTTTGCAGAAAACAAAATTTGATTTTTTCCAATTTCGATTGGTTTTTTGAGCAAATCACTTTTGTTTAAAATCACAAGACGATTGTCTGTTGCGTTTAAATCGTCCAAAATTTGATTTGTGATTTCAATATTCTTTTTGTAAAATTCGTCTGAAACATCCACAACATGCAAAATTAGGTCAGCATTTTGCACTTCTTCCAAGGTCGCCGAAAAGCTCTCGACCAGTTCGTGCGGCAGCTTGCTGATGAAGCCAACAGTGTCTGTCAAAAGGCAAAATTTGTTGTCGCCCAAAAACAATCTTCGATTTGTGACATCCAGCGTGGCAAAAAGTTTGTCATCAGCATAAACACTTTCTTTGGTGAGCAGATTGAAAATGGTGCTTTTGCCAGCATTGGTATAACCACCCAACACCACACTTTTTATGCCATTTTTTTCTCTCAAAATTTTGTTTTGACGTCTGGAATTTTTGATTTTTTCAATTTCTCTTTCCAGTGTCAAAATTTCTTTTTCCAGCTTTCGCCTATCAAGTTCAAGTTTGGTTTCGCCAGGCCCACGCATTCCCGCGCCCTTTCCGCCAAATCTGCCAGCGCTGCCCTGCATTGAAGAAAGTCTGGTCAAGAGATATTTGTTTTGAGCAAGCTTTACTTCAATCTTGCCTTCACTTGATTTTGCATTGAGCGCAAAAATGTCGATGATAAGCAAAATTCTGTCCAAAACCTTGATGTTGAGTTCGTCAGACAAATTTCGAAGTTGAGAGCCTGTCAACTGAAAATCAACCACCAAACAATCGCACGGATTTGCTTTTAAAAACTGTCTTATTTCTTCCACCTTGCCGCTGCCCATGACTGTGCGCCTGTTGAAAGCATCAATGCCTTGACTGAAAATTTTGACAACTTCCATGCCCGCAGAAAAACACAGCCTGCTGATTTCAGCGAACTGATATTGTTTGTCTTTTTCATTTTGCACTGGGCAAAAAATGACAACTTTTTCTGTTTGTTCTTCGATTATCTGATGCATTTTGCTCATGAGCAAATTTTAACACAAAAATCAAAAATTCCAAACAAAAAACGCAAAAAATGCTATGTAAAAGGCAAAAATCAGTTAGATTTTGCCAAAATTTCTCCATTTTCGGTTGAAATGATGATGGAAAATTGTTCGTTGTCAACATTCAAAACTGTGAAACACCAAAAAACGCCGTCAAAATTGTTTGCACGCTTGTCCATAACTCTCAAATAACATTCTGCATTCAAACCTTGATAGTTTTTCTTTGCCGTGATTTTGTCGCCCAGCTCTTGAGTGGCAATTTCAAGTGCCTCGTCAGAATTTATACCAAAATTTTTGGAGATATTTTCCAGCGCCAATGTCACATCTTGATAAGTTATCTCAATGGTCTCATCGCCCGTAAGTTTTTGTTCCAAATCCACCATATAGGCATTGTTCAGAGTGTTGAGTTCCAATTCTTGTTCAGTTTTGTTTCCGTCTATTGAAACCTCGACTTTAATAATGCTTGAAAGTTCTGTTTGACTGAAAGTCAGACTCAAAAGTGTAAAATCTACACATTTCCCATTTTTGCCGTCCAATTTGTAAGTTTCTTCTCGTTGCCCTGAAGATAACGCACAATAAAATTCTTCATTTTCGCCATAGTAATAGACATCTGTCCGTTCTGACATGTTGGCTTTGACAACATCGAAAGTCGACTGCCCGCAACCAAAAAAAGTTAGGCCAACACAAACCAACATCAATGCAACAGCAACCTTTTTCATAATCTCTCTCCTTATTTTTTTGCTACATTCATTCATTATGTTTGTAAAATCCGCAAAATGTGTTAAAATATTGTAGAAAAAAGGATTTTTATGATGAAAAAATTGGATTTTTATTTCAAAGACTGTTTAAAGAAAGGTTATTGTCTTGGCGCTTACAATTTCAACAACTTAGAAACCTTGAAAGCAATTTGCCAGGGCTGCCAGTTGAGCAATTCGCCCGCAATTGTTTCTGTCAGCGAAGGCGCGCTGTCTTATATGGGCAAAGATTTTGTTGTGCCACTTTTTGAAAGTGCAAAAAAGGCATATAAAGCAACAATCTTTCTTCACTTGGACCACGGAAAAAGTTTTGAAATCTGCAAAAAAGCCATTGACCTTGGCTTTGAAAGCGTGATGATTGACGGAAGCGCTTTGCCTTTTGACGAAAATGTCAAATTGACAAAAAAAGTTGTGGCTTATGCGCACAAAAAAAATGTTCTCGTGGAAGCCGAACTTGGTGTTTTGGCTGGCATTGAAGACACTGTCAGCGCAGACAAACACATTTTCACCGACCCGCAAAAAGCCAAAGAGTTTGTCGAAAAAACGGGCTGTGACAGTTTGGCAGTGGCAATCGGCACAAGCCACGGAGCATACAAATTTAAAGGCAAACAAGAGTTGCGTTTTGACATTTTGAGCGAGATTGAAAAACAAATTCCAAAAACACCACTTGTTTTGCATGGAGCATCAAGCGTTCCACAACAATATGTCAAGCAGATTGAGAAATTTGGCGGGAAACTTGACGGTGCGGTTGGAATCCCCGAAAAGTTTTTAAATGAAGCCGCCACGAAGCACAACATCTACAAAATAAATTGTGATACTGACATTCGCCTTGCTTATTTTGCCACACTGAGAAAAAACATTGCCGAAGAGCCACAAAATTTTGACTTAAGAAAGCCAAACAAACTGGCAATCGAAGAAATTGCAAAAATGATTTCAGAGAAAAACACAAAAGTTTTCAACAATTCAAACCACGTTTAAAAGAGAGGACAACATGAACGTATATAAAGATGACGCCGACCACAGCGGACACAGAACACGCTTGACAAAACTGATTAACAACACTGGCATGGACAGTGTCAGCGAAATTCAAGCAGTGGAATATTTTTTGACATATATATTTCCTCGTGGCGATGTCAATCCGTTGGCACACCGACTTCTGAATCGCTACGGAAATTTTGCCAACATCATTGATGCGTCGCTTGAAGATTTAATTCAAACTCCCGGCATAAATGAGCGAAGCGCAATGAAAATCAAAAATTTCAATCAAATTATGGATTATTACATCACATGCCGAATGAAGAAGAAAATCAATCTCAAAAACAACTCGGACCTTTTAGATTATTTGGAAATGCTTTTGAGATTTAAGAAAGTTGAAAATCTTTATCTTTTCGCAATCGACATCAGCTACAACCTGATTGAGCAGCGTTGCCTTGCCATGAACAACATCCGCAAAGTCGGCATAAATCCAATGGACCTTTACAATTTCATTTCTTCAACAAAATTGCACTGCCTTGTTGTCGCACACAACCATCCTGGTGGAACTGCATACCCTTCAAAAGACGATGGCGAAGCGGTCAAATATCTCGACAAACTTTTGGCTCCGCTTAACATAAGACTTGTCGACAGTTTGATTGTTGGCGCTGACGGAGTTTACAGCGAGCGTTCCAATGGCTTTCTTAGACATTTCCAAGACATCGACACAATCATAGATTTTGTTCAAAGAGCGCAAAATGAAGAATAAAAAACTCTATCAAGCTTGATAGAGTTTTTATTTCAATTTAAAAAGTGTGGTCGGTCTTGTCAGAGCGACATCAATTCTAAAGCCTTCGCCTTCAACAAAACCATGGTCGGCAAGTCGAGAAGATATGTAATTAAACGCCAACTCAGGCGTGTTGTTTTCTTTGCTCAAGTGTGAAAGCACAATCTGTTTTGTTCCGCTTGGCAACAATTTTTCAATAAACTCCGCAGATGCATCGTTGGAAAGATGTCCGTTTTGACCTGCAATCCTTATACGCAGAGAAAGCGGATATTTTTCACAGTTTTTCAGCATGTTCAAGTCGTGATTTGCTTCAAGATAAATGAGTTGGCTGCCCTGAACTGCTTTCAAAATTTGTTCATCGGTGTGTCCCAAGTCGGTCAAAATGCTGATTTTTTTGTCATTCTCAATCAAAGAATAGCCAAAACACTTCACATCGTGCGGAATTTCAACAGGATTGATGACCAAATCTTTGATGGCAAAAGTTTCAGTAAAAATTTTTTTGTTGTTGTCAGAAACTTTGCCAAGTTTGTTGTAAAGTGTTGCCCAAACATCGTTGTGCGCATAAACTGGCAAGTTGTATTTTTTGCTGAAAACATCGACACCTTTAATGTGGTCAGAATGCTCGTGAGTGACAACAATTCCGTCCAGGTCACTGCCCGTGACACCCAAAAGCGAAAGACGACTTTCCACTTCTTTGCAAGAAAGACCAGCATCCACCAAAATGCGTGTATTCTCCGTTTCAATATAAGTCAAATTTCCGTCACTTCCGGAAGATAAATTGATAACCTTCATTGCATTACATTTTAGCTCAAACAAAACAAAAAGTCAATTTAGTCTTTCTGTGCATTTAAGATTTTTTTCAAAAATTGACCAGTGTAGCTCTTTTCGCATTCGGCAATTTCTTCTGGCGTGCCAGTGGCGACAATTGTTCCACCTTCGTCTCCACCTTCTGGCCCAATGTCGATGATGTAATCCGCACACTTGATAACATCCAAATTGTGTTCAATGACGACAACCGAATTGCCGTTTCCAATCAGTCTATCCAAAATGGCGATAAGTTTTTTGACATCATACATATGAAGCCCTGTGGTTGGCTCGTCCAAAATATACATCGTTTTGCCGGTGTCTTTTCGCGAAAGTTCGGTCGCAAGCTTAACTCTCTGCGCTTCGCCGCCTGAAAGCGTTGTTGCTGGCTGCCCAAGTTTGATATAAGAAAGCCCAACATCATAGAGCGCTTGAATTTTCGACTTGATAGACGGCAAGTTTTCAAAAAATTTCAGTGCCTCTTCAACCGTCATGTCCAAGACATCGCTGATTGTTTTGCCTTTATATTTCACTTCAAGCGTTTCGCGGTTGTAACGCTTGCCGTGGCAGACTTCGCACGGAACAGTTATGTCTGGCAAGAAATACATTTCAATTTCTTTGACGCCAGCACCTTCACAAGCTTCGCAGCGACCGCCTTTGATGTTAAACGAAAATCTGCCCGGACCAAAACCACGTGCTTTGGCATCAGGAGTGGCAGCAAAAAGTTCTCTTATCGCTGTGAAAACGCCAGTGTAAGTGGCTGGGTTGCTTCGTGGAGTTCTGCCGATTGGTGCCTGGTCAATTGCAATGACCTTGTCCAGAACTTCAACATTTTTGATTTCTTTAAACTTTCCAAGCTCCAATTTGCTGTTGTTTAAGAGATTGGAAAGATATGGAAACAAAACTCCGTTCACAAGGCTTGACTTTCCGCTTCCCGAAACGCCAGTCACAAGCGTCAAGCAGCCTGTCGGAATTTTGACATCAATGTTTTTCAAATTGTTCTGCTTTGCACCAACAATGGTCAAAAAATCTTTCGGCACACGTCGCGTTTTTGGAATTTCAATCTTTTCTTCGCCACGCAAGAATTTTGCTGTGACCGAATTTTTGCTTTTCATGACCTGTTCGACAGTTCCGCAAGCGACAATTTCTCCGCCATGCACGCCCGCATAAGGTCCGACATCCACCAAATAATCCGCCGCCCTGATTGTGTCTTCATCGTGTTCAACAACAATCAAAGTGTTGCCCAAATCTTTGAGTTTTTTGAGCGACGCCAACAATTTTTCGTTGTCTCTCTGATGCAGACCGATTGAAGGCTCGTCCAAAATATACATAACCCCCACAAGTCCGCTTCCAATTTGCGTGGCAAGCCTAATTCTCTGCGCTTCGCCGCCCGACAAGCTTTCTGCCGAACGATTGAGCGTCAGATAAGAAAGCCCAACATCTTGCAAAAAGTTGAGTCGCGCCAAAACTTCTTTCAAAATTGGTTCAGCAATTTGAGTTTGTGTTTTGTTTAAGTTAAGTTTTTCAAATGTTGGAATTAAAATCTTTACACTTTGGCAACAATAGTCGTCAATGTCTTTTCGATTTATCTTGACAGAGAGCGCCGCTTCGTTCAAACGTTTGCCGTGACAAACGCCGCAAGTTTGTTCTCTCATAAATCTGCCGATTTCAAATTTGACATATTCGCTGTTGGTCTCGCGATAACGTCTGCGCAAATTGTTGATAATTCCTTCAAAATTGACCGACATGTTTCGTCTGCCATGTTCGGTGTCCACTTCAACATCAATTTTCTGCGTTCCCGAGCCAAACAACAAAATGTCAACCTTTTCTTTTGGAAGTTCTCTGACAGGCGTGTCCAAATCGATGTCAAAAGCCTTTGACAGAGCCACAAAATATGCTTTTGCCATTGATCCTTCTTCCACGCGCCAACCAGTCAGATTGAAAGCCCCTTGATTTATGGAGAGATTGGAGTTTTTCAGCACAATTCCTTCGTCTATGTCAAGTGTGTAACCCAAGCCTGTGCAGTGTGGGCAAGCCCCATATGGCGCATTGAAAGAGAAAAGTCTTGGCGAGATTTCTTCCAGCGTCCAGCCGCATTCTGGGCAGGCATAGTTGGTGGAATAAAGCTCTTTTCCGCTTTCGCTTTCCACATAAACAAGCCCGTCAGCCAATTTCAGAGCGGTTTCCAAACTTCCAGTCAAACGGCTGTCTTTGCCTTCTTTCAAAACAATTCTGTCGATAACAACGCTAATATCGTGCTTGATGTTTTTGTCCAAAGTGATCGGTTCGTCCAACATAAAAACATTTCCATCCACTTCAACTCTGACATAGCCGCTTCGCTTCAAAGATTCCAACAATTTTTCGTGACGACCTTTCTGTCCGCGAACAACTGGCGCCAAAATGGTGATTTTTGCCCCCTCGCCAAGTTCTTTGATGCTGTCAACAATTTGGTCTATTGTTTGTTGTTTGACTTCTCTGTGGCAATTTGGACAATATGGCACACCAACACGCGCAAAAAGCAAACGCAAATAATCATAAATTTCTGTCACTGTTCCAACAGTCGAACGCGGATTTCGGTTTGTGGTTTTCTGGTCAATTGAAATAGCTGGAGAGAGTCCTTCAATAACTTCCACATCAGGTTTTTGTGCATTACCCAAAAATTGACGTGCATAAGACGACAAACTTTCGATATAACGCCTTTGCCCTTCTGCGAAAATTGTGCCAAAAGCAAGCGAACTCTTCCCCGAGCCGCTGACGCCAGTGAACACAATAAATTTGTCTCTTGGAAGTTCCAAGCTGACATCTTTCAAGTTGTTTTCTTTTGCAAGATTTATGAGTTCTGATGTCATCATATAATCATATGGTCCAGAGCCATCTTTAGCACAAATAGATACCATTTCTTCAGTACAAGTAAGGTCAGCACCAACACATCCCATATCAACTACTAAAATTTCATCTACCATTGGAAGACTTGAACATCCATGACCTACTTCTTCATAAGTTGTAAAAACAAAAAGAATGGTATTTTTTGGAGTAGTATGGGTTTCTTTTAATTCTTTTAGATATTCTAGAAGTAAGAAGGCACTAGCAAGATCATCTAAAAATCTGGTTTTAATAAAGCCTTTTTGAGTATATTCAAATTTAGGATCTATTGATATATAGTCACCAACGCTTATTCCTAAATTTTCTACATCTTTTTTATTATAGACTAATTCATCAAGTCTAATATACATCGTTTCATGATTTCTTTCTTTCGTTTTAGCATCTTTATAGACATGAACACTAGGAGATGTAGATAGAATAGTTCCTGTATATGTTTT
>CAJLLK010000002.1 GCA_905207515.1 uncultured Christensenella sp. | reverse complement strand
CAAAGATTTATTTGCTAAAAAAACGTATTTCTTGTATAATTGTTATAAGAAATTTTCTGCGATTTTTCGGCTTTTATTATCTTGCAAAGAAAAGGTCTTCAATTTCAAAATGGGAGATTTTACATGAAAAGAAAATCTATATTTTACAGTTTGATGATTTTCGTGTTTAGCCTTTGTGGAACGCTTGGCTTTTTTGGCGGCTTTCAAACAAACGCCTCAAGCATTGGTGCCAGCGTTTGGGATGGAGAATATGCTACGAGTGTGACAGACAGTGATTATTACGTTGCTGGCGGAAACACCATTTCTATTTTCAGTGCAAAGGGGCTCTCTTATTTTGCTTATCAGGTCAACAATTCGAGCGGTTATCGAAACTTTAGCAACATGATAATCAGATTGGAAAATGACATTGACCTTGCTGGGCACAACTGGCTTCCGATTGGCGGATATAATGGCAACACCCTTCAAGGCTTTCAAGGAACCTTTGACGGCAATGGGCATTACATATACAATTTGAGAATTGACAGCAGTGAAACTTTTAACGATTCTGGCATGATTTCCTTTGACAACAGAGCGGTTGGTTTTTTTGGAGCGCTTGCAGACAGCGGAAAGGTGACGAATCTTCATTTGCGAAATGTGGATATTGATGTTGCAGGCGAAAGCGAGACCAATGTTGGTTCGATTGTCGGATATTTGTATAACTCCGGAACAGGCTCTGATGCAGCTTACAATGCGACATATCTTCAAAGTTGTTCGGCAAGTGGAGATGTCGACATTTCTTATTCTTCAAATGCTTCACAAACAGGCACAATTGGTGGTTTGGTTGGAAAACTTGAAAACGCCAGTGTTTCTTATTCGCGTTCGGATGTTGATATCACGCTTTCAGGTGCTTCCACAAATTCTACAGATGTTCAAATTGGTGGGGTTGCAGGTTATGCAAAGAGTGCAGGAATAACTTATTCTTTCAACGAAGGCAATTTGACGGCAACATCTTTTTCTAATGCGGTTGTCGGTGGCTTGGCTGGCTATACCGAAGGTCAAGAGAGCGGAATGTATGTCAACAGAAACTTTCGAGTGACAAACTCCTACAACTCTGGAAGCATAGCTTCAAATGCTGGCATTTTAGGCGGGCTTGTGGGACTGGCTGGAAATGATTACGTTCAAATCTCAACTTCTTACAATTCTGGCGATGTAAGCTACACCTCTGCTTCTTTGCAATCAGGAGATTATGTTGGCGGAATTGTTGGACATATTTCGCCGAGCAGTCTCAGTGAGTTTGCTCTGCAAAATCTTTTGAGCGTTGGCGTCGTTTCTGTGAGCGGAACTGCTCGCGCCACTGTTTTCAATGGCTCGACACCGACAGAAATTTCAAATGTTTTTTATGACGCAAATTACACAAATTCTGCAAGTTCTGGAACAACAGCAATGCAAAACTTGACAGCGCTTGCAATGACAAAAGACTTTTATTTGGATGAAGATATTTGGGCTTCTGGAACATGGACGTTTTCTGACAGTGCTTGGCAAATCAGTCCAAGCGTAAATGGTGGCTTCCCTTATCTCAAAGTGGTCTATGATTACGGCAATTCAAACAACGACACTGACTACAGCGAAGATATTCCGCTCAAAGGCGACGGCTCGGTCAACAATCCATACTTAATTCAAACAGCGGGCGATTTGGGTTGGCTTTCTTTCAATTATTCAAGCCTGATTTATGGAGACAATGAGACGTTGCAAGGTGGCTCTTACAAACATTTTTCACTTCAAAACGACATTGACCTCGGCGGCAGAACATGGCAGCCTATCGGCACGGCAGCACTGCCTTTCACCGGCATTTTTGACGGGAATGGCTACACAATTTCTGGCATTTCTTGTTCGCTTCAAGACCAATTTTCATATCACGCGTTTTTTGGAGTTGCACAAAACGCTGTTATCAAAAATCTGACACTTGGAGAATTTAACTTCATCAATGCCGGAACAACGGAGAGAGCTTCGTTTGTTGGCTTGGCAAATGGAAATGTTTATTTGGTCAATTGTGTCGACAACAGCAATGAAGATTTGGACGCGGTTGGAAATGTGTCTGGGCAGCTTTTTGTTGTTTATGGTCAAGACAATCTTGACTCGTCTGGCGAGCCTGTTGCTTTGAATTTGCCGACAGGCAATGTCACAATTGGAAACTTGCTCACTGTCGATGGCAGAAGCGGAACTTTCTTTAGCAAAGAAAGGAGTTTATATTCAACTTACAGTGTTATGATTGACGATCAAAACAAGCTGCTTCTTCCGATTGACACTTCAAACACAATCATCGACACAACTTTTGGGCAAACACTTTTGCCAGGGCTTTCGACGGAGCTTGGAAACAGTGATGTTGTCATTCGAGAAGGTTTCTATCTTTTGGGCTATAGATTTGACGGCACAAGCACAAATGCAATTTTCAGCGACGAGACACTAACAAACTCAAACTTGACAAATTTGCTTTCTACTTCAAGACACAATCTTTATGCAGTGTGGCAAGAACTTGACGTGAGAGTTTATGTGGTTTACAACCAGTATGAAAAAGACAATTTTGCCAGCTCGATTGACAGCAGCAAATATACGACAGTCACTTCGTTTGAAAGTGCAGAGCCGGGAACGGTTTATTTGAACGAAAATTCGGGCGAAGTCTTTGCAGTTTATGAAATGGGCTACGACACTTTTGTCAGCCAATATGAAACTGCTTTCAATTGTCCAAGCATAGACGGAACTCCTCTCAGAGACGGCGATTTTGAGTTGGCAGGCATTTATTATGGCTATGAAAATGAAAATTTTGTTGACGGGCAGACGATTGACGAAACAAGCGGCTTTCGCATAAATGGCGATTTGCCAAACATTGAGATAATTTCAGACGGAACAACTGCTTCTGCTTCAGCGACTTATTATGCAAAGTGGCAAGGCGTTGAAACGGCGGGCAAAGCAATCAGAATTGAGCTCTCCAAAGGCGAAGGAGCGACTGAGTTTGCAAGTAATTTTGATTTGTCTTCGGCAGTAAAAGCGATTTCGATAACAAAACATTTTGGCGCAAACAGCGAAGAAACAAATGTTTATGACATCGACGATGCAAATGGAGATGGATATTCTCTTGGCGATGTTTTGGAAGTTTCAGGAGAGAACATTCTTCTTAATCTTGGTTTTGACACAAGACTTAGCGACAGTCTGCAGCATTGGATTTCTGTTTCGCTGGAATTGCAGACTGGGTTTATCACGAGTGGGGCATTGAGTTTTGAAGGAACAAATGTCGATGTCAACTTTGGCGATGTCACAACAAGCAGTGGACTGTCAAATGTTGCACTGTCAGATTTGAGCAACATTCGTTTTTACAATCTCAATCCGATTGACGGAGTTTATCAGATTTCGGCAAGCGTGGTCAGACAAAATCTCAATTGGACAACAACCATAAGTGAAAATGTCAACTGGGCATTTGCGCCAGTTTTAAGCGAAGATTTTGCGTCGGTTCATATTTGGAACAACACTACAAGCAGTTTCCAAATTTTTGACAGCTTGAGCGACAAAGATTATATCGGTTTCGATTTTGCACACAACTTGTTGATAACAAGTGACGCAGATTATGACACCGAAATAAATTCCGGCACAGACTGGCAAGATTTCTTTGTGACTGAAAATGATGTGACAAAGATGATTTTTAGATATTCAATAGGCCAAGAAAACAATGTTTATTATGGTTATGAGCATAACTCGACAACTGGAGAGACAACTCTCTATCAAGCTGATTTTGTTTCGATTGACGAGATAACTTACACTGAAATGTTGGTTTCTTATCAGTCGGGAAGAAACGGCGAATTTGTTTTCAACTATTATGTGCTCACTGACTTTGCAGTTTTGGCTTCCACAAACGAAGACACATTGATGTTCAACAATTATTACACAGGCGACCAACCGACAATCTTGAAAAGTGCGACCGACAACACGGAAACAGTCAGCGAAAAGCCAACAAAACTTCTCTATGTTTTCAATGATTTGTCCGAGAAAACAGGAAATTTTGTTCTGCAAACTTTTTACACAATGGCATATTTCGATTTTGAATTTTACACTGATGGCTTGGATGAAACTGGAAACGGCTTTGAAACTTTGTTAAATTCTGAAAATGAACCAAACATCTACATAAACAGCCATTCAATTTCGGTTAACGAAAACGGCGAAGTTCAATTTTTGGTCGAAGCAAGTGATTTTTATAAGGCCGCATTTGGCAGTTCAATCGCTTTGCCGACAAGAACGGGCGAAAGTTTTGCTGTCGGCACGGGCGACATCGATGTTGAAGTGGAATTTTCAAACACAAATGTTGACGACCCATCAAGCGATGAAACAACATCTGCAAATTCAGCTTATGAAACAGATTTCAACAACTTGAACAGTGGAAGTTATTTCCAAAACAGCCAAAGCGCCACAACAACAATGCCGACAGTGACAGTTTATCAAAAAGGTCAAACGCTTGAAGGGTTTGGTTTGCCTTTGGATATCTGTCAAAACGATACCTTTTTGGTGACGCTTCCTTTCACAGAAGCAACGCAACCAAATGGGCTTAAACCTGGGCATTACACTGTCAAAATCAAAGTTGTTGACGTCAACTATTCTCTTCAATTCAAAACGGCTTTTGTTGATGAGCAAGGCAGCACGGCGTTCTCAGATGACTCAAGCAGCAACATCAATTTTTCAGTCAACGGCGTAGCAGTCAATGGCAGTCAAGCAATCACTCAAAACAATTTGAAATATGGCGACAGCGTCTCGCTTTCGACAAGTTTGGGCGAAGATAATGGCTATGTTTTTGGCGGTTATTATGTTATTGAACATTATAAAACAATAGAAAATGATATTTTCAGCGAAGAAAAGACAGTCGGAACTTATTTAAACGCAAATCAAGATTATCAAACGACTTATTCTGCGCTCAACAATCAGCTCGGAACATTGAGCGATGTTCAAGACTTGTCAAACTTGGGCAAAACTGGCGACAACAGATTTTTGGTGACAATTTATGCTGTTTATGAGCGTAAACAAACTCGTGTTTTTGTTTATGACCAAGTTTTGCTTTTGAATGAAGACGGAAGTGGACAAGACAATCGCTATTTTGCAACAAATCTTTCTCTTGACTTTTCTATAAACGGAAACGCCACAACAAATGGCGAGTCGTATGTGAATTATTATTACAATTCGGCAAGCGTGACAGACAGCGCGCTTTCAAACTTGAATTTTGAGATGTCTGGCACAAACGCAAATGGCTATTATGTGGCTGGCTATGCACTTGTTGACGCGACTGGAGAATATATCAAAGATATTTATAATGAAAATATATATGTAGAAGATACAAATATAGATTTATTTGATGCGCTTCACGAAAAAATCAAGGCTGGGCAAACAGATGACGGACAAACTTATTATCTGATGCCAATCATAAGACAAAAGAAGATAGATGTATATTTCCATTCAGGAACGGGTGACGAAACAAACATCTATGGTGACCAAAAAAATGGGCATGTTTTCAGTGCAACTGGAGAAGAAACAACAGACAGCACAGTCAAATTTTCTGGCATCTATTTTGGAAGTTCAATAAGCTTGACAAGTGGCTTTGGTGGAGACATCGAAATTGATGGCGCAGAACCAGTGAACCAAATTGTTGTGAATGACTATTTTGCTTCCAGAACGGGCTACATTTTGGGCGACATCTATGGTCAGACTTGGAACATTGTCAACTTCGGAGGTTTTGCCGCTTCGACACTCAATTTAAACATTGCTTACTTTGGAACGTCTTTAAACAACGAGTTGCATCTTTATAGACTTTGGAGAGCAAGCTCTTTCAACTTGATTTTCCGAAACAACGGCGGCACGTTCAGTTCAAGTGTGACCGACACGAATTATGTGGTTGTCAGAACCGAATTTGACAACAACAACTATGTTGGCAATGTTCCAACAGCTCAGAGCATTTCGCGAACAGGCTACGATTTGGCGGGCTGGGGAATTTTGCTGGCAGATGAAACCTACGAAAAAATCTTTGAAAGTGACGGCTCGCTGGTCGAAGGAAGTGATTTGTTTGACGAAAATGGAAATTATGTTTCTGCAAGCGACACAAATCTTCACGCAATGTGGGAAAACGGCACTTTTGATATACAAATAATCTTCAACAGCGCAAACATCGAAGAAACTGAAAAAACTTATCAAATCAAATATAATTCCACTTTTGCAAACCTTCTTGACGGCGAAGAAACGGTCGCTTTGAGCGAAATTTCGCTAGAAAGAGAGGGCTACATTTTTGACGGCTTCTATATTGTTTCAGGAAACTCTCAAATTGAAGTGACAGACGAAACTGTTTTTTCAGAATATCTTCAAACTTGCAATTTGGCAGGCACGCCTGCACTGACGATTTATTCAAGGTGGGCCTTTGACCCAGCCGCTGTTTCACTGAGTTTTGTTTCAAACATGCTGGAAAATCTCACTTACAATGGGCAGCCACAGACGGTTTATTTGGCACAATATTTCACTTCAGAAAATTTTACGGCAACAGGCTATGAAATCTCAGTCGCAGACAATTCGCTTTCAATAACCTTGCCGACAGAGATGAATTCAAGCGTTGTTTTGACTTTGACTTCAAGCACAGCGATGACGAATAGCGACAATCTTTCTTTCCAAGTGGAAAATGCCGGAGAGTTTTATGTTACGCTGACAATTCAAATCCAAGACAATGCGACTTATCTCAATTTAGGAACGGTTTCTTCTCAAAACTATCAATTTGGCATTGTGGTTGACCAAAGTGAACTTGATTTTGAAATTGACGACACAGCTCGGATGCTCTCAAATGCCAAACGAATTATTCAGCCATTCTTGACCAGCAGTCAGTGGGCGGCGGCTGACAGTCTTAACACGCTTTCAGGCTTTGCAAGTTATATAAAAACTCAAGACAGCACTGCAACCAGTGCAACTGACGAAGAAATCTATGAATTTGTTATGGTCAAATATTATTTGCTTTTGACGGCAAGCACGGGCGAAGAACACAACACATATCGCACTTGGACTTATCAAAACTATGGCGATTATTTGATGGAAAATTCTGAAAGTGTGACTGCTTTGCTTGAAAACTTGACTTATTTTGCTTTCTATGACCATCAAACAAGGTTCAATCTTGAAGTTGACAAAGCGGCTTACAATTTTGACTTGACGGCAAACGAAAACTCGGTTTCTGAAATTGAAATTGAAAGCTTGATTGTCTATTCAACATCTCCGCTTCAACCAAATGGCTTGTATCAGCTGAGAATGTATCTGCAAAATATAGACGAAGAAAATGGCTTGGCAAACTACAATGTTTTGCAAGACGGCGAAAATGCTTATTTGAATGCAGGATATGTCTATTTGCTTCCACAAGTGCTTGAAATTGAAAACACTGGTGCAGACCAATCTTATTTTGAAGACGGCTCGTTTGACCACGTTTCAATAGATTGGTTTGAAGGCATTTCTGACACAATTGAATATGACTCTGAAACGTTCTATAAGATTGGCGAAAATCTTTATGCCAACGCAAATCTTGTCACATCTTCAATCGGCAGTCAAACGTCTGACACGACTTACACTTTCTTTGACGAAACAAACAATCTCTATTTTGATAATGTTCGAATTGTCAGCCAGACTGTCTATGAAGACGGTTCGGCAAGCTATCAATATGTCACAAACCGATTTAAATTGGTTTTGGACGAAAATGAAACTTTTACAATCTTAAAAACTGACGGACTTGTCAACTTAAACTTCTTTGCCAAATATTTGACGTTAAACGAAAACAATAATGCCGAATTTGGCGATGTTGACGAGACAATGGCAGAAAGTTTGCTCAACATCACAAGAGTGGTCTATCAAACTGAAGATGGAAGCACTTATGAAATCACTGAAAATTTGGAAGAAAAACTTTACACGATTGAAGGAAGCTCTGGCGGCACAATAAATCTTTTCGAAATCAGAGCCAACAACAAAAATCAAGTTTCAATTTTTGTCACAAGCCTTGTGAAAGAGCTCACGGTCAGCATTTCTGAGCGTGACCTTTCAGAATATATAACTTTCTCGCAGTGGTCAGCTGAAGATGTTTACACTGTAAGCGACAATTTGGAAGACAACACAAGTGTGACGTTCAGTTTTTCTTATCAGGACGACACCTTGACAATAACTTCTGACAAAGGCGACGAGATTGTTCAGTCGACCACAGGTGTGACTGAGATTGACTACAACGCAGTGTGGACGGACCTTGTTCCGGTTCATTATGACTATAATTTGCCAGAAGATTATGCGATTGGCACAGTGACGCAGCTGCTTTTAAAACTTGGCACAAGCACGGTTGACGAACTTATTGTTCCATCAGTGGATGGACTTGAGCTTTCCAGCTTGACGGCAGCCACTCAAACAGGTTCTTCAATTGACTATCGAGATTTGTTTGCTGGCGGAACATTTAGAGGGCTCAATGTGAACAATCCGCATCTCCCAATTTATCTCACGGCACGCTGGGCTGCCATGAGCATTGAAGGAACTGCCAACGTTGATGTATCTCAACCAATCAGAATGGCGGCGCTGACTTTTGAAGAAATGGCGGCAAGTTCAATTTACACAATCACAAACTTCAATGACCAAGTTTATAACTACACTTATCAGTGGTATTTTGAAGACGAACCACTTTTGACTGGTTCAACTTTGACTCTTGCAGGCAACGGCAGATATGCCGAATCTGGCACATATAAACTTGTTATCACGGCACAGCTTAAGTCAAAATTCTTTTCATCTTTGGACGACACAGCACAGTCAGAAAGCTCTGTTGAAGTTGAATTTGAACTGAGTTTTGAAAGAACAAAAGTTTTAGAAGTTGTGTTTGATGAAACGCAAAGTGAATACAGTGCTTCAGCAAAAAATCCGGGGCTCACGATAACATTCCAAAGTTTTGACAGAGACACAGGTGATTTTGGCGAAGAAGTGGAGCAATCACTCTTCTTGGATAGTGCGATGTTTTCAAAAGAAATCAAACTTGGCGAGCAGGTTGTCGATCAGATGAGAAACGCAGGAATTTACACAATCACACTCTCTTTTGACAGCGAATATTATGACGCATCTTCACTTTCAAGCTTAAGTTTCACATACACTGTCAATCCGGCGGTAGTCGAACTTTCTCCAATTTCAGCTGAAAAGACTTTCAATGCAGATGAACCTAGCTTGAACAGAACATCTTATCTTTCAAACGAATACGTTCAGCTCAGCTTCACGAGAGAAGCAGGTGAAGACATCGGAGAATATGACATCTATTTCAACGAAATTGTCGGCGACATCAAAACAAATTACACATTCACTTTTGGCAACGTGACGGTCTATGAAAATGGTCAGTTGACCGAAGCTGGAAGTTCAACTGCTGTCGGCACTTTTGAAATCACAAAAGGCGGAACTCTGAGGCTTTCTTACGCAACATCAGAAATCTTGCCAAATGCGCTCAAAGCACCTTATGACGAAAATGGCTATACGTTAAGTTTGTCAAATGGCGTTTTGCAAATTTTGAACGGCACAGAAACCTATCAATCGTTGACGCTCAATTTGTATGACGTTTTAAACAACAAATATCTTACGACTGGAGAAGCTTACGATCTTATTATATCCATGCTTAACTCTGCTTCGACAAACTTTGTCAATTTGTCGACACCATATCAAACAGCGACAAATTGTGCGGTTTACACCTATCAAATCTTCAATCCAAACAACGCTTATTTCCAACAGATTGAATTTGAACAAGGTTTCAGCTTTGAAATCGAAAGAAGAACGGTCGATGTTTCTGCTTTCACTTTCGAAAAAGAATTTGACGGCTCGGCAACGGTTTATTATGACTTAGACGGTCAAGAAATTGATTTAGAAAGTTTCAATGGCGTCTATGTTCAAGCCACATTTGCGAGCATTCACGCTGGCGAAAACATCAGCGTTGGACTTTCTCTGCGCGCGACAGACGAAAGCGTGATACTTTCAAATTATCAACTTTCGTCCACCAACGCAACTGGAACAATCACAAAACTTTCGGCGACTTACACTGTTTCGCTTGGGGCTGCAAGCTATGTTTATGGAAATGTTTCGATAAACAACTTCCAAAACCTGATTTCAACAACGCAAGTGATGTCGGGCGGAAGAGATGTTTCGTCGCTGCTTTTCAATGGCTATTATTCGATTGAGTATTCGCTTCAAACTGCTGCTGGTGCAGATGTTTCTTCAAACAGCAATGGCTATCTCTATGTTGGAGACTATAAGTTTGTTGCTGAAAGCTCCTTCCAAGATTTTGACATGACATTGGTTTTGCCAGAGTTTTCTGTGACACCTCTCAACATCACAAAAACACTGTCGCAAGGCTATATTGTCATTTCAGAGAGCGACACGGTTGCAGAAAGTTATTCTGAAACGCTTACAGTTCCAAACACTGGCGACCAGATTGTTTTGGAATTTGTTCCAACAGGTTTGATATCAGGCACGCAGGCATCGGCTGGCTTCTATGAACTTACGCTTAAAGAGAATTCATTCCTTAGCGACAGTGTGACTGTCACTTTGGCTGAAAACTCTCGTGCTTTTGAAGTGACGGCTTCAAACGAAATTTTATATGTAAGAATTGATGACACGAGCATTTTGACGCAGAATTACAACTCTCAAGAATTTGTTTTCAGTGCGACAAAAGACGGCTTGACAATTTCAAATTCTTCAATGCAAACAACTTTGTCAAGCACATTCAGTTTTTATCGAAGAACTGACACTGGCGAAGAAAGTGTCGATGCAAGCGGTTTGACTTTCACATCAATTTTCTTCACAAGCACGGCAGGCACAATGGAAAATGCTGGCACTTACAGATTGTCGTTGAATGCCACACTTTCAGGAAGTGAATATGCCAATGTTGTTTTCTATGAAACTTACAATTTTGTCATAAACGCCGTTGAAATTAACTTGCAAAATTTTGCGGTCACAAAAACTTACGACGGCTCGTCGACGCAAGTCATCACAAACCTTTCTGGAATGATTGACGGCGACAATGTTTCAGTTTTGGCAAGATACGAAAGTTTAAATGCGGGCGAAGATATTGCAGTTTCGCTCTTCTTGCAGGGCGCAGACAGCGGAAATTATCGCTTGACCAACGCTCCTTCGACTGGTTCAATCAGCAAGGCAGATGCCACAATAACTTTGACCAAAACCGAGTTTGTTTATGGCGAAATCAGAAACGATTTGGCTCTTCCGTTTGAGATTTCTTCAAGCACAACAATTTATCAGACGCAATATGTGATTGCGTTCAGCATTGCAAAAGCGGACGGCACAGAGCTTGAATTTTCAGGAAATTCTTATCTGTATGCTGGAAGCTATTCGGTTTCGCTTGACGAAGAAAATTCAATTTCTGCAAATTTCAACTTAAATTTTGATGCAACTGATATCGAAGTTTTGGCTTACAATTTGAACATTGTTTTCAGCGAAGATGGCATTTTTGCTGTTGAACATGGTTCGGAAGATGCACTTTCAAACACATTTGATTATAATTACACCACGCCGCTCTATGAAGAAATTTCGCTTACTCTGACAAGAGAAACTGGCAGTGAAGTGGGTTATTATCAAGTGCTGTCTGGCACGACAACTGACACAAATTATTCAGTCAGTGTGACTGACAACAGCCCAGCTGGGTTCTTCAGAATTATCAAAGCGCAAGACATTCTTTATATGCTTGCCAGCGACAAAGATGAGCTTTCCACAGACAGCGAGGGCATGACAATTTCGTTTGAATATGACGGCTTCTTGTATGACACAATCAGCGTTTCTTCAGCAAATGGACAAAACTCGCTTGTTTTGACCAGTTCGATCAATTCGACCGCTCGAAGAAGCTTTGCTTTGAACGCTTACACTTACGACGGAGAAAAATACACAAAATCTGACATTCAAGTCGAAAATCTGACCGCAAACGTGTTCTTCATGAACTATGGAAGAGATGTGGGAACTTATTATATCTACGCAAACAATGCTTCATCTTCGACAAACGAAGTTCGACTTGGCAAACTCAATCAAGCATACAACTTTATCTTGAACATCACCGCAAAACAAATCTATTTCAAAGAAGGCACGCTTGACAATTTGACGGTGGAAATCAGCCAGTCGACCGGCAATGCCATTTTGAAAAAGACGTTTGACAATCAAGATGCAACATTCTCATTTGAAGATGCCAGTGCAATTTTGACAGGCGTTGGGGACGGAGACATTTTGGGCTTGGATTTGAGTTTTATGACCGAAGATGATCAAATTGCTAGATATGCGGGAACAGGCTACACACTTCAAGCCACTTTGCGTGGAGACAATGTGGATAACTATCACTTAAATCTTCAGTTGCAAGGTGGAGACACTACTCTCACAGGTGCAATCGACCGCGCTGGGCTGACAATTTACATTCAATCTCAAAATTTCACTTATGGCGACGAGATTGATCTTGAATTCAGCTACATTTCAGACACTGGCATAAATTTGGATGCTTACACGCAATCAATGGTCATCGAGCTCAATGTTGACACAACTGGCGTCACAATGTCTGGAAGCGGGAATTTGCCAGTGGGCGAATATTCAATGGCTTTGACTTTCATAGCAAATGATTTTGTCATTTCAAAATATGTTGTAAACAATGTTGAAGCTGACGATTATTCTGCAGCCAGAGTTTATGTGGCAGCAAAAGCTTTGACAATTTCACAAAAAGACATTCCTTTGAGAGATGTTTTCACAAAAACTTATGACGCAAGCCAAGCCGTGACAATTTTTGACGAACAAAACGAGCTTCTGTTCAACGTTTCAGGAACGCTTGGTGGCGACAATGTTTCGGTTGCTTCGGCAAACTACGCACAAGCCACACTTGGTCAGTCAATTCAGGTTGATTTCACTTTGAGCGGAAACGACAGCGCAAACTACACAATTTCGCCGTGGATGTATGGTGTTATCGAAGCGATAAATGTCGAGCTTGTCTTTGATTATGACACAGATGTTTGGGAGTCCAACGTCGAAAGAGCAGGTTTGACACAGATTTCTCAGCTCAACTTCCCGTTTGTTTCGTCTGACTTGACTTCAAACTCAACTGGAACAACCTCCACGCGAAACTTCCCGACAAGTTTGATGGCAAAGCCAGGGCAGCAGGTCGGTCAAAGCTTCTCTCACTGGACGATGGATTTTGCAGTCAGCGAAGGCTCTGCCGAGTATCTTTTCCTTGAAAACGCAAAGGCAGCAATCAATTTTGAAAGCGCCTATCAAGACGGAATTTATTCAATCACAGTCGGAAACAACGAGAGAACCGTCAACCTTTTGAACGCTCTCATAAACGACGACACAGAAAACTTGTTTGGGCTTTATTTCAGAGAAAACGACAATCTTCAAGTGACGTTCACGCCAAACTGGACGACACTTCAACAATCAATTCAGGTTTACATTGTTGACAACAACAATCAACCAGCTGAATATGGCAAAGTGACAATCAACGAAACGCAAGAAATCACTGAAGCTTTCCTTGGGCAGTTTGACTATGGCTCAACAATAACCTTGCAGGCGGAGTCAAACGCTCACTGCTATTTCTTGGGCTTCTATGACGGCAGTGGAAGCATTTACACCACATCTGGCTCGGTTGTAATCAACGGAAACCAAATGACAATTTCAAATTTAAATCAAAACTATGTCATCTACGCGAGATTTGAAGTTCAACACGTCGATGTGGTCATGAATGTTGAGCCAAGTGACGATTTGACGATTCCGACAAATTTTGTCTATCAAAACGGTTCTTATGTTTGGCAGACAAACTATATGAACTTGGCTGATTTGCTTTTAAGCGGCGAAGAATTTGCCATTTCAAAAACTGGACACAATTTGACAGAGTTTTTGGCAGAATGGCGAGTGCAAAATGGTTCGTCTGGTTCAACAACAGTTTCTCAAGAAGATTTTGGCACGACCTCAATCTCGTCTTTGCTTGGTTCGCTGAGCGGAAATTCAATCACTTTGACATTGACGCCGACCTTTGAAGCGCAGGGCATTCGCGTGAACTTGTATTATGGCTATCAAGAAGATGACGCAGAAAAAGTGACCACGATTTATGTTCCTTATGGCAGCAGCTTCGCTCAGGCGATTGGGTGGGAAGAAAATCCAACGCGCACGGGCTATGATTTTGACGGTTGGTGGACGAGTGACGGCTCTGACAACGACGATTGGGGAACTCAAGTTTCTGGAACCACCACCATGAACTCAACAGAAGAGCAAAACATTTACGCAAAATGGAATTTGGCAAGCTTTGGGCTGCGTTTGACGGCACAAAACGCCACTATTTCAAACGCTTCAATCACTTTCAACTCTTCAGACGGCGTTTACACAGCTGACGACCAACTTTTTGGAACGATCATCACATTTGATGTCGCTCCGAATGCTGGTTACAGAGTTTCGCTTGACGGCTGGGAAGCTTATTTCGCGGTTTCTGACGACGACGGCGACGGAACAGTTTCAGTGACTTTGACAATGCCTGGCGAAGACGTTGACTTCACTTTGCCGATTGAAGCAAACACAAATTCTGTGACAATCAGTGGCGATTTGAAAGAATTTTCTGTTTTTGACATCACAAACGGCGAAGAGACCGAACTTTTAGGCAATCCATTTGAAATTGCCACAGGAAGAAAGATAAGAATTGACGTCACAGCGCAAGACGGCTATCACATTTCATCCGATGTCATTTTTAATGACGAAACAGGCTTGACTATAAACAAAATTTTGGACGATGACGGCTATTTGACAGCGATTGAAATTGAAGGCATAAGCAAAGATCTTTTAATAACTTTCACATCAACTGCAAGACAAAACACCGTCAGCCTTGGCTTTGACCATTATGACAGAATTTCCAGTTTGGAAGCGGGTGGAATAACTTATCCAAACATTTCGGAAGAGACCACACTTTCTGTGGCGACAGGCTCGACACTTGAAGTGACTGTCACAATGAATCATGGCTATGAACTTGACACAACAAACTTCACAAACGACGACAATTTGGCCGTTTCAATTTTAGGCGGTGATGGAACATACACTGTTTCAATTTCAAATGTTTCGGCTGACAGTTCGCTCACTCTTCAAACACTTTTGGCGAAGTTTACGATTAGAGTTGAAGTGATTTCTTACAACGAAGCACAAGAACAGGTCAACGTTCCAGAAAACATCGCCACAGTGAGTGGTGGAAGCCAAGTTGAAGCCAACTTTGGAAGCACAGTGACTTTGCATTATGAAATGGAAAGCACTTACAGCTTTGCGGGCTGGAGCACTGATGGCTCAAGCATCTTTGACAGCAGCCAAGATTATTCTTACACAGTCGAAGACGACGCAACAATTTACGCCATTTTCTCAAAATCAAGATATAATATCTCACTTGGCACGCTGAATTATTATACGGTCGGAAATGAATATGGCGAACCAGACAGAGTTCAAACGATTTACAGCGAAATCACAGGGCACTATTTTGACGGAGATACAGAAATCAGCGGAATTGAGCTTTACTTTGGCGCAAGCAAAACGATAACTTTCCAGGTGCCAGACGGCTTCAGATATTATGGCTATGGGTATAGAAATGGCGATGAAGTTGTCGTTTTGCAGACAAATCCAATGTCTGGACAAAGAGTTGATGTCAGAATTTCAAGTTCTGATTTGGTTAGCATGCCAAATTCTTCCACACTTTTCATGATTGTGGAAGCTTACAACATCTCGATAAACTTCGAAACCAAAATCGACATTGACGGTGTCAGAGAAGAAGATGTTGACGTCGGCTGGATGCAAATGCAGGCGCAAGATGGCTCAACGGTGAATCAATTTGGCTATCTTGAAGGCACAAGAGTGCACTATTCTGACAATTCTTTCGCAAGCGGTGCGCTTTTGAGCAACAAAAACTTTACAGTTGTGGCTTACACAAATGACAGCTTCTATCTGAGAGTGGAAGCGCGAAAGTCTGGCTATAGATTTTATAGTCTTGTGGCAAATCGCCCAGATGTTGAGCTTACGCAAGTTGAAGTTTCAAACGAATATGCCATCTATCAAATCAGCGGCTTTGTCGGCGGGCAAGATGAGCTTGAAATTGAAGTGCTTTTCAGACCGCAACTCAATCTGATTGACATTTCATTTACAAACAATGGTGCAATAGTTGACGGCGGGGCTTTCACTTTCAATATTTCCGAAGAAAATAGCAGAAAAATTTGGACTTCTGGTCGAGAATATTCATCTGTTTTGGTTTCGGCTTACACCGACAGCGAATTTGAAGTGACAGCGTTCATCAGAGCGGGCTACAACATTGATCCGTTGACCTTGACGATTATCGACGAAAACAATTTGATTGTTGGCGACATAACCTATCATTCACTTTCGCTTTTAAACACGGGCTACACAGCCATGATAACATTCAGTGTGGGCGGCTATTTGGGAACAAACGCCATTCAAGTTGTGGTCACACCGACAAAATATAATGTCAAACTTATGGAAGATGCCACGACGCTTGCTATCATCAAAAACGTTGAATTTGATTCGCTTTTAAATCTCTCACAAAACAACAGCGCAAACATTGAAATTTTGGACGACCGAATTTCTTACGCAAACGGACGATTGAATGTTGTAATTCCAAAAGCAGAACACTATTTTGCGGGCTATTTCACAAGTCAAAATGGTGCGGGAGTGCAATACATCAACTCCGAAGGTGGAGCGATCAACGCTTGGCAAGAAAACGGCTATGCTTTAAACACTCAGACTTCAAGATATGAACTGACTGAAAACGCCGCACTCGACCCAGAGACTGGCGAAATCACAATTTCACTTTATATCTATTGGTCATATTGGAAGACCAGAATAAACATCAGCTTTGAGCCAAACATCAACGCAAATTACACAGCTCAAGATGTTGTGACTGGTGTGGATTACACAAATTCTTGGTTCTACGGCACAGCACCACTTTACATTGAAGTTTCGTTCAACACAAATGTCACGCTTGTAGCTCCAGAATTTAATGGCTATACATTCTATAAGTTTGTCATCAGCCAGAGAACCGCTCAAGGCGTTTGGCTGACAGATGTTGTGGCTTACAACAACAATTTGCCGTGGTCGACAAACGAGTTTGACCAAATTGTAGAGTGCAACATTCGAATTGTATATTTTGCCAAAGTTGACGTCAGCGTAAATGGCGGTGACGGAACTTACACAATCATTCAAGAAACCGAAGACAATCAGGCGGCAGATCTGATAAGTCAAGGCTATGTTGACACGACAAAAGAATTTACAATTCAGGCACATCCTGCTGAGGGCTACACATTTTTGTATTGGCGAAATGTTTCAACAGGTCAAGTGACCTTCAACTCTTCAATGACGTTGACAGCAAACTCAAGCATAAATTTGGTTATGTATGTTCAAGGTCAAGTGGCGGTGTTCAACTTTGAAGATTATGACCCAACTTTCGGTCAGATTTTGACGCTTGAAATTGTTTCGCGAAACGGAAGGTACAACACTCTTCGCATGGGCAGTTTCAGTGGAGATGACTTTATCAAAACAGTGCTTCAAACACCAGGCGATGCAAATCAGACAGGAGCAATCAAAGTCGGCGACCGAGTGACATTTATCATGTCTGTTGACTATGGCTTTGGCGTGACTTGGAACCGCGACGACATCACATTTGTGGAATATTCTTCAAATTATTATTATTTCGAAATGATTGTTTCGGCGGACTGCGCTGGGCAAACTTTGGACATCATTCCAACTTTTGAAGATGAAGTTTTGTCAATCTATGTTTCAAAAGCCTTTGAAGAATCTCAAATTGTTTCAAATGCGCTTGACGGAAACAACGAAGAACTTGCGGGTTATGTTGTTTTCAACGGCAACCGAACAAATGTTGTGACAAGTGCTTATGGAATTGACATAACAATTCAGCTTGTCACAAATTTGAGATATGCCATTTCAAGCATAACTTTAAGAAATTATGGAAACACCTTTGAAAACATCTTGCAATTTGTGGACGAAAGTGGAAATTTGATTTTGCCAAGAGATTTCTTGGAAGAACAAAACATTGTTGGCACAGTTCAGATGTCGATTGAATATGAGAGAGAGTTCTGGGAAGAACAAAATCTTCAAACGACCGAATTGGAAGGCGGCGGAACATCACGAAACCCTTATATCATCAGCACTCAGGAAGACCTTACATTGATGATGAAGTTTGTCAATTCAGGCGAAAGAAACAGTGCAGGCACTTATTATAAAGATGCCAACTATGTGCTTGCAAATGATATAGACCTGCAAAACTTTTTCTGGACACCAATCGGAACAACCGAAAATGCTTTCAACGGCAGGTTCAATTTCAACGGACACAGAATTTTTGAAGTGCACAATGCCTACACTTACGACATGGTTTCATATAACGGTCTGTTTGGAGTTATCGGCGCTTACGCACAGTTTACAAATTCAACTGACAACTTGTGGTATGTCTATCTGATTGTGGCAATTTTGATTGTTGTGATTGTGCTTTTGATTGTGCTTATTTACACAAACAAAAAGAAGAAAAAACGCCGCGAAGAATTGGCGAAAAAATAGTTTGTCCAAATATTTTGCCAAAAAGAACAATATAATAAAGCAAGGAGATAAAAATGCAAAACATCCTTGCTTTATTTTTTTTGGGACTTATTCAAGGGTTGACAGAATTTTTGCCAGTTTCATCTTCTGGGCATCTGGTGTTGTTTTCAAAAATTCTTGGCGTGGAAGAAAGTTTGTTTATAAGCATTCTTTTGCATGTGGCAACTCTGCTCTCAATCGTTGTGGTGTTTTATCGAGACATTTGGCAGATGATAAGGCATCCGTTTTCAAAAGAGACCATGATGCTTGTTGTGGCGACCATTCCGACCTGCATCATTGTTTTGATTTTGATGCCGCTTGTCAAACAAAGTTTTGCTGGCGGGCTTTTGACGGTGTGTTTTGGAGTGACAGCGTTTCTTTTGTTTTTTGCAGAACTTAAATCTCAGAAAAAACCGCAAGGACATTTGGATTATAAGGCAGCGATTTTCATGGGAATAGCTCAAGGACTGGCAGTTTTTCCGGGGATTTCTCGCTCTGGAGCCACAATCAGCGCTGGGCTTTTGAATGGGAAAAACAAATCGGAAGTGGCAAAATTTTCTTTTTTGATGAGCATTCCAATCATAATTTTGTCTATGCTTATGGAAATTTTTGAGCTTGCAACAGGTTCGCTTGTCATTCAAATTGACGCATTGGCTATGGCGGTTTCGTTTATAACCGCATTTTTGGTGGGCATTTTTGCCATAAAAGTCATGATAAAACTGACTAAAAAATCAAGCTTGAAGTGGTTTTCACTTTATTTGATTGTTGCGGCTGTTGTGTCGGCGTTTGTTTTGTAGAAAAAAATGTCGAAGTGGAATAATCGCTCGACTTCTGTTCGTAAGATAGGGCAGGAGTAAAATGTGGAACAATACAAAAAATCCATAAATGAGAGTTTGCAAGACTTCAATTCAGATTTCAACGGTCTTTCAACTGTTGAAGTGGAAACGCGCTTGCCACAGAGCCAAAAGCTCTTGATAAAAAATGCCAAAAAACAATCATTTATTTCCAAATTTTTTGCTCAAATCAAAGAGCTTATGGTTTTGATTTTGCTGATTTCTGGAATTATTTCAGTTGTCATCGGCGTTGTGGAAAATTCTAGCAGCGAAATCATTGACGGCACAATCATTCTTGGGATTGTTGTCATGAACGCACTTTTTGGTGTTTTTCAAGAGCGAAAGAGCGAAAAAGCGATTGAAAGTTTGAAAAACATGACGCAGCCTGAGACGCTCGTTTTACGAGAAGGAAAGGTTTATAAAATCAAAACAACTGATTTGGTGCTTGGAGATATCGTCTGTTTGGAAGCTGGCAGCATTGTTCCAGCTGATTTGCGTCTTATTGAGACTTCAAACATCAAAATAAACGAGTCGTCGCTGACGGGAGAGAGTGAACCTGTCGAAAAGTTTGCTGATGTGGTCTATGACAAAGATATTCCGCTTGCCGACAGAAAAAACATGGCTTACGCAAGCAGCATTGTCGAAAATGGACATGCCAAAGGCGTTGTCGTTTCCATCGGAAAAGAAAGCGAAATCGGAAAAATTGCTGAAAGTTTGAAAGAAACGAAAAAAGAACTCACTCCGCTTCAAAAAAACATTCAAGAAGTCGGCAAGGTTTTGACTTATCTGATTTTGCTTATGGCAACTGTGACTTTTGTTTTAGAAGTCATCTGCAATCCAAATGAAATTTTGCAAGCGTTTTTGACCGCTGTGGCGATTTCGGTTGCGGCAATTCCAGAGAGCATGCCAGCTGTGATAACAATCATCATGAGTTTAGGCATTGCCAAGCTTTCCAAACAAAAAGCGATTGTCAAACGTATGCATGCAGTTGAAACGCTGGGCGCTTGCGACATCATTTGTTCTGACAAAACTGGCACAATCACACAAAACAAGATGAAAGTGGAAAAAGAATTCACTTTTTTTAAGAAAAACAGTGCAGAATATGACTTTTTTTTGAAATCAATGGTGTTGTGCAACGATGCCGTTTTGGGTGAAAAGGGTTATGTCGGCGGGTCAACTGAAGTGGCGCTTCTAAATTTTGCTGAAACAAATGGCGCCAACAAAACTGAGTGCGACAAAAAATATGCACGATTGGATGAAATTTCTTTCAATTCTCAGCGCAAGATGATGAGCACATTGAATGAAGTTGACGGCAAAAAGATTTGCTTCATGAAAGGTGCGCTCGACAGAGTGTTGAAAAAATGCAAGTTCTATTTGACAGACCATGGAGCTATGCCGCTTGACGAAATCACAAAATCACAAATCTTATCTCAAAACAAAAAAATGTGCGACAATGCTTTAAGAGTTATCAGCTTTGCTTGCAAACAAAATGACTCAAATTCAATAGTTGAAGAAGATTTTGTCTTTTTAGGAATGTGTGGACTGCAAGACCCACCAAGACCAGAAATTGAAGATGCTGTCAAAAAATGCAAAAAAGCGGGCATGAGACCGATTATGATCACGGGAGATTACAAAGACACAGCGTTTGCCATTGCAAAAAAAGTGGGCATTGCAAAACATGAAAGTCAAATCATTTCTGGCGAAGAAATCGACTTGCTTTCAGATGAAGAATTTGCAAAAATTGTGGAAAGCAAAAATGTTTTTGCGCGGGTCAATCCAACGCACAAGGCGCGCATTGTGGAAGCTCTCAAACAAAACGGTCACAATGTGGCGATGACAGGTGACGGCGTCAATGATGCTCCAAGTTTGAAGAAAGCGGACATCGGCATTGGCATGGGAAAGACCGGAACGGATGTCACAAAAGATGTTTCAGACATCATCATCACTGACGACAATTTTGCGACAATCATTGTTGCCGTGGAAGAAGGCAGAAAGATTTATTCCAACATTCAAAAGACGATAAAATATCTTTTTTCTGCAAACATGGCGGAAATTTTGGCACTTTTCTTTATTACAATTCTCTTCCCGGGCATAACATTTTTGCTTCCAGTGCAAATTTTGTTTGTAAATTTGATCACTGACTCACTGCCTGCAATTGCACTCGGCGTGGAACCAGCCGAAAAAAAAGTTATGCTTGAAAAGCCACGAAAGAAAAAAGATGGGCTGTTTTCAAATGGCTTTGGCTTGAGCATTTTGATTTTGGGGGCTGTTCAAACTGCGTTGACCATGGGCGCCTATTTCTTTGGGCTTTTCTTATATAGCGAGCCGATTGCAATCACAATGGCGTTTTACACCTTAAACTTGATACAACTGTTTTATATGTTCACAGCAAGAACAAAAGAGTGTTGCTTCAAAACCAATCCATTCAAAAACAAGTTTTTCAACATGTCGCTGTTGGTCGGCTTTGGAATGCTTCTTCTGATGGCGTTCACAGGCTTTGGAAAACTGCTGCAGCTTGAAAGTTTGGACATATATTGTTGGCTTGTGGTTTTGGGCTTGTCGGTTTCAATAATTTTTATCGGTGAACTTTACAAATTGATTGAGAAAAAAATTAAGCATCAGAAATGATGCTTTTTTTGATTTATTTTGCAATTTTTGTTTGGTTGTGATAAAATTGTTTTATGGATTTGACTGAAATAATAAAAAATCAAGATTTTTTTCACAATATTCTGCAAAAAAAACGAGATAACAAATTTCCTAATGCGGTTTTGTTTTTCTGTGAAGACAAGTTGACGAGTGCCAAAACATTGGTTTTGACAGCGCTTATGTTAGAATATCAAATTTTTGAACTGTTCAATGAAAAGAGCGCAGAATTTACAAAGATAGAAAAAGGTGTTGATTTGGATGTCAAAATTTATCCAAAAAACAACGAAAAATTGTTGGTTTTAGATTCCAACGAGATTGTTTCAGAAAGTTATGTGAAAGCGGTAAATTTGCCATACAAAATTTTTATCATAAAAAACATCGACATCTCAACTGAAGAAGCGCAAAACAAACTTTTGAAAGTGTTGGAAGAGCCGCCTGCAAATGTTTACTTTCTTTTAAGTGCCGCCAACGAGGACAAAGTTTTGCCTACGATAAAAAGCAGGTGTGACAAAATCAAAATCGGCCCAATTTCAAAAGAAGGGCTTTCTAAACTGACGCAAGACGACTTGGCGATTGTGCTTGGAAACGGTTATGCTGGCAAAACGCTGGAACTTGCTCGAAACGAAAATCTCAAAACAATCACAAATTTTGCAGTCAGTTTGTTTACTGAAATGAAAAACAGCAAGCAAGTGCTTTTGTTTTCAAAAAAATTTTTAGATTTTCAAAACGATTTGGATTTGATTTTGGAAATCATGTCAATTTGCATTGAAGACATCTTGAAGATTAAGTGTGAAAGCGAAAATTTGTGTCTTTTGAAAACTTATGTGAACGATTTCAAAGATGTGGAACCTGAATTTTCAGTAGAGTCACTGTGCGAAATTTCAAAATTGATTTCAAATTTGCGTGAAAAAATTGAATTTAACGCAAATTTAACGGTTGCAATTGACAATTTTTTGTTAAAAATGCTGGAGGTTAAATATTTATGCAAGTAGAAGTTGTTGGTGTCAAATTTAAAAACGGCAATCATATATATTCTTTTTCGCCAAATGGATTGAAACTTAAGTGCGGTGATTATGTTTTGGTGGAAACTGAAAAAGGGCTTGATTTGGGCGTGATTATCAAAGAAAATGAAGTTATCGACGCGAGCAAACTTGTTTCGCCGCTGAAAAACGTTGTGCAAATCGCTTCAAAAAGTGTGGTCGAAAAGGCTGAAGAATATGACAAACAGGCAGAAAAACTTTATTCAAAAGTCAAAGAAATCGTCAAAAGTTTCAATCTTGACATGAAAATTGTCAAAGTTGAGGCAAGCTATGACAACAGCAGATATATCATAAATTTCACGTCTGAAAACAGAGTGGATTTTCGTGAGCTTGTCAAAACGTTGGCAGAAACACTCAAAAAAAGAGTAGAACTTCGCCAGATTGGCAGCCGTGACGAAGTGAGAATGTTGGGTGGCTTTGGTCCTTGCGGAAAAATTTGTTGTTGTGTGCAAAACATGGGGCAATTTGACCATGTTTCTATGAAAATGGCAAAAACACAAAATCTTTCTTTAAATCCAACCAGCATCAGCGGCTTGTGTGGAAAACTCATGTGTTGCATCGCCTATGAAAACCCTGTTTATCAAGAAGCGCTCAAAATCATGCCAAAGGTCGGGGCAATTGTTTCGACAAAAGACGGAAAAGGAACAGTTGTTTTCAATCATCTTTTGGAGAGAAATGTGGAAGTCAAATTTGCAAATGGCGATGACACCGAAGTCAAGATTTATCCACTTGACGAAATCACTTTCAAAAAGGAAGAGAAATAATGCAAGACGACAGACTTGAAGATTTGGGCTGCAATGGCTTGAAAATTTTTCAAAACAAAGAGCTCTACACTTTCACTTCTGACAGTGTGATTTTGGCAAATTTTGTCAAGACCAAACCAAGTGATGTGGCGGTGGAAATCGGCGCCGGCTGTGGGGGCGTTTCCCTTCTTGTTCAAGCGAAAAACAAAATCAAAAAAATTTTTGCATTTGAAATTCAACAAAAAATGCAAGAAATTTGCAAAAAAAACTTAAATTTTAATGATTTAAACGAAAAAATTGAATTGATTTGCGAAGATGTCAAAAATTTTGAAAAGTTTTTTTCTTGCGAGAGTGTGGATGTTGTCTTTTCAAATCCGCCTTATTTCAAGCCAACAAAATTTGTTCAAAACGAAGTGAAAAAGCTAGCGAAAGAAGAAATAAACTTAACTCTTTTCGAGCTTGTGAAAACGGCAAACAAAATGCTGAAGTTTGGTGGAAGTTTTTATTGTTGCTTTTCTGCCGAGCGCTCATGCGAGCTGATTTCAACTTGCCAGGCTCACAACTTGAAAATCAAAGAGATGTTTTTCACAGAAAACGGCAAAGGCGAAGTCAAGCTTGTGGTCATAAAAGCGGTCAAGGGTGGAAAAGACGGCGTCAAAGTTTTTCCAAACCTTGTCACAAACGACCGCGATGGAAATTATCTTGAAGCACTCCAAACAAAAAATTTTGGCAAAAAATTGTAATGCTTTAAATTGCTATTGTTTTTAGTTTGAAGTGTGTCGGCTTTGGATATCATTGCATCGATGATTATTCTTTTTAACATAACACAAGATGCTTCGCGTTTTAACAAAAAAGTTTTGATAAATGCTGCAGAAGGCGATGGCAAATCAAACAAAAAAGCTAAAGACATTGGAAAGCCATCTTTGCAGCAGATTTTGTCAGAACTTAAAGAAATGAAAGATGCTGACATAATTTCTGAAGAAGAATACAAAAAGCTGAGAGAAAAGTTGATAGACAATTATGAATTTTAAAAAATTAAAAACTCTGTTTGATTTGACAGAGTTTTTTTGTTTACATCACTTTGCAGAGCAGACAGGCGAGAACTGTTCCAACCAAAGAACAAACAAGTGCAACAGGAATGGCATAGAATAGCCTTTTCACTTTGGTTTGAGAGATGTAAACTGTTGCGACATAAAAAATTGTTTCACTGCAGCCCATGATGACGCACGCACACCTTGCAATGTAGCTGTCAGCGCCATAGGTTGTGAAAATGTTTTCCAAAAGCCCAAAACTTCCACTTCCGGTAAAAGGACGAAGCAGAACAAGTTCGCAAAGTTCGGTTGGAATGCCCAAAAAGTTGAAGATTGGTGACAGAAGTTGAGCCAAAAAATCGGTTATGCCGCTGACACGCAAAAGTGCCACCGCAATCAAAATTGACGCGATGAAAGGAAAAATGTCCACAACAAGTTTTATGGCGCCCTTTGCACCTTTGACAAAACAGTCATATGTGTTTATGCGCTTGTAAATGCTGTAAACAAAAACCAAAATAAAAATGATTGGCAAAATATAGACGCTCATTTTTTCGCTCGCCTTTTTCTTAAGATTTTGTCGATGAAATGCACAAGAAAAATGCCTAAAACCGTTGTGCAGAATGTGGCAATAAGTGTTGGAATGATGATGTCAGACGGATTTTCAGAGCCGGCGCTGGCACGAAGCCCAATGACAGTTGTCGGCAAGAGTTGAATGGAAGTGGCATTTAAAACGACCAACATTATCATGGCAAAATTTGCTTTTCCGCTGCCGTCATCCAATTTTTGCATCGCTTTGATGCCCATTGGAGTGGAAGCATTTCCCAGCCCGAGCATGTTTGCTGAAACATTGAGTGCAATGATTTTTTGCGTTTCGGCATTGTCAACTTTGAAGATTTTTTTTATCAATGGTCTTAAAAGTTTTGCCAATTTTTCACTCAAACCGCTGGCGTCCACAAGTTCCATAATGCCAAGCCAAACCGCGTAAACAGCACAAAGTTCGATGCAGAGTTCAAGAGCGTTGGCAGAAGCTCCCAGCATTTCAGACAAAACCGCGCTGGGATTTGTTATGAGCAGAACCAAAATGCTGGACAGCATCATCAACAGCCAAAACAAATTCATATAAGATTTTATGTGAAAAAACTCGAAAAAAGACGTAAATTCGAAGAAAAAAGTGTAATTCAATTTTCCTTGACAATAATTTTTCAGTTTGCTAAAATTTTTGCATGGAACTTATAGATGCACATGCACATTTGACCGATGAAAAATTTGACGATTTGAAAGCTGTTTTGACAAGAGCAAAAGAACATTATGTTGAAAAAATTGTTTGCTCTGCTTTTAACTTGCCGTCAAGCCAAAGCGCTTTGGAACTTGCAAAAACTCACTCAAATATTTTTGCGAATGTTGGGCTTCATCCAGAAAATGTCGATGAATTGGATGAAAAAACGCTAAAAAATCTCGAAAAACTTGCAAAAAACGAAAAAGTTGTGGCAATTGGAGAAATTGGTTTGGATTATCATTTCATAGATGACAACAAAAGTTTGCAAAAACAAGTTTTTGTGGAGCAAATAAAACTTGCCAAAAATTTACAAAAACCAATTGTGGTTCACAGCCGTGACGCCATGGGTGACACAATTGACATTTTGAAATCAAATCGACATACACAAGAAAGTTTGATGCATTGTTATGCGGGCAGTTTTGAAAGTGCCAAAATTTTGATGGATTTGGGTTTTAGTTTTTCGTTTGGCGGCGTAGCAACTTTTAAAAATGCCAAAAATGTTGTGGAAGTGATAAAAAACTTGCCGCTTGAGAGAATTTTGCTTGAAACTGATTGCCCTTACATGTCTCCAGAACCATTTCGCGGCAAGCGCAACGAGCCAAAAAACATAATTTATGTTGCTGACAAGATTGCCAGCATAAAAGGGCTGTCTTTGGAAGAAGTCGCTTTTCAAACCACCGAAAACGCAAAAAGGATTTTCAAAATATGAGTGATTTTGTTTTTAAGAAAAAGTTTGGGCAAAATTTTATCAGCGACAAAAATTTGTTGAACGCCATTGCAAGTGACGCAGAGATTTCTGAAAATGACGAAGTGCTGGAAGTGGGTGCGGGTGCTGGAAGTTTGACGCAAGTGTTGAGCCAAAGGTGCAAAAAAGTTGTTTCGTTTGAAATTGACAAAGATTTGCAAGAAAGTTTGCTTGCGTTGAATTTAAAAAATGTTGAATTTGTGTTTGACGATTTTCTTAAAGCTGACATGAAAAAAGTCGAAAGCAAATTTTCAAAAAAAATCAAGGTTGTGGCAAATTTGCCATATTACATCACCACTCCAATCATTTTCAAGTTTTTGGAAGAAAGCACAAAGCTCCAAAGTTTGACAATTATGGTTCAAAAAGAAGTCGCCGAGCGCATTTGTGCACAAGTTGGTGGAAAAGATTATGGCATCTTGACGGTCATGACAAATTTTTATGGCACGCCGAAGATAACAAGAATGATAAACAGGCAGATGTTTTATCCAGTTCCAAATGTGGACTCGGCGCTTTTAAATGTGAAAATTCAGCCGAAATATGCCGACATTGATGCTGCAAAATTTTCTGCTTTTGTCAAAACTTGTTTTTCAATGAGACGCAAAACCCTTTTAAACAACCTTTCAAAAATTTTCAGCAAAGAAAAGCTGAAAGAATGTTTGACTGAAGAGACTTTGAAAAAACGAGCCGAAACACTTTCGCTGGACGAATTTGTTGAGCTTTTTAAAAAGCTTTCTTAAATCACATTTTTGGCTTTGATATAATATAAAAATATATGAGTTGCAAAGATGAAGAATTGGTTTTGCTTGCCACCACAATTGCCATGGAACTTGCCAAAGGACTTTCGGTTGAAGAGATTGAAGATTTGAGAAATTTGGTAAATCAAGTCTCGTGTTCTTTGACCACACTTTTAAACAATAAATATAATTTTTTGAAAAAGAAAAATAAAATAAATCCGCATTTTTGAAGCGGATTTTTTTAATTTTTGCATGATTTTTTCAATTTTTTTTGAATTTTTAAACAATTTTTTTACATTTTTTCAATTTTAAATTATTTTTTATTTAATTTTTGACAATTAAATTGAATTTATTTCCACAAAAAATTTGGCGGAAATTTCTGGATAAATTCGAGCGACAACTTCATATGTGCCGACCGCTTTGATTGGCTCTTTCAAATCAATTTTCTTTTTGTCGATGTCGATGTTTTTCTTCAGGAGCTCTTCAGAAATTTCTTTGCTCGTCACAGAGCCAAAAGTTTTTCCGTTGCTTCCACATTTTATCGAAAGTTTGATTGTTTGACCATTTATCTTTTTTGCCAGCTCTTTTGCAGCTGAAATTTCTTGAGCCTTGTGAAATTTTTCAGCATCTTTTTGAATTTTGTTTTCGTTGAGCGCGCTGTTGTTTGCCACTTTTGCAAAATTGTTTTTAAGCAAAAAGTTTTTTGCAAAACCATCAGCCACTTCTTTGACTTCACCTTTTTTGCCTGTTCCTTTCACATCTTTCAACAAAACTACTTTCATTTTTACCTCGCTTATATTTTAAGTTTACAACATTTATGTTTGTTTTGTCAATAAAAGGACAAAATAATGTCAGAGGAGCAATATGGATATTCGATGTAGAAAAACGGGTTGTTTATACAACAAAGATTACACATGCACGGCAAAAGAAATTTTGGTCAAGAAGAACGCCGAGTGCAACAAATACGAACATGGCAAGCAACCAGTTGACAAAACAAAATGGTTGTTTTCAGATGAGCCGCCAAAATATGCACCGCAGCGAGACAGTGCGACGATTGACATAGGTTGCAATGCACCGTGTCTTTTCAACGACAACGGCACGTGTTGCGCAAACGGCATAACTGTGAATGACCTTAAAGAAAAGCCAATTTGTGTCTCTTTTTTGAAGAAATAAGGCGGTTTTGGACAAAAATTATGGAATAAAATGGTTGCAAAACCAAAAATTCTATTGTATAATGTCTCTATGAGAAAGAAGAAAGCAAAAGATGAGCTTGTCTTTGGCATAACTTCGGGCGACCAGCCATCTCAATCGCCTGAAAGTTTGGAAGCGCAACAAATCAAGCAGCAATATCTTGAAATTATGTTTTTTCAAGCGAAACAAAGAAACAATTTGCTTGGAGAATTTGACGCCGACGGAAATTATAAGCTTTCCAATGAAAAGTTGATAAACGGGCTTTTGCTTGCTCCAAAAAAGTTTGAAGAAAAAGTGGAAGAAACAGCCTATGTTTCTGCCACCCTAAATGAATTTGTTTTGAATTTTAAAATTGAATTTGAAATTTCAGAAGGCTATTCCAAAGCACAGCTGTTTTTGATTGAAGTCGAACACCGAGCCGATGAAGATGTCAAGCATACCACAAAACTTGACGAACTTGTGGCTGTTTATTCGGCGCAGTTTAGAGAAGAAGTCTACAAGAAGTGGCGAGTTTATTTTGAAGAAAACATCTATGAAATGACTGATGACATTTACAAATATCTCCACATGCAAGAAGAAGAAATGCTTTTCAGCCGAGAGTTAACTGAAATTTTGGCACAGCTTTATTTGACAAAGATGTTGACGTTGTTGGACAATTTTGGCGAGCTTGGTCAGAAGATAAAATATGAATATAAACAGTTGCTGGAAAAACAACTTGAAAAAGACCCAAATTTAAATCAAAATTACACAAAACTCAAGTTTTTGCTCGATAGAGTTATGATTAAAAATCACGCTTTTGACGAACTTTGCAAAAACAAAGACGCAAGACTTGTTATGACAAGTTTTCTCACGCCTTTGAAAAGAGTAAAAGACAAAGCTCCACCTGACCTTACGGAACTTGCTAAGAAAAAAGCTCAGGAGAAAACTTCAAACAAAGCTCTAGAAAAAGCGGAGAAAAAAGAAGCAAAAGCGAAACCAAAGAAAGCCGCAAAGGCAAGCGTTAAAAGTTCTGCAAAAAAAGCTAAGCCGGCAGGAGGCAAAAAAGATAAAGAGAAGAAATCTGGCGGCGGCGGTGGTGGTGCTTTTGTGTTTGTTGAACAGCCAAAAGTTGAGGCTTCCACTTCCAAAACGCAACCAAAAGAAAATTTAAAGCCGTTTCATCTTGACGAGTTTAAGCTTGACAAAAAAGAACCTGAAGTCAAAACTGGTTTTTCAGAGGCTAACGACGGAAAAGTTTTAAACAATGGTTTTGGCGGGTTTGTAAGCGAAAGTGGTCAAGGAAGAATTGTGGATAAAGAGCGAGAGATGTAAAAAAACAAAAAATAGTTGCAAGACTGCAACTATTTTTTAATATTTCCTATTTCTTTCGTTTTCTGCCATTTTTCTTTTTGCGTATTCAGTAAGTTCGTTATATCTTGTCATGTCAAAACCATTTTTCTTCATGGTTTTAAGGTTTTTCTGATTGCAATATTCCATAGCTTTGATGATTGCGACAGCATCCGATCTCATGATAGCGTTAAATTTTTTTTGTGGCAAGCTTTGGCTGTTTTTGAATGTGTTCAAAAAATATGCGCCGTCCAAAAGCCAAACCTCGCAATTGTTGCTTTTCAAAACGCTTGGAATGCGAGCCTCGATTTGTTTTGCCATTTCAAGACGAGCGGCTTTAAATTTGTCGATCCATTTGTCATCAGCTTGCATGGCGTTGAAGTAAACTTGAGCTGGGCTGCCCAAATTGACATGTTCGGCGTTGTAAGAAATGATTTCTTGGTTGAGCAAGTCGACAAACTTGATTGGGTCATAGACATTGACTGGATCATCATCTTGAACGACAAGAACGTGTGGATTGTCAAATCTTTTAAGCATAACAATATCCCCTTTTTCAAAACAAATTTTTCATTTTTATTATAACATGCCTTGAGGTCTTTGTAAATACCCTTTTTTAAAAATTTTGTGAATATTTTGAAAAATTTTTTTCATTCTAACTCTAAAGTTATATGCAGGTGGTTATGAAAAAAGTTAAAATTTTAAACAAACTCAGTTTGGGGGCGGTCATTTTGCTTGTAAGCGGCGTCATATGCAAGTTTTTGGGTGCACTTTTCAGACTTCCGCTGACAAATCTTCTAGGCATTGAAGGGATTGGAATTTTTCAACTTATTATGTCGCTTTAT
The DNA here is from genome assembly GCA_905207515.1 of uncultured Christensenella sp. Lineage (GTDB taxonomy): Bacteria > Bacillota > Clostridia > Christensenellales > UBA1242 > Caccovivens. The sequence goes on along the minus strand of CAJLLK010000002.1, from coordinate 25,546 downwards.
GCGTTCGCGCTTGTTTTGACAAGTGGCGGAGTGACAAATTCGCTTTCAAAGCTTATCAGTGCGGCAAGAGCAAAAAGTGAATTTCCCAAAATAAACACCTATCTTAGACGCGCGATTTTTGTTGCCGTTGGAATTGGCTTTTTGATTGGTGCGCTTTTCTTTTTGTTTATGCCTTACATTTCGGCATTTCAGGGCATTGGGCAAAACAAAAGCTATCTTTTGTTTGTGCTTATGTTGCCGCTTGGAGCGGGTTTGAGCGCCTTTCGCGGATTTTTTCAAGGCTATGAAAATATGCTGCCGACCGCAATCAGCCAAGTGATTGAACAGGTCTTCAAATTTGCTTTTGGGCTTTTGTTTGCCTTTTATTTTGGCAAAAATGGCATTGCCGAAGGCGTTTTTGGAGCGTTTTTGGGGATAACTTTAAGTGAAGTTGTTTCGCTTGGCTTTTTGTTTTTGCTGTTTCTATCTAAAAATAAAAATCAAAAAAGGTTGGAAAATTTGAGCGAGATAAAGTTTGCTCGCAAAGAATTTGACAAAGCGAATTTCCCATTAACACTTTCCGCTTCAATCTTGCCGCTTGTCAATGCCTTTGACGGTTTGATTATCATTCCAAGGTTGATGCAAGCAGGCCTTTCAAACGGTCTAGCGACCAAACTTTTCGGGTTGCAGGCAGGGGTTGTGGGAGCGCTTTTAAACTTTCCACTGATAATTTCCATGGCTGTCAGCACAACGCTGCTTCCAAACATTTCTTATCTCATTTCGCGCGGAACTGGTGGTAAGTTTGTCATTGAGAAAGGCCTAAAAATTTTGCTATTTCTCATTTTGCCGACCACTTTTGGAGTGGTTGCCATTTCAAAACAGGCGTTTATGTTGGTATACAACGACATGTCTGGCGGAATTTTAGACACTGCATTCAGTTTGATTTTGTATGGCGGATTTTCGATTGTGTTCACGGCGCTCATGCAATTTTTGACCATGCTTTTGCAAGCCAATGGACAGTTTAGATATATTCTTGCCATAACAGCGCTTGGCGGAGTTGTCAAAGCGTGCATTTCATATTTCCTTTCTGCGGTTCCGTCGATAAACATCTTCGCTCTGGTGCTTGGAAACATCGCCTTGGCAGCAGTTATCAGCGTTTTGGCGCTTTTAAAGCTGAAAAGTGTGGTTTCGTTCAGGTTGTCGTTTTCTGATTTGTTTGTTATGATTTTTGCGACCTTTCTGATGTTTGTGACGGTTTACACTTTCATAAATTCCAATTATTTTGGCTTGCTGACAAACATAATTTTGGGAATTTTGCTTGGTGTTTTGGTCTATTTTGTGATGACGGTGCCGTTTTGGATAAAGTTTTCGCGCAAGTCGCAGGCAAAAACGCAGATTAAATTCAAAATATGATGTTTATTTTTTCAAATTGTTGCCCATAAGAACTTAAGGGGGTAAAAAATGAACAAAGCCGAATTTGTGAGCTTGATGGCAAAGAAAACCAACATGCCAAAAACCAAGTGTGAACTTTTTTTAAATGAATTTAAGTCGATGGTTTTGGAAGTATGTTCCAAAGGAGAAACGGTAAATTTGAGAAACTTTGGAAAATTTTCGTTGCAAGAAAAGAAAGCTCGAAAGTTTTTAAATCCGCAGACAAAAAGATATTATATCTGCAAGCCTAAAAAGATGATAAACTTCAAAGGCTATCGAAATTTCAAATATGCGGTCAATGGCTAAAAAAACACAGGATTTCCTGTGTTTTTTAATCAACCAAACCAATCAAATAGTCCGCCGAAACATTGAAAAACTTGCAAAGCACAATGACCATGTCTATCGTTGGAGATTGAGCGTTTGCTTCATATTTAGAAATTGTGGCTTGACCAATGTGAGTTTTTTCAGCGAGCTGGTCTTGTGTAAGATTTGCTTCCAATCTCAATTCTTTCAGTCTTTCTGCAAATTTGTTCATGACAATTCCTTTTTCAATATTACTAAAATTATATTCTTAAGCTAGTAAAATTGCTTGACATATCCTTAAAAGATTAATATTATAAGAATATTCAAAAAGGAATAAAAATATGCGTTTCAAAACAGAATTGTTGCAAGAATATGTCGACAAACAGATAGATCATCGTGCTTTCACAATGATTTGTGTGTCGCTGATGATTCCGCCTAGGGAACTTAAAATCATTCTCGACGAAAATTTTGAAGATGTTGAAAAGCGTTATGACATCATCATCGCAAACATCACAAGAATTTGCTTTGCTTTAAAAAAGCCAATTGAAGAAGTTTTTGAATAGGTTGATTTTGGCGTTTCTTTTGTGCTATGATGCTGATATGAAAATTGGAAATTTGGATTTTTCAGAAAATCCGCTTCTTCTGGCGCCAATGGCGGGCGTGACCGATGTGGGCTTCAGGGCAATCGCATCTTCTTTTGGTGCCGACGCCACGGTCACCGAAATGCTTTCGGCAAGGGCAATGCAACACAATCCGTCAAGAACCAAACTTATGACATTGACCACCGACGAAGAAAAGGTGAAAATTGCGCAAATTTTTGGTCACGAGCCTGAATTTATGCAAATGGCTGTTCAATCTCCGCTGCTAGAAAAATTTGACATGTTTGACATAAACATGGGTTGCCCAGCCCCAAAAATCGTCAAAAATGGCGAAGGTGCGGCGCATATGGACAATTTATCGCTTGCTGGAAAAATCATTTCTGCCTGCAAAAATTCGACAGGCAGACCTGTTTCAGTGAAATTTAGAAAGGGGAGCAAAAGCGAAAATTTTTTGGACTTTGCTCGCATGTGTGAAGACAACGGTGCTGATTTTGTCACTTTTCACGCTCGAACTGTGGCACAAGGTTACAGTGGACATGCGGACTATGAAGCCATTGCCAGTGTCAAAGCCAAACTTCACATTCCTGTTGTTGGAAACGGCGATGTGGTGGATGAAAAAAGCCTTAACGAAATGAAAAAAACTGGCGTGGACGGAGTTATGATTGGGCGTGGCGCAACTGGAAAACCGTGGATTTTCGCTTTTTTAAAAGGAAAACAAACAAAAATCGACAAATTTGAAGTTGTAAAGCGCCATGTCGAAATTTTACGACAATTTTTCGACGAAAATTGGTTGAAACTCTATATGCGAAAACACTTTTTGTGGTATGCTGGACAAATGCCGATTTCAGCGAGCTTGAGACTTTCTCTTGCCACTTGCAACGACATTGACGCTTGCCTTGAACTCTTGAAAAAAGCTTTTGATGAATTTGGTTAATTTATTTTGAAATAAACTTCAAATGTTGTAAACTATATCTGTCAAAAGCACATAAAAAGCTTTAAGGGGAGCCTATGAAAAGAACAATAAGAGATTTGAATAATATTGAAGGCAAACGCATATTGTTGCGTTGTGATTTCAATGTTCCGCTTGACAATTTTGGTGACATCATGGACAGCAGCCGAATTGTGGCATCACTTCCGACAATAGAATATCTCGCCAAAAAGGGTGCAAAACTTATCATCTGCTCTCATCTTGGCAGACCAAAAGGTTATGACAAATATCTTTCGCTTTTTCCGGTTGCGGTTTATCTTATGAAATATTTCCCAAACCGCGTCAAATTTTGCAACAAAGTGATTGGGCCTGTGGTTGACAAAGCGGTTTCTCAAATGAAAAATGGCGACATTTTGGTCTTGGAAAATCTTCGTTTTATGGAAGGCGAAGAGAAAAACGACCCAAAATTTGTCGACCAACTTGCAAAACTTGCCGACATCTATGTTGACGACGCATTTGGCGTTGCACACAGAAAACACGCTTCAAATTATGGTGTGGCTCTCAAACTTCCAAGTGCAATCGGATTTTTGATTGAAAAAGAACTTCAAGTTTTTGAAAAAGCTTTCAAACATGCCGAACATCCTTTTGTTGCCATTTTCGGCGGAGCAAAAGTGGAAGACAAACTTGATTTGATTGAAAATGTTATGGATAAAGCCGACACTATCATCATTGGCGGCGGAATGGCTTATACATTTTTGCAGGCTCAGGGCTTCAACATTGGCGACTCGATTGTTGCCTTAAACAAAATTGACGACGCAAAACAAATCTTGCAGAGAGCAAAAGAAAAAAACATCAAAATTTTGCTTCCAGTCGACCATGTTGCACTTATAAAAGAAAAAGACAAAGCCAAAAAGACAACTGAGCTGGAACGCGGAATGGTTGCTCTTGACATCGGTCCAAAGACTATAAATCTTTTTAAAGAAGAAATTTTGAAAGCAAAACAAATCATCTGGAATGGTCCGCTTGGAAAATATGAAGACCCGCGCTTCAAAAAAGGCACAATGAAAATCGCTAAAGCAGTGGCAAAAAGCGGAGCATATTCGGTTGTTGGTGGCGGAGACAGCATAAGTGCGGTCAAGTCCAGCGGAGTTGCAAAATATATAAACCACTTGTCCACAGGCGGTGGCGCAAGCTTGAAACTTATGGAAGGAAAATCTTTGCCGGCAGTTGAAGTCATTGACACTTTGTGATTTTAAAGGAGTGAAAACATGAAAAAACTTATCATTGGAAACTTCAAAATGAACACCAAGCCAAGCGAATTGAAACCATACGCAATGGCGCTTGCGACCAAGACTAAGGGTTCCAAAAACGACATTGTCATCTGTCCACCTTTCACACATTTGGCTGTTGCAAGAGAGTTTTTGAGTGGCAGCAATGTTGAATTTGGCGCGCAAAACATCTCTGAAGAAGAAAAGGGAGCGTTCACTGGCGAAATCAGCGCAAGTATGATAAAAGATTTGGGCGCGAGCTATGTTATTGTTGGTCACTCTGAGAGACGCTCAAAATTTAAAGAGACAGACAGACTTATAAACAAAAAAATCAAAACAGCTTTGGCAAATGGGCTTAAAGTCATCTTGTGCATTGGAGAAAGTTTACAGACCAGAGAAAGCAAACAGGCAGCAGCATTTGTCAAAAAACAACTTGACGACGACCTTAAGGGTATCTATGAAAACGAGCTTGACGGCGTTGTGATTGCTTATGAACCTATCTGGGCGATTGGAACAGGAAAAGTTGCCACAAACAAAGACATAACCAAAATGGTTGAAATGATAAGAAAAAAAATAGAATATTTATATTCTGCAAAAGCTGGAAAAAACATCACGATTGTCTATGGTGGCAGCATCAACACAGGAAATTATAAACGAATTTTGTCTTGTGAGTGTTTAAACGGTGCACTCATCGGCGGTGCTTGTTTGGATGTCGACGGCTTTGCGGTGATTTGCAGAGAAACTTATTGATTGGAGAATAAATGAACAGAGTTGCGCTTTACAGAAAATATAGGCCAAAAACTTTTGAAGAAGTCATTGGGCAGGACCACATCACAAAAACTCTTCAAAATCAGATTATGAATGACCAAATCGGCCATGCATATCTTTTCACTGGCTCTCGTGGAACGGGCAAGACCAGTGTGGCAAAAATTTTTGCTAAAGCGGTGAATTGTCTGCATCCAGTTCATGGTTCGGCGTGTGGAGAATGCGAAAATTGCAAGCGACTTGAACAAGAAAACGACATAAACATCATCGAAATGGACGCGGCTTCAAACAACAAGGTGGACGACATCAGGCAAATCAGAGAAAAAGTCAAGTTTATGCCAGTTGGCGCAAAATATAAGGTCTACATCATCGACGAAGTGCATATGTTGACTGACAGCGCGTTTAATGCCCTTTTGAAAACGCTGGAAGAACCACCGTCTTACGTTATTTTCATTTTGGCAACAACCGAAGTTCACAAGCTTCCACAGACAATTCTGTCGAGATGTGTTCGTTTTGATTTCAGACTTGTTTCGGTGGAAGATTTGGTCAAACAACTTCGAAAGGTTTTTGACAAAGAAAACATAACTTATGATGAAGAGAGCTTGAAAATCATTGCAGCTGCGGGCGAAGGCAGTGTGAGAGACACATTGTCGATTGCTGACAGCATTGCGTCTTTCTGCCAAGGGAAAATTGACAAAGAAAAAACATTGAGCGTTTTGGGAACAACCGACCACGAACTTATCTTAAGTTTTTTCGACAAACTGCTCGACAAAGATGTCGGTGGGGTCTTGGCAGACATTGACAAGATTGAAAAAGAAGGCAAAAATTTGGCTGTTTTTGCAAAAGACCTTTCAAAACATGCGCGGAATTTGCTTGTTTGCAAGTCTTGCCAAAATGCCAACGAAATTCTAAATTTGCCAGATGAAATTTTTGAAAGTTACAAAGCTCAGGCTGACAAATTTGACGAGAAAACTTTGATAAGATATATGCAGGTGTTTTCAAGTGCCGAAAGCGAACTTCGCTACACACTCTCTGTGAGACTGCTCTTGGAAACCACTTGCCTCACTGCCATGCTCGGCTTTGACGTAAAAAAAAACTGAAGATTGAAAAAGATGTTTCAAAGCTCTCGCCAAACAATGTTTGGGGCAAAATTGTGCTTTATCTGAAAGAACATAAAAAAGTTGCGCTTCATGTGGCGTGTGGAGACATCACAAACGCAAAAATTGAAAACGGAAAACTTGTCATTCGTTCCAGCGACGACTTTCTGATTGACGTTTTGGAAAACGGCCGCAAAGAGATTGAAAACGCCATAAGGTGGCAGGGTTTGGAACTTCAATTTGTGGTAGAAAAGTTTGAAAGCGGAGAGCAAAAGACAAACAAAGATATCAAAAAGCTAGAAAATTTCTTTAAAAACAAAGTGGAAATTGAAGATTGAAAAGGAGATAAACTATGGGATACGGATTTGGTGGCTTTGGCGGCGGAAATATGCAAGCACTTATGCGCCAAGCTCAAAAGATGCAAGAAGATATGAAAAAAATCAGAGACGAAATTGACGCGACGGAATATACTTCCACTGTTGGCGGCGGAATGGTCGCTGTGACCATGCTCGGGAACAAAACGGTCAAAGCGGTCAAAATCAAAAGAGAAGTTGTCGACCCTGACGATGTGGAAATGTTGGAAGATTTGGTTGTGAGTGCGGTCAACGACTGTCTCAAAAAAATCTCTGACGACGAGAAAAACAGATTGCCAAATTTGGGAATGTGACCTTTATGAGTGAATTTGACGAACCTATTGAAAGATTGATAGAATATTTCAGAATGTTGCCAGGCGTTGGGAAAAAGACCGCTCAGCGCTATGCTTTTTTCGTGATTGAAAGCGACAGAGCGAAAGCGGAAAACTTTGCTAAAGCGATTGTGGAAGTCAAAGACAAAATCAAATTTTGTTCGGTGTGCGGAAATTATAGCTCTGACGATGTTTGCTCAATTTGCAGAAGGCGAAACAGACAGTTGGTCTGTGTGGTTCAAGAGCCAAAAGACATCATCTCAATTGAAAAATCAAAAAGTTTTGACGGAACTTTTCATGTTTTGTTTGGTGCGATAAATCCGCTTGAAAACAAAGGTCCAAACGACATTCGCATCAAAGAACTTCTTTCACGTGTGAAAAGTGACAACGTCAAAGAAGTTATCATGGCTACAAATCCAGACGTTGAAGGCGATGCAACGGCGATGTATGTTGCAAAAATTTTAAAGCCGCTGGGCGTCAAAGTGACAAGGCTGGCGCAAGGCATTTCAATGGGCAGCGACATCGAATTTGCTGACGAAGTGACACTCAGCAAAGCACTGGCAGACAGAAAAGAAATTTAAGTGGCATGTGCCACTTTTTTGTTGGGACAAAAAAGAATTTGATTTTTTGTGGCTAGTTTGTTATACTTAGACGAAAGTGGAGACTTCAGATGAACATAAAAAACGAAATTACAGAACTTTTAATTGACGCAGCAGAAAAACTCAATCTTGAAGATAGAGACAAGATTGTTGTTTCTTTTTCAAATCTTCCACAACTTTGTGATTTTCAAACCAATTATGCCATGCTTATTGCAAAAAAAATGGGGATGAAGCCAATTGATGTGGCAAACGAAATTGTTTCTTCCATCAATACGGATAACTATGAATTTTCGGCAGCCTTTCCGGGCTTTGTGAACATAAAAATCAAAGACAAGATTTTAAATCGTTATGCAGGCTCTGTGCTTGACGACAAAAATTTGGGCGTGGAACAGGTTGAAAATCCAAGATTGGTGTTTTTTGATTATGGCGGAGCCAATGTGGCAAAAGAATTGCACGTCGGGCATTTGCGTTCGCCGATTGTTGGAGAAGCACTCAAACGTCTCCACGTGGCAATGGGCGACAAAACACTTTCGGATGTTCACTTGGGCGATTTTGGCTTGCAAATGGGTCTGACGATTTTGCAACTTAAACTTGACGGCTTTTTAGACAAATTTTTTGCACCAAACGCCGACCTTTCAAAGTTGCAGCTTGAAAATGTCACACTGGATGTTTTGAATGAAGAATATCCTAAGGCAAGCAAAAGAAAAGATGTGGACGAAGAGTTCAAAAAACAGGCCGATGAAATCACCCTTGCTATTCAACAACAAAAACAACCTTATTTTGACATCTATCAGAAAATCAGAGCGCTTTCGGTGGTTGAAATCAAGAAGAATTATGATTTGCTCAACACGACCTTTGATTTTTATTATGGCGAAAGTGACGCTTATGCATATATAGACCAAACCATTCAAATTTTTGTCGACAAAAAGTTGGCAAGAGAAAGTGACGGCGCGCTTGTTGTTGATGTCGCTCGTGAAGGCGAACACATTCCAATTCCAAAGAAGAGCGAAGACGAGCCACAACGTTACAAAAACCCAATGCCGCCAGCGATTATCAGAAAAAGCAACGGTGCTGATCTGTATGCCACCACTGACATTGCCACAATTTTGATGAGAAACAAAGATTATTCTCCAGACGAAATTGTCTATGTCACTGACAATCGACAGTCGACGCATTTTAAACAGGTTTTCAGATGTTGCAAACTTGCTGGCATTTCTCCTGAAAGCCAAAAGTTGACGCATGTCGCTTTCGGAACGATGAACGGCAAAGACGGCAAACCTTTCAAAACGCGTGAAGGTGGCGTTGTAAGGTTGAAAGAAGTGGTTGGACTTTTGATTGAAAAGGCAGAGCAAAAACTTTCTTCAAATGGCATTGTGGGTGACAGCGAACTTGCTCGAAAAATCGGCGTTGCTGCCATGAAGTTTGGAGATTTGTCAAACACGGTCGACAAAGATTATGTTTTTGACCTTGACAAGTTTATGTCGTTTGACGGAAAGACTGGACCATACATTCAATATACGATTGCGCGCATAAACTCCATTCTTTCAAAAACAAATCTCGAAAAGTTTTCGTTTGATGTTTCAAGCGAAGAAGAACGCAACATTTTGCGTGCACTTTTGAAACTTAATTCTTCGTATCAAATCTGTTATGATGCATATTCGATGAATGCACTTTGCCTTTCAGCTTTTGAACTTGCCAGTGCATTCTCCACGCTTTACAATAATCACAAAATTTTGTCAGAGCAAGATGAGAAGAAAAAAACTGGCTTGCTTTCAATTTGTATGCTTGTGAAAAAGTGTCTTGAAAAAGCGCTTTGGACGCTTGGCATCGATAGTGTGGAAAAGATGTAAAAAGAAAAAGTTAAAATCATTTTTCTGCGCCGAAAAATGCCTTGAAAAAATATTTTAAGAAATTTTCAAAAAAGTATTTACAAATCAAAAAAAATGTGCTAAGATATGACCATAAAAATAACAAAAACACGGAGGTAGCGTGATGAATAAAGAATTTAAAATTGGTGGAACAAAAATGGAGTTTATCACTCCAGATGGCAAGTTTAAATCGTTGCCAGCAAAAACTGTCAGCTTGAGTTTTGACAAAGAAATGGGCACTGACCTTTCAAAATAACAAAAATATCGCTTTTGCGATGTTTTTTTATTAATTTACTTTGATTTTTCAAAAGTTTATGATAATATATTGATATATATTGTTTTGTGGAGCTTGTTTTATGAAAAAATTTCAGTTTCTCTATCCAGCCATTTTCATCAAAGACGAAGATGGAAGTTATCAGGTCATTTTCCCAGACCTAAACATCTACACTGACGGAAAAAACATGTCAGAAGCATATCTTTATGCCAAAGATTTGCTCAAGGTTTATTTCACTTATGCGGTGAAATATGAAGTGGAATACAACAAACCTTCAAAAATTGAAAACATGATTCCAAAATGCAAAGCCAACGAAACGGTGATGTATATCGATGCCATTGTTGAAGCCGAGAAATAAAATTATTTTTTATCGAAAACACTTGACTATTTGAGCTTGATGTGATATATTTAGACTGACACTTCTGTAAAGGGTGTTAGTTTTTTTGTTAGGAGAGAAAAATGGCAGCACCAAAACGTAAAATCATCACTCTTGAATGCACTGAATGCAAAGAAAGAAACTATTCTACTGAAAAGAATACTTCTGCAAATGCTGAGAGAATTGAAATCAACAAATTTTGCCCACGATGCAATAAAAGAACAAAACATAAAGAAACAAAATAGTTTTGAGCAAGAAATTATCTAAAATTTGGAGGATATATGTCTAAAAAGCAAAAAGAGCTGGAAAAAGATGTGACCGAGCAAGAATTGAACGCTGAGAAAGAAATTTCTGAAGGCGTTGTTTCCAAAGACGACAAAAAGCAAGATAAAAAATCCAAAGATAACAAAAACGATAAAAACGACAAGAAGAAAAACAAACAGAAAAAAGAAAGGAAGGGCGGAATTGGCAAAAAAACCAAAGAGACCATTTCGGAACTTAAAAAAGTCACTTGGCCAAGTTTTGGAGAAGTTGTCAAGAAAACCGGAATTGTTATCGCTTTCGTTTTGATTTTTGGGCTTTTTATTTACGGCGTCAACACTCTTCTTGCTTGGCTTGTTGGCCTTCTTGTTTGATAGACTTTACTAAAATAGGAGTTTTTTATGGAATATTTTTATTCAAAAGAACCAAAATGGTATGTGCTTCACACTTTTTCGGGGTATGAAAATGTCGCAAAAGAAAACTTGGAAGTTGTTGTAAACAAATACAACTTGCAAGACCGCATTTTTGACATTGTCATCCCTGAAGAAGATGTTATTGAAGAAAAAAACGGCAAGAAAAAACTTGTCACTCGCAAAAGCATGCCGACTTACATTTTGGTCAAAATGATCTATGGCGATGACCTTTGGCATCATGTGACAAACACTCGCGGCATCACTGGCTTTGCTGGTCCAAAAGGACGACCTTTGGCTTTGACAGACGAAGAAGTTATGAAGCTTAGACTGGAAAAAATCAAAGTTGAGACGGACCTTGAAGTTGGCGACAAGGTTGAAATTGTGGAAGGACCGCTTGACAAAATGGTGGGCACAGTTGTCGCTGTCAATCCAGACGCTGGCGTTGTGACTGTCACAGTTGAGATGTTTGGAAGAGAAAACAACGTCGAACTTGAAATTGGGCAAGTTCACAAAATCGCTCAAAATTGACCAAAATTTTGAAAAAATCGTTATTTTTTTGAAAAAAATGCAAAATTTTGCACTTTTTCATGAAAATATTGTCCCAAGCAAGACAAAAAACTGCTTTGATTTTCAGTTTGCCCTTGGCTGAAGAAACAACAAATTTAAACAAGGGGAATTTTGTGGGAGAGCCAAGCCAAGGCTCAAAATTTACCACATTAGGAGGAGAAAAATGGCAAAAAAAGTAAAAGCAGTTGTAAAATTGCAACTCGAAGCAGGTAAAGCCACTCCAGGACCACCAGTAGGTTCTTCACTTGGACCTCACGGTATCAACATTGCTGGCTTTACAAAAGAATTCAACGAGAAGACAGCTTCTCAGGCTGGGTTTATCATTCCAGTTGTGATCACTATCTATGAAGATAGAAGTTTCACATTTGAATTGAAAACTCCACCAGCAGCAGTTCTTATCAAAAAAGCAATCGGAATTGAAAAGGGCTCTGCAAAACCAAACAAAACAAAAGTCGGAAAGATAACTAAAGAGCAAATAAGAAAAATTGCCGAAACTAAAATGGCTGACCTTAATGCTGCTTCAGTTGAAAGCGCAATGTCTATGATTGCTGGTGCAGCAAGAAGCATGGGCGTTGAAGTTGTGGACTAGAGAGGTGAAAAATGAAAAAAGGTAAAAGATATGTAAAAAGCCTTGAAAGCTATGACAAAACAGCGTCATATGATGTTGACCAAGCTGTTGAAAACGTTTTGAAAACGGCGACAGCAAAATTTGACGAATCAATCGAACTTCACGTTAAACTTGGCGTTGACGGAAGAAACGCTGACCAACAAGTTCGTGGGGTTGTTGTGCTTCCAAACGGAACAGGAAAGGAAGTTAAAGTTTTGGTTATTGCTCGTGGCGATAAAGCAGATGAAGCGACAAAAGCTGGCGCAGATTATGTTGGCGCTGAAGAAATTGTCGCAAAAATCAACGGTGGATGGCTTGATTTTGACGTTGCCATCACAACTCCAGACATGATGGGCATTGTTGGAAGAATTGCTCGTATTTTGGGACCAAAAGGCTTGATGCCAAACCCAAAGAGCGGAACTGTGACAACCGATGTTGCCAAAGCAATCAAAGATGTCAAAGCCGGAAAAGTTGAATATAGATTGGACAAAACCAACAATATTCACGTTATCATCGGCAAGAAGAGCTTTGGAAAAGAAAAATTGGTTGAAAACTTTGCAAGCATTATGGATGCGATTGTAAAAGCAAAACCAGCTGCTGCAAAAGGACAATATATCAAAGGCGTAACATTGGCAGCAAGTATGGGCCCTGGCGTTAAAGTGACATACAATATCTAATTGTTGTGAAAGCAGGCTGCCCGCCTGCTTTTTGTCATTTTATAGAAAAGAAATATCAATTTTTTTCGACAATAAAAGTGCTTTTATTCTCGCATAAGAATTAAAGCGACCCGCAAAATATTAATAAAATTTGCTGACTTTTCTATGGATAAAAATGCAACAATTATGTCATTTTAATTGACTTGTTGGCGAATTTTAGATAAAATAGTCTTTGTTAACAAACTTTAAGGTTTGGCAAAAAGATTACTTAAAATTTTAGGAGATTTCAATGAAAACAAAAAATCGATCACTTTTTCTTAGAAGCATGGTGCTGGTTGTGGCTTTTGCATTGGCAATTGTGTTTTTCCCAGTAGGTCAATTTCTTGCACTGGCTGCTTCTATGGAACACTATGTTGATTATTCATATATGACAATCGGAAACAATGTTCAAGAAGTTGAAACCACTGTCACAAGAGGCGCAGAATACAAAATCACAAACGCCTTTGTTGGTGGAAACAAAGAATACGTTGTCGGCAGACTTGAAGCTGAAGATACCGTAACTGATGACAACTCAGGCACTGCCACAATCGTTTCTTCGGAAGTCAAAGTTTCTTACAGCAGCTATGAATATGAAGAAACAACTTCAGACGCAGCTGGAGAAGATTTGACAAACAAAGTTGTGGCATACGTTGAAAGCGACGATGAATACGGCAATTATTATGGTTATTTTGTTGCTGACAGACTTGGAACTTACACAATCACTTATTCTTATCAATATACAGTTGATTCAAGCGATAAAGTTTATTCAAACACATATGAAATGAAGGTTGAAAGCCAAGTTGCTTCTGCTTCAATTGCATTCAGAGAAAATGAAGAAATCTTTATCCCAAGCATCATCGACCTTAATCTGGTTGAGAAAACTGAAGGAAAATATCAAAATTTGGATTTGCCAAGGGTTGATGTGACTGACGAGGACGGCGAACTTATCGATGATACCAAAATCACTTACGGAACCACAAAAACTGAAAGTGGCAAATGCATTGTTGTTTCTGCAACAAGCGGAAGCAGCGGAAGAACTGTCACAATAAGCCCTGGCGACAACGGACTTTACATTGATGGTTCAGTTTTTGCAGATCCAAACTTTGGTGCAGGCGAATATACAATAAGATATTCTTATTATGAAGAAGGAAATTTCATTTCTTCTGTCACAAAAACAACAACTGTTTATGCTGAAAACACAGCTGACAGAACAAATGGATATTACGAAAATTATGCTCTTGCAAGACCGGAACTTTCAACAGAATGGTCAGACAACGGACAAACTGGCATTGAAAGCACACTTCCAAGTGCAATCGGTGTGACTTCAACAAACACTGACCCAGCAAGCGAAGAAGTTGATGTTTATTATCGTGTGAGAGTATATTATAAGGCTACACAATCGGATAGAAACTATCAAGTTATCACTCAAAGCGAATATGGCGCTGATGTTGTTGACGCTGAAGGATATTTGATTGACCCAACAGTGTTCACTCCACTCAACGATGGATATTACACTTTCCAATATGAAATCAGAGACTTCTATAAAAACACGGCAACTTCAAGCATTGGTTTCTATGAATTTACAAATGTTGAAGACCAACAAGCTCCAACACCAATCATCTATGACGCTTCAGTAGAACTTGACGAAGGCGAAGAAATCAAAAATGAAACCTACAAACTTGCATCTCGTTCTGTTCCAAATTCAGTAGTCGTTTACGCTATTGGCATTGATGACAATGTTTCAACAGCTGAAGATGCTGAACTTGTCAGAAGAATTATGACCGACGACACAACTGTCAGACTCACAATCAATGACTATGACGAATGGAATTTGGTGTTCAATTATGCAAGCACAACTTCTTCTGCAGCTTATGAAAACTTGCTCGCAAATAACTATCTCATCAGAAAACAAGCTGGAAGCATTGGCAGTGATGCTGCAATGCTTGAATGGTTGCATGGACATGGTTATTTGATTGCTGTTGACAACAAAAACTATGCAAGCATCTATGAAATGTTTGGAAGTACTTTAAACTTTGGCGAAGGTGTGACAATTTCAAGTGCTGATGAGATGCTCAATTGGCTTAAAAATGCAACTGAAGAACAAATTTCAGGTTTAGGTTTGGCTTATTTTGATGTTGATTCAACATTTGGTTCAACCGGCACAGACGGAATGGGCAGCGGACAATATTACATTCACTACATTGCAAGAGACGCTGCAGGAAATGAATCTGATGTTTCAAGACCAATGTATATTGGTTCTTTCCAAGATAATGACAAGCCTGAATTGAGATTTCCTACAACTTTGGCAGATTCTTATTTGCCAACAGCTACCATCACATTTGACGCTCCAACAGCTTCTGACACATATGATTCAAATATGTTGGTCAAAGTGATGTATCGTTATCTTGACAGCTCAAACAATTATATTGAAGTTGACGACGAAGACGGATATCCAAAAACCACTGAAAATTTGCAAGAAGTTTGGACAGACCTTGGCAATGCAACAGCAAATGACCAGTTGAATTTGAGAACAACTTACGAAGATTTTTACACACAAAACGGCGCTGGTTACATTGATTTGACTGACGTTGATGCATCAACTTACACAATTGACCTTAGCGAAGTTGCTGACAGCGAAAGAGTTGCTGTAAAACTTCAAATCATCACATATGTCTATGATGATAAAGGAAATATCAATGTTTATGGTGAAACTGTCAACATCTTAAACACAAATGACAATAATCCACCAGTGTTCAACACAATTTCAAATGCTGACGAAGGTTCATTTAAAATGGAATATGAACAAGGCGATGAAATTGAACTTCCAACTTTGACTGTAAAAGACGATGCAGTTGAATTTATGGATTTTGAAGTAAATGTTTACTTGGTAAATGGAACAACAAAAACTAAAGTTTATTCTTATGAAAGCCGTGCAGATAGAGATAGTTTTGCAAAAACTTACACAGTTTACGGCGGAAAGTTTACGGCTGCATGGGCAGGAAATTATGAAGCAAGCATAGTTGCAAAAGACAGCAAAAACAAAACAGTTGTGGCATTTGCAAACTATACTGTGACTGGAAAAACAATCATTCAACCACCAGTTATCAGCACTTCATTGACAAGTCAGACAATTGAGCTTGACGGCGACAGCAATTATGATCCAAAAGTGGGAATTGAATTGCCAACACCATCAGTTAGCTATCAAATTGCAAACAGTGTGACATATGACAAATACGTTGCAAACCCAGATGATTATGAAGATGTAGGTTATGTTGTTATGGGCGTAAACGAAAATGGCAGAGCAACAAATTATAGCACATCTTTTGGGCAACAAGGTTCATTTAAACCAACAAAAACTGGCGAATATGATCTTTATTACACAGTAAACATGACAGTTTATAACAAAGACATGTTCACTTATCAAGAAATGGGTGATTACAATCCAGTAACTGGTGAGTATGAAGACGGCGGCTTCTTTGTGTTCACAAATTCTAACAACTCGACAAACATGAATGTCACAATCAACAATGATGGCGGCTTTTCAATTGTTGGTTCTGACTCAGCGAAAAGTTATACCTTGAGGCAGACAGATGGAAGTGCTGAGTTATTAGACTCTTCAAATATACCTGTAGATGATCTTAATAACACAACATTGTTTAATGGCATGAGCATCGAAGACCTTGCAACTTGGTTTGACGAACTTAGAGAATATGTTTTGACAAGCGATGTTTATACAATTATTGTAAACGACAACGTTGGACCAACAATTGCAGCTTATGAATATCCAGAAAACATTTCAACTGAAAACGAAGACGGCTCAAACAGCACAATCACAATCTATGCAATTCAAGGAAGTGATGCAAGCGGTTTGAATATTGCAGATTCTAGAGTTGTTTTGTCTTGGAATTTGGCAAATGGTGATTCAAGTTCTCAAACATTTAACGGATTGAATGAAGATAGGGATTATACACTCAGAACCAGCAATGGAAATATCTTGGACGGAACTTACACTGTGACATACACTGTTTATGACAACAACGGAAATTCTTCAACAAGCACTTATACAATTGCTGTGGGCGACAACATCAAACCAACATTGACATTCCCAGATGACTTTATGGAAGATTCTTATACTGTAGGTTCTCAACTTAGAATAGACACAAGCAAGATCACAGCTTCAGATGTTGGCAGCGGAATTCCTGCTGGAGAACAATATGTTGTTACCTTGACAAACACTTCAACAGGCGAAGAAATCGAAATGGAAACCGACGGTGTGATCTATTCAGTGACTTTGGATGAAGTTGGTTCTTATAGATTGACAATCGAAATCAAGGATGCTGTTGGAAATGTAAGTGATGCCGATCCATTTGATTTTGAAGTTACTGCAAGATCGACAGACCCTACAAGAACTTATCAGATCATCGGAACAATTTTGATTGTAATTTCTGTTCTTGTCCTTGTCGGAGTTATCATCTACTTCATTGTTTCAAAGGTTAAGCTTGACAAAGAACTTAAGAAATAAAAATAAAAAAAAGACCTAAAATTTTAGGTCTTTTTTTATTGCTAATTTTCAGCTTGTTACTTGACAGCAATACGTTTTCTCAATTTCACAATGATGATTATCACAACAATCGCAACTAAAACGGAAATCACAATTGCAATGATTGATGCAGCGTTCATTGGGTTGTTTTTCACAACCTTATAGCTGAACAACACGTTTTCACCGTTGTTTGTGACAATTTGAATGTAATATGTTCCGCGGTCTGTGATATCAGCAGAAATTTGCCCAGTGCTTGTTTCATCGATGTTGTAAACATTGTTTCGATAAATCACCATTTGGTCAAGGTCGTTGTAAGAAACAATTCTGATTGTGCATTTTCCCATTTCTTCATAGACATTTGCTTGATTGAATGTCACATTTATGGTGCTTGTGGTCTCTTGACCTTCTGGTAAAGATATTCTCAGTGGAGCGTTGCCTGATTGAATGATAACTTGGTAGGTGAAAGTTGTTTTGATTGAAGAGTTTCTATAAAATCTGTCGTTGGAGTTGATTGTTATCATATATGTTCCAGCGCCGGTCTTTTCGTCGAGATATGACAATGGCAACTGTGTCATATATTCATGTTGATTGATTGTGATTGTTGAAACGTCAAGCGTTCTTGTAAGGTTTTCTGTGATGTCAACGCCGTCTTTCAAAACTTGCTCAACATAATAGTTTGAATATCTGTTGTAGATGTAAGAATATCTGTGTTCATTCGGGTCTATAATCGAAAATTGATA
This sequence comes from uncultured Christensenella sp., assembly GCA_905207515.1. Lineage (GTDB taxonomy): Bacteria > Bacillota > Clostridia > Christensenellales > UBA1242 > Caccovivens. The sequence goes on along the minus strand of CAJLLK010000002.1, from coordinate 7,551 downwards.
GGTTTCCTGTCTGATTGTGCCGACGTTTGGCAGGTTGCTCGTCGCTGTGAATGAAACTTCATAATAGCCAGGTTCCGTGAACACATAGGTTGCGTCTTCAACATTTCTCACTTCATAATCTTCGCCGTTTCGCTTTGCGCTGATAACAGGATAGCCATTTAACGCATAGAATTCATTTCTTGTCGAACGGTCAATTCTGATTGTCACATTGCCGTTGTAAACTGCCTGTTTGATTGGTGTTGAAGTTTCTTCCTGACCCGTGAGTGGATTTGTGTAAGTCATTGTGAATGGAACATCTTTCAAGAAGATAAATGTCAACGAATTTGATTGCCCTGCGTTTCCTTTGTTGAAAGTCTGAACATTTCCTGAAGAGTCTTCAAGCGTTATGGTGTATTTGCCTGAATGAGTGAGATAGATGTAGTTGTAAGTGTCAATCGAACCATCTTGATTTTGAACTCTTCTTGTATATTCAGTTGGGTCAAGTGTGATTCCATCTTTGACAAGTGTGATGTGAATTTCATTTTGTGGAATGCCATAATATTTTGACCACTGAAGTTCGATTGTGTTTAGGCTGGCATAATTTTCATTTATCACCAAACTCTTGGACGTCAAATTTAACAAGTTTTCCGAAGTGTCTATCACACCGTTTAAATTGTAAGTGTAGAAAGTTTTCACAAAGTCATCGGTGTTTGGAATGTATGTGATGATGATGTCAGTTTCAAAAGCAGGAATGCCTTCCAAATCGACAGGTGCACCGGTTTCATCGTATCTGTTTGTGATTTTCCACCATTCAGATTTAACCGAAGTCTCTGTGTCATCATCATAGGCTGTTGGAGTTTGAAGAATGGCGCGAATGCCAAGCTCTTCATTGGTTTTGATTTGAATGACATCTTTGTTTTCATAACTTACATTCACCAGATAATGATTTGTAAATTCTCTTCCATTAGGATTTGTGTAAACTGTGTCATTTCTTTCAATTATGCTGCCGTCGAGAGTGTTTTCGAGCCAATAAGTTGCAGTGAGTGACGACAGATTGAATTGATAAATTTGACTTTCTGGAACATTTCCAAAGACATATTGTGTGTTTCCATATTCGTTTCGAAGATAAATTTCGTCATACCAAATCTTGAGATAATATGTTTCCATTTCGTCCGATTGACATCGAAGCTGGGTGCCAGAAGTTATTTCTGTCCACTCAATTTGGTCTGTGCTGATTGAATATTTGATTGGAATGAAGTTTGTTTCATTTAGAGCGAACAAAATTCTTACTTCTGAGAAATAACCTGAGCTGGCTTCAGAGCCGTCTTGCGGAACAATATCTTCAGTGATGTTTCTTGAATTTGCATCAGTGATTTTGAATTGCCCAGTGGTGTTGTTTTGGTCGCCATAGTTTGCCATTGGCAATTGGTTGTAAAGCTGGAAGTAAATTTTCTTAACTTCTTCGCCTTCTTGATTTGTGACATCGTATACATAGATGACAAATTTGTTGTTATAAGGTTGAGTTTGCAGGTTGTGAATTGTCAGAGTTGTGTAACCACGGCTGCTGTCAGAACTGAAATATGCTCTTGTGCTTGGATTTTGAATGTTTGTAGTGTTGTTTTGATTTGCAACTTCCAAGCCTCTCTCGTCCTCTTCGCTATCTGCAAGTTCGTAGATGTGAACAGCATATTTTTCAGGGTTGAAGTTATATCTAAATTCGTCTCTTGTGATGTAGAACAATGTTCCGCTGTTGTCATAATAAGAATATAAATCTTCGCCACCTTCCACTTCTTGAGGAATGATTGTTTCGTTGTAAAGATGAATTTCGGTGTATTCTCTGCCATAGTTATCTCTATATTCATAGACAATTCTGGTGTTGGCTTCAAAATTCAACTCTGGATTTATTGCAAACATGATTGTTCCAGCTGTTGCATTTGCGGTCACAACAACATTGTTGCTTGTGTCTGGTGTCCAAAGGCTGGCATAGCCCAATTTGTTTTCTTGTTCGTAAATCAACAAGCCTTCTGTTGGAGCGGTAATTCTTAAGTATGTCAAATAGGTTGAACTGTAACGTGTGTCTTGAATTGCCGCATCACTTGGTTGAGAAAATTGAATATATTCTTGATTTTGTTGGTTTGTTAAGTTTGCATCAAAACTTGTGTTTCTTATGTTGATATAAAAATCTGCAGAACTGCGAGAAATGCGATTGTAGATTGTCAAAATGTTTTTATATCGTGAACTTGTCGAGCCGTCAATCAAGTCGCTGATGGCAATTGTTGTGTAATTTGAACCTACAAAAGCATAAGCATTTTCTTTGTCCCAAGGGGTGAGCATCAATGTTCTTGAACTTTCAGTTCCGTTTGCATCTCTTGTCAAAAGACGTATCTGTGCCCATTCGTCACCAAAGAAATTGATGTTTTCAATTTGATATCCAGTTGTTGCATAGATGTTGTGAATGGCATTTGTGTATGACAAAACTTGGTTGTAATCTCCGATGGTATAATTTACATCTTCAGCCTCATTTCCATTTGAAAGGGTAATCAAACTTGTGCTTTCATCAGTCAGGTCAGAGACGAAGATTGTGTAGATTGTCATGTTCCCAGCAAGGTCTGTTTCAACAATTTCGTAATAACTGTTTAAGTTGAAAGCGTTGAAGGTATTTAAATCTGTAAATCTTGTGGCAATGAAATCAGACACTTCGGTTTCTTGTGTGTAGTTTGGATTATATTTTGTTGAATTTCCAAGTTCGTCAACAAATTCTCTGACATAAATTCGGTCGACACCAGTGGTTGCTTTCAAAGTGTTCAAGAAGTCTGGCGTCACAGTGTAAGAATAATAAGCAAAAATGCCTGAATTGTTGCTGATGTTGTAGCTTGTGTTGTCGAGTGATGTCGCGATTTGACCTTCTTGAGCGGTGTAATAGGTTCTCAAAGCGTTTTCTGTCATCACGCTTATGTTGCCAGACAACGCATTTCCAACCAAGGTTTGAATGTTTGCACTAGGTGCTGAAAGGTCAACAAAAATTCGCTTTGTCACTGGGTTATAGAAAGTTCCGTCGTCGTTTTTATATCTCATTGTCACATCAACATAGGCGTTGTTTCGATAAACTCCAAGTGCGGTCAGGTCAAGTTGACCAATATAAAGTCCGTCGTTTAAAACTGGTTCGCCGGCGAATGCTTCAGGGAAATCTTTGTAAACATAATTGGCTCCAGAACTTGTGGCAAAACTGATTTCATCTATGTCAATCTCGGTCATGAATTTGCTGCCAGCTTCCCAAATCAAGTTGATGTTAGATTGATTTGTGTGATAAACTTCCAACTCATTTTGTGCGCCCTCATTGAGAATTTCAGTTTTCAAATCAGTTCCGGTTGTCGTTTGAGCATAAAAGTCTGGGTCAGTGCTTTCAATCACAAAACTGAAGGTCATAGATTGCTCAAAATCGTTTTCGTTTCCTGCACCTTTCTGGTCGCCAAATCTTCCTTGATAGATTGTCACATAATAGGTGCCAGCTTCAGAAAGATATGTGAGTTTTTCGCCATTTGAAGTGTAAAAATCCAAAAAGCCGTTTTCGCTTGTGATTGTGTCAAGTGTTGGATTGGCAAAATTGGTTGACGTTCGAGCGATCAGATTTGAAGAAGCCTGTCCGTCTTTGTAAATCTCGGCAAACAATGCATATTCTCTGATTTGAGTGTTTTCAAAATAATAATTGTCCGGGGTGTTTACCACTTCAAAGTGATAGCCGTCGGCATCATTTATCTTTTGAACATAAGATGTGTATTTATATTGTGGAACATAGACATTCACAGGAAGCATGTTGGTTGTCAAAACAACTCTTGGCGTTCCGTCGTTGTGCAAGTGTGAGCCGTCTGAATTTGCTCCTTCACTGTTTGGGAATGTGACAACCAAATCTGAGTAAATTCCGTTGTCATAGGCGGCTATGAAGATGTCACCACCGACCAAACTTTCCAAATGTGTGCCGTTTTCATCTGTTCTGGAAACTGCAGGAGAAATAACTTCGTTTCTGTCCACATAAAGCACAAATGTTCGTTCAAAATAGTCATTTTCGTTATAGTCATATTGGTCATTGACTAAATAGGTTCGAGTTATGACATATTTTCCTTCTGTCGTATAGTTATTTGCGTCAGGTCTCAGCGGATAGGTTCTTGCTTCGGTGCTGGATCCATGTTCTTCAAAGCTGTAAGCTGTGTCAGTTGTGCCGTTTTCTGAAATGCCGATATAATGATAAGTCAAACCGTTTACTGTTTGAGTTTTTGCTTCAAAAGGATAGTATGTGACGGTCACGGTGTCAATTTGAATTTCAATTTCGCCATCGGTAACGGTTGGAGTGTAGCTCAAATTAAAAAGTTTTTCCATTTTTGAAGGGCTGAGATATGTTGTTCTTGTCGGCTCTCCTTCGGTTTCGCCTTCAACAAAAATGTTTGAAGACAAATCTACCACGCTTCCATCGTTGGCGGTGTATTGAACAACAAAATGAGAAGAGTCGTGACTGACAATGATGGTCTGTCTTGCACTGCTGTAGGTTGTGTAGTGCACCATTGCGGTCGGGTCACTTTCACTGCCTACAACAAAACGTGTGTTGGAAAGGTCGCGAATTAAAACATTGTAGGTGTATTCGCCTTCGACCGACAACTCTCTGCTGAAAACATTGTTTTGCATTTGATAACCAGTCGAGTCGTCGCTGTAATATGAAACTGGGTTAATAGGAACTGTGACATAATAACCTTGATAGCTTGGAATAAGATTTGAAACTTGACTTCCAGGCATAACTGCACATGAAATCATTTCCAAAAAGTCGTTGTTCCACAGTGTGTCATACAAAATTTTGAAAATTCCTGTTGCGACATTTCCGCTGTAATCTTTATATAAGTCATAAGAAGCCAAAAGGTCTTTATATTGGTCAATATTTTCAGAGTTGTAAGAAGAGTTGAATTGCAGTGTGTCAAAGTTTGCCACATAAATGGCTTTGTTTTGAGACCAATAGAGCGTAGATTCATTTGCCACATACATTGAAGTGCTTGTCAATTGATAACCGTCGATATCATCGTGGATGGCAAAGACAGGTGCAGTGTTGTCTATCATGAAAACTTGATAAGTGTGATTTCCTGCTTCGTCGTGCAAATCAAACAGATAAAGCCCTGGGTCAGTGAAGACGTATTCAGATTCAATGGTGCCATTTTGCAAATTTGGACTTACATTGTAAGGTCTCCAAATGTTGTTGTCAGTGCTCATGTTCAAAACATAATTCACAGGCAAATAAGATGTTTGAAGAGACATCAACATGCTTGAAATCAAGCTAGAAACATTTGTCGCTTCGCTGCTGTAATAATTTGCTTCATTCAAACTGAAATATCTGTAATGCACAGAAATTGGAGCACCACTGTTCTTTTCAGTCCACTGAACAATCATATTTTGATTTGTTGAGAATGAAGAGATTGCTGAGCCGATTTGATAGTTGTTTGTGCCAACGATTTGAGTAACATTTCTTGCTTCTACATTTGAAATTGAACTTCGGTCAATTGTGAAAGTTATTCCTCTGAAATATGCCAGCTCTGTTGTGTCATACAAAATGTTGGAAGCGGTGATTTCACTTGTGTAATAAAGTCTTATGGTATATCGTGCGTCTTCATTCAAAGTTTTGCTTTCAATTGCGTCCAAACTTATTCCGTTGTTTCCACCATAACCAGTCAGCCAAGTGTCGTTGTTATAATCCCAAGCATAAATTTGCACTGTGATATCTTTGTTGAAAGGTGTGCCACTTGTTAAATCATCAATAACAACTTTTTGATTAACGAAGGAATTGTCAGAAACAACAATTGGTGCAATTGTTTCTTCTTCTGGTGCAGTTTTTATGCTGACTGTCGGCAGGGTGTAAGAAAGTTCAAAATAGAACACTTGATAGAAACGCTTGCTTCTGTTTGGTTCGGCTTCTGTGTCGTAATAATTGTCGTAAGTGTAAGAAATTATGTAAAGATAAGTCCCTTCAGTGCCACTAGCTCTGCCATTGAAGGATGTGGAATAAAGTTGAGCACCGTGCAGGTTGCCGTTGTTGTATGGAGTGTAGGCGTCAGAAACTCGTGTTGTGGAATAGATTGTGCTGTTGCTGGTGTTGAGTGTGGCGTTTGCAGAAAAGTTGATTGGTGTTTGGTTTGTTTTTTGCGGTTGAATGTCGTTGTTGTTTATGTAGTTCAACACATTTCTGACAACAAACGTCTCATCTGCATTGTTTTGAGAAAAACTAGGATCTGAATTTAAAAATTCGCTGGTGATGTCTGCACTGTTCTCAAATTTGCCAGTGGTTGTGTTGTATTCTTTAAGTTCGCTCAGTGGATTGTTGTTGTTTTCATCGAGTTCGCCGTCCACATCTGAATATTTTGCTTGATAACCAAACATAAACACATTGATATCTTTTGTTTGATTTGTCATGGCGGTCAGGACATATTTTCTCCACTCGTGAACGCTGTCGCCAAGGTTGAAATCGACAAGTTGAATTGCATTCAGTGAAATGGTATAGTCTCCAACGTCAATGAAATAAACTCGGCAAATGTGATTTTCGATGTCTAAAGAGAACTCAACAATTTCTTCGCCTTGCATAAGAACAGGGGCTGAGCTGAGTCCACTCAAACTGTCTTTGTCAAAAAGCAAATTTGTTGTTGTGGAAATTCCTGAGATGTCTTTGGTTACTTCGGCTTCAAAACGTGTGTAGTCATATTCGACATAAGGGATGTTGTAAGCATCATCGGCGGTTGTGCCTTTTGAAGAATAGTTGCTATAGAGATAATAAGCTGTGGTTTGATTTGCAAGTGGAATGTTGTGGTCAAAGTTGTCGTAGCTCACAACTGGTCTGCCGTCAAGAAAATAATCATCACGGCTGGTCACATAAAAGCTATATTCAATTGTTGGAGTGGCAATGTCGGTGATTTCGCGTTCTTCCAAAGTTTGACCACCGTCGGTGCAGGCGTAGAGAGTGTATGTAAGTGAAACAGTGTAAACACCTTCAACGACTTCGTTTCCGTCCATGATTGAAATGGCATTGCTTTCAGACCCGTTTTGACCATCTTTGTTGAAAATCATTTCAAAGCCTTCCAAATAAACTGAAGATTCCATGTTTGGAAAAGAAAGTTCGCTTGATCTCACATAGTCACCCATGGTGATGTTTTGAGAAACTCCATTGATATGCAAGCTTACGGCAGAGATGCTGTAGAAATAAAAAACTCTTTGGTTTGTTTCGTCAGGATAATAAACCCATTTGTAAATATCTTCGGTTGTGTTTCCGTCTTCGTTCATCAAAAGAGATAATCTGAGATAATTTTTGTTTGTGCCTTCTTCAAAAAACATGAAGGTGTCGCCAGAAATCAAACTGCTTGCGTTTGGTTGATCGGCGGTTTCAGAGCTTCCGTCATCAATAAGGTCCTCAACAGAAAAATAAACGGGCAGGTCGTCGTTTTCGATCTCCACGCTTGAAACATCTTCAGCTTTTGCAATGCGCTGTGTTTGATTTAAAGTGAAAATTCCGGCACTCAAAAAACATATCGCAAAGAAACAATAGAAAAT
>CAJLLK010000001.1 GCA_905207515.1 uncultured Christensenella sp. | reverse complement strand
ACATTCAAACAAACGCAAATTTCAAAAAATATCTCGATTTGGGCATTCTAAACATGAAAAACGACAGACTTTTTTTAAATCCAAAGTTTTACGACGTCAGCAACACGATAATTTCTGACCTTTTGCCATAAATTTTGAAAAAATGGTTGCTTTTTGAAAATCCTTGTGATATAATCAAGTTGTAAAGCAATTTTGCTTGACGCAAAGGAGTGCGAATGTCAAAATTTCAGTTGCAAGATTTTGTGGAATATGGCAGATTGTTTGACCTTTATGGCGATTTGCTCAGCGCAGACAGACAAAAAATCATGAGCGATTATTTTGAGTTCAACATGACACTGGCGGAAATTGCTCAAGAAAAAAACATCTCAAGGCAAGCGGTGTTGGACGCAATTGACAAATCTTGCGAAAAATTGAAAGAATTTGAAAGCGTTCTGCAAATTTATGCCAAGAGAAACGCATTGCGAGCGGATTTGACAGAGCTTTTAAGCTTGGCGGAAAGCAAAGAATTGAAAGAAAAAGTCGAAGAAATTTTAAGGAAATTGTAAATGGCATTATTTTCATCATTATCAGAAAAATTCAACCATATCTTTTCAAAACTCACAAAGCGCGGAAAGCTAACCGAACTTGAAATTAAAGAAGCTATGCGTGAAGTGAGAATTGCGCTTCTTGAAGCTGATGTAAACTATATGGTTGCCAAAAAGTTTGTCGCAGATACCACTGAAAAGGCGATTGGCGAGCAAGTTATGAAAAGCTTGACGCCAGGTCAAATGGTCATCAAAATTGTCAAAGACGAACTGACAAAACTTATCTCTTCTGACAATCAAAAACTTCAAATTGCTTCAAATCCACCGACTGTCATCATGATGTGCGGGCTGCAAGGTGCTGGAAAGACAACCATGTGCGGAAAGCTTGCCTATCACTTGAAAAAGAGCGGAAAGAAGCCGCTTCTTGTCGCTTGCGACATCTATCGACCTGCGGCAATCAATCAGTTGCAAGTGGTTGGAAAGACGGCTAATGTTGAAGTGTTTGAACGCGGAACGCAAAACCCTGTTAAGACTGCAAAACAATCAATTGACCACGCCAAAAAACAAGGTTATGATGTGGTAATCATCGACACGGCTGGGCGACTCCACATCAATCAAGAGTTGATGCAAGAGCTCAAAGACATCAAAAAAGAAGTCAAGCCGACGGAAATTTTGCTTGTTGTCGACGCCATGACGGGTCAAGATGCTGTGACAATTGCTGAGAGCTTCAACAACGATTTGGACATCACAGGCGTTGTGCTTACAAAACTTGACGGCGACACTCGTGGCGGAGCAGCACTTTCAATCAAGGCGATAACTGGAAAACCAATCAAATTTTCTGGCGTAGGCGAAAAGATTGGCGATTTGGAACCTTTCTATCCAGACCGAATTGCCAGCAGAATTTTGGGCATGGGAGATGTGCTTTCATTGATTGAAAAAGCACAAGAAGCGGTCAGCGAAGAAGAAGCAAAAAAACTTGAGGCAAAGTTCAGAGAAAATTCGTTCACGTTTGAAGACTATCTGACGCAAATGGAAAGCTTGAAGAAAATGGGTAGTTTGAGCGACATTTTGGGGATGATTCCAGGCATGTCTGCAAAAATGAAAAACGTCAATATTGACGAGAAACAACTTGCCATAAACAAGGCAATCATTCAGAGCATGACAAAAGAAGAAAGGCAAAATCCTGACATCATCAAAGCGAGCCGAAGAAGGCGAATTGCCGAAGGGAGCGGCACAACAATCCAACAAGTGAACTCGCTTCTCAAACAATTTGAACAATCAAAAGAGATGATGAAACAACTGAAAAACAAAAAGGGTTTCAGAGGAATGTTTTAAAATGGTATAACTCAAAATGCAAATTTTGATTTATATATAACGAAAGACAACTTTCAAAAATTTATTTAAAAGGAGAAGAAAAATGGCTGTTAAAATTAGATTGACAAGATTGGGAGACAAAAAATCACCTTTTTATCGTGTTGTTGTTGCTGATAGCAGAAGCCCAAGAGATGGAAAATATATTGACCTTCTTGGAACTTACAATCCATTGACAAATCCAGCAGAAATCAAAATCGACAACGAAAAAGCTCAAAAATGGCTTAAAAATGGTGCGCTTCCAACAGAAACTGCCAAATCAATTTTGGTTAAGAGTGGCGCTATCAATCCAGAAAATAAATAAATTTTAGGAGAACGAAATGGACGATTTGTTGAAATTTCTTGTTAAAACTTTGGTGGAACAGGAAGATGCAGTTGAAGTTGAAAAACAGGAAGACGACAAAACAATAACTTTTCGTGTCAAAGTGGCAAGCTCTGATTTGGGAAAAGTTATTGGCAAAAACGGAAGAACTGCCACAAGCATAAGAACAATCATGCGTTCAGTTGCTTCAAAAACTCACAAAAAAGTTTTCGTGAAGTTTGAGGACTGAGCATGGAGTTTGTTTGCGCAGGAAAAATTATCAAACCGCAGGGTGTCAAAGGGGAAGTGAAAATTCTTCCTTCAATTGATATCCCTGCGATTTTTAATGGAAAACATAAGCTTTATATCGAAAAGCGAGAAAGCGTGGTCAAGTCGGCAAGTTTCAGACTCGGCTATGCTTATGTTATGTTTCAAGAAATTCCAGACCGCACGACAGCGGAAAAATATCGCAACAAAAAGGTTTACATCACAAAAGAAGAGTTTGAAAAACTGGCGGTTGACGAATTTTTGATAGACGATTTGGTTGGCATGCTTATCTATGACGAAAATCACGAGCTTGTCGGGCAGATTATGGATGTCACTGACTATGGTTTTGATGATATTTTGATTGTCAAAGAAGATGGTCATCTTTACGAAGTGCCATTCAAAAAAGACATCTTCAAAACTGTAGGGCGAAGTTTTTATTGCATCCGAAAAGAATTTGACGGGGCAAAGGTGAGCCAAGAATGAAAATAGATATTCTCACATTGTTTCTAGAAGCGTTTGCTCCACTCAAAACCAGCATTTTGGGCAGAGCGGAAGAAAGCGGCATTTTGGAAATCAATGTCGTTGACATAAGACAATTTTCAAAGGATAAACACAAAAAGTGTGATGACTATCCTTTTGGTGGCGGAGCAGGAATGTTGATGACTGTTCAGCCTTTGTTTGACGCCATAAAATCGGTTTACACAGAAAAAAGCAAGATAATTTTTCCATCGCCAATTGGCAAAACGCTAAACACAAAAAAAGCCGAAGAACTGTCGAGATTTGAACATTTGATTTTTGTCTGCGGGCATTATGAAGGGGTGGACGAGCGAATTTTTCAGCTTTTTGACATCGAACAAATTTCAATTGGTGACTATATTTTGACGGGTGGCGAACTTCCGACAATGGTCATCATAGATTGCCTTGCAAGGTTTGTTGACGGAGTGATTTCAAAAGAAAGTCTGCAAAATGAGAGCTTTTCAAATGGTCTTTTGGAATATCCACAGTTCACCAGACCGCAAGAATTTATGGGACTGAAAGTTCCAGATGTTTTGATTTCTGGAAATCATCAAGAAGTTGAAAAGTGGCGAAAAGAACAGAGTTTGAAAAGAACAAAAGCTCTGCGAAGTGATTTGTTGGATGAATAATACACCAAATATAGTGTGATATGCAATGCATAATACACAAAATATAGGAGATTGTATGAAAATCAATTGGTTTCCAGGTCATATGCATAAAGCATTGAAAGATATAAGCGAACAGCTCAAAAAAGTCGATGTTGTCACTTATATTCTTGACGCGCGCATTCCACTGGCTTCGATAAACCCGTCGCTCAACGAAATCACCCAAAACAAGCCTGTGCTTTATGTTTTCAACAAAATTGACATGGCAGACGAAAAGAAAATCAAAGCCCTCTTGCCACAGTTTAAATCAAAGACAAGCGACTTTTTGTTGTTTAACAGCACTCTTTCAGGCAAATCTGATTTGATTGTCGAAAAGATTAAAACGCTTGCTTCTGAAAAGATTGAAAAATATAAAAACAAGGGAATTAAACCAAGCATCAGAACAATGGTGGTTGGCATTCCAAATTGTGGCAAGAGCACTTTGGTGAACAATCTCTGCAAAAAAGCCAAGGCAATCACGGGGAACAAAGCAGGCGTCACAAAACACGGGCTTTGGCTTCCTATAGGCGGCGGAATTGAAGTCTATGACACACCTGGAACACTTTATCCAAACATCGAAAATCAAGAAACCGCCAAAAAACTTGCATTTGTCGGCAGTGTGAGAGATGAAATTTTGGATTTTGTCGATTTGGCAAATGACCTTTTGAAAATTTTACTTGAGCAATATCCAGAAAATGTCAAAAAAAGATACGAAAACAAAACCACACTTGAAGAAATCGCAACGCTGCGCAAGTTTGTCACAAACGGCGGCGAGCTTGACCTTGAACGCACAGCAAAAAGTGTTGTCGACGATTTTCGAAAAGGCAGGCTGGGCAAAATCACTTTAGATTGACAAAAGGAGAGTGTTTTGAAAGACCTTGCAAAAATTAACAACAAAATAAATGGCGACAAGGGCGAAATTTTAGCGGCAAATTTTTTGAAAAAGAAAAAATATAAAATTTTGCAGACAAATTTTAAAATCAAGCTGGGCGAAATCGACATCATTGCCGAAAAAGATGGCGTTATTGTTTTTGTTGAAGTTAAAAATCGCTCGACTTTTGCATATGGCAGGCCGATTGAAGCCGTAAACGCTCAAAAACAAAACAAAATCAGAAAAGTTGCTGAAGTTTATCTTATGCTGAAAAACAAGAGCCTGAACGACACACGGTTTGATGTTATTGAAGTTTCGGGCGACCAAATCGACCACATTGAAAACGCTTTTTGAAATGTTTTCAAATTTTTTTGTAAAAACACTTGTTTTTGTGTGTTTGGTTGTGTTATAATCAAAAAGACTTCGGGTGTTCCGCTTTAGTTTTTACTTTATGAGCATCATGTCGAAAATCTGAAAAAAGGAGATAAGTCATGGCAAATATTATTGACCAATTGGAAAGAGAAAACATGAAAGAATCTGTTCCAGAATTCGCCATTGGTGACACTGTGAAAGTTACAGTCACAATCAAAGAAGGCGACAAAGAAAGATTGCAAGCTTTTGAAGGCGTTGTGATTGCCAGAAAAAATGGCGGAATCAGAGAAACTTTCACTGTAAGAAAAATTTCTTATGGCGTTGGAGTTGAAAAAACTTTTCCTGTTCATTCACCAAAAATTGCCAAAATTGAAGTGGTGAGAAAAGGTAAGCCAAGAAGAGCAAAACTCTATTATGTCAGAGAACTCACTGGCAAAGCAGCCAAGGTTAAAGCAGCTGACAACAACTAAAAAACAAAGAGAGCGTTTGATGCTCTCTTTTTTATTGTTTAAAATCAGCAAATTTTTTGATTGAAAATTTTATTTCATTCTAAGTTTTTCCAATTCTGCTTTTGTTGTGGCAGAGACTCTGAAACTTTCTTTGGCTTTTGAAATTGATTTGTTTCTTATGAATTTGTCTTGTGTGTTTTTGATTTCTTCGACAGCAAGTTCACTGTTAAAGGCGCAAAGCTCTGCATAAAACCATGAAATGCCCATTTTGACATAATATGCGTCTGACTTTACTTCTCTGATTTGAGCCAAAATCTCATTTAATTTTCCTGTTTTAAGAAAGTTTTTCATGAAACCAATTATTCCAGCCCTAATTTCAAATTCTTTATCGCTTTTTATGAGGTTGGAAAAGAATTGAAAAGATTTTTCGCCTTTCAACTTTTTTAATGCTCCTGTGCAGTCGCAGGTTGCCCAATTGTCGATGTAAGGCAAGATGTTTTGAAGATATTCAAGTTGTTCATCTTCTGTTTTAAAGCAGCCGGCACAATAAATGTACAACATGATTTCTTCATGAGACAAATTTTCATCAAATTCAATATATTCAGGCTCAATTTCCTTTGCAAATTTCTGCAATGTTGGAAGACGAACTCCGATGATAAGATAGCGTGTGTTAATAAATTTTTTATTGAATTCGGCATATCGCAAATCAGAGTTTTCTTTCAAAAATCTTTTTACATTTATCATAAGATACCTTTTTCGATTTTTATTCTCTTCTTAAGCTTTCAACAGGGTCAAGTTTGGCTGCTTTGCTTGCTGGATAAAGCCCGGCGAGCATGCTTATGACAACAGAAACACCAAGAGCAACCACAAAATACCACCAGCGATATGAAATCGGCGCCAAGCCAATTGTGCTGGTCAAAACAAGCCAAACCACCAGTGTCAAAATCAGATTAAACAAAATGCCAAAGACACCACTCAAAACGCCGACCAAAAAGCTTTCAGATGTGAAAATTCGCTTGATGTCTTTTCTTCGTGCACCAATGGACTTGAGAACGCCGATTTCTTTTGTGCGTTCGGTGACACTCATATACAAAACCACCAAAATCATCATTGCGGAAACAACAAGTGAAATGCATGAAATGACAACAAGTGAAGTTCCGATGATGCTGAGCATGTTGTTGAACATGTTTGCAAGTTGTTCTTCAATTGAGCCAACATAGTTTTCGGTGGTGGAAATATATCTGTTTATCGCATTGGTGATTTCTTCAGAAGGAGTTTGGATGTAAATGGTGGTAGGGGCAAAGTCTACGTTGTTTTGTTGGAAAAGATATTGCAAATAGTCATAATCAACATAAACAACAAGGAAACCTGACATGACAGAAGTGTCCATAACACCGCAAATTGTATCTTTAAAATCAAGTTTGTTTCCACCTATCGTAAATGAAATTTCAACTTCTTTTCCAAGCATATCTTCATCTTCTCCAAACAGCCTTGAAATGGTTGGAGTAAACATAAAACCTCCGCCACCAATCATGTCTCCGTCATTGTCCAAAACAGGAGCAGAGCTCATTTCTCCATCTATAACATTTTGTTGGGTATAATAAGGCGGAATAGAATATAAATAATAAATTTTTTGTGAAACAATGTCATAGTCAGGGTCTTCTTCGTTTTGAATATAATTTCCGCTTGGACTAAAGTTTACTTTTGCATCTGACAAAGCTGTGAACATTCCAAATCCATAATCAACATTGCCATTTTCACCATTTGCAACAGTAAAATCAAGATTTTGTTCTGCGAGATAAGCGTTTATGTTTTCTATTAATGTTGAAATTTCTTCATCCGTAAAAGAAGCATTGTTGAAATATTCTATTGGGTCGGTGGATTCGCTTTTCTTTGAAATCGTCACAATTGTCGGGTCGGAATATGATTTCATAAGGTTGTTGATATAGTCTGTTATGCCTGAGCTGAACGACATCATCAAAATCAAACTGCCAATTCCGATGGCAACGCCAAATGCCATAAGAAAGTTTTTCACTTTGCTTGCCCACATGTTGTGAAAAGAAAGTTTGATTGCCGACCACATTGAGAGATTTTGTTTTTCTTTAAAGTTTTTGACTTGTTTTTTGTTTTCTGTCGAATTTTCTTGTTTTTCTTCTAAAATTTTTGGTTTGTTTTTCTTGTAATTTGGATTTTGGTGGTCACTTATTATTCTTCCATCAGAAATTTCGACCACTCTTGAAGAAACTGAAGCCACTTTTTCTGAGTGGGTGACCATGATGACCAATTTTCCGCTGTCAGCAATCTCTTTCAAAATTTCCAAAATTTGCATGGAAGTGCCACTGTCAAGCGAACCAGTTGGTTCGTCGGCGATGATGATGTCAGGGTCGTTGATAAGCGCACGGGCGATGGCAACTCTTTGCTTTTGACCGCCAGAAAGCTGCGTCGGTTTTTTCTTGAGTTGGTCTTCAAGTCCGACACGTTTCAAGATTTCGGTTGCGCGGGAAATTTTTTCTTTTTCTCCAACATTTGAAAGTGTGAGAGCAAGGGTGACGTTATCCAAAATTGAAAGATGAGAAATCAGATTGAACGATTGAAAAACAAAGCCGACTTTGTTTTTTCGATATTTGTCAAGCTGTTTGTCAGAAAGTTTGCCCAAGTTTTCTCCGCCAGAGATGATTGTGCCAGTGAAATCGCTGTCAAGACCGCCAATAAGGTTCATAAGCGTAGATTTTCCACTTCCGCTTTCGCCGACAATGGAAACAAGTTCGCCTTTGTCAAATGAAATTGAAATGTCATACAGCGCTTGAAAACTTTCTTTGTTTGAAAGCTTGTATTTTTTGTTTACGTTGATGAGTTCAAGTTCTTTGTTTTGCATTTAAAACTCCTAAATGTTTTGATAAAGTTTATTTTACATAGGCTTGACAAAATAGTCAACTTTTTGACTGTTTTAAAATTAAAGAATTTATAAAAAAAATTTGCATTTTTTATCACTTGTGTTATAATAATGGCGGTTATGGAAATTTTTGCAGACAGATTATATGATGCGGTTTTGGATTGCTTAAAGGTTTTGCCTATTCTTTTTCTGGCATACCTTTTGGTTTCTTTTTTGTCGCATGACCACAGCCACAAATTCAGTGGATTTTTGGCTAAAAACCGAAAAACCAGTGTTTTATATGCCGCTTTCTTGGGATGTGTGCCACAGTGCGGGTTTTCTTCGGTGATTGCTGACCTTTATTCAGAGAAAAAGGTCTCGCTCGGCACTTTGGTGGCAGTTTTTGTGGCAACATCTGACGAAGCAATTCCAATCATGATTTCAAACCCAGACAGCATCATCGATATGCTGATTTTGATTGGCGTGAAGATTGTTTTTGCCATTTTTTGGGGGTATTTGGTCGATTTGGGCGTCAAGATTTTTTCAAGTCGCAAAAAGCAACACGCTGTCAATGTCGAAGTGGTTTCAAATGAACCGCACAGTCACAAACATGAGTGCGGTCATGTGCATTGCGACCATTGTAAATCTGACTGCGGGCACGAACACGGTGATTGCTGCGCAGACAACATCTTCTTGGACGCATTTAAACACACATTCAGCATTGTGATTTACATTTTTGTGGCGACTTTAATTATCAACTTGATTATCGGTTATTGTGGAACGGAAGCGCTTGAAAATTTGCTGACAACAAACATGTATCTTCAGGTTTTGATTGCAAGCTTGATTGGGCTCATTCCAAATTGTGCATCTTCAGTTTTGCTTGTGGAACTGTTCATCTATGGAACGCTGTCGTTTCCGGCGTTGGTTGCAGGGCTTTCTGCGGGTGCAGGCGTGGGATTGTTCATTTTGTTCAGCCGAAACAAAAAACATATGCTTCAAAACTTTGGAATTTTGCTTTTGCAATATTGCATCGGGGTGGCGACAGGCATGTTTTTGACAATCTTCTTTTAGAAAAAATTAGATAAAAAAATAAAGCGGTTTTGCTTTATTTTTTTTGTTTTAAACTAACCATTCAAGCCGTTTGCTTGTCTTTCCATGTTTTCGACAACAATGTCTTGAATGTCGCCGAGAGAGTCACAATATTCCAAAACTTTCCAAGGTGTGTTTGTGTGAAAATGCAATCTTATCATTTCGTCGTCGCCAACCACCAACAAACAATCTCCTTCGATGTTGTCTGTGATATATTGTTTGATTTTTTCATCAGACAAGTTTTTCCCTTCAAGCAAAAGTTGGGTGTCAAATTTGTATTCTATCATCTTTTCTCTCCTTTGTTAATTTTTATTATAAAAGTCAAACGCTTTCATAATCTCTTCAAGGTCTTCAGTTGGATTTAAGGCTTCTTCCAAGCTAAATCCACTTTCGCTTTGGTCGGTTGACGGCTTTGGCGGCATATGTTTTGTTGTTTGAATGTGCACTTCTTTTGGTGCGTCTTGACCTTTTTTATAGTCTTGCATTTTGTTGAGCAAAAGTCGCATGCTGTCGTTGTCAGAATAAATTGGGTTGGTTATGTCGCTGGATTTCTTCAAATTTTCTTTATACTGTTTCAGCATATTTGAAAATTCTGACAATATATCTGCAAAATTTTGGTCGCGCTTAAGTTGAGAATATTTTATGTTAAGTTCTTTGACAAGCAGTTCAAGTTTGTCCATCAGAAGTTTGTAAAAATTGTTCGAGCCTTCTTCGTTAAATTTTTTTGCTTTTTCAATGACATTGAGAGCGGTCATGATGTTTTTTTCTTTGTTTTCAATGACAAGACGCTCATTTTTCAGGTCCAAAACTTTTTTTTCGCTTTCCAAAGCTTTCAATTTTTCTTCCATCAGTCTTGCTTCATAGCTGGCTTTCATTCTTTGAATAAAATTGTCCACTTCGGTCTTTTTATAGCCATTTATTTCTTGAGAAAACATTTCAACTTCTCCGTTTCAAATTTAAGATTATTTCTAATATTAATAATATCAGAAAAGGGGTTATAAAAGCAATAAAAATCGGCAAAGTTATCAAATTTTTTGTCCACAAAAAGGCGTAAAGTGTGACGAAAATTAGCGAAAATGCAATTGTCAGGTGAAATCTTTGTCCGCAAACCACCGCGGTCATAAGCGAAGCCACGATAAACGCCAAACTGATGTAAAATGGCGCAAAAAACATTGTGTTTGTGTAAAGAAACACGAAACCAGAAATGCCAATTCCAAGCAGCAAGACGCCAAGATAGAAAGCACTGTCAAGTTTAAACAAAATGCTTTTAAAAATTTCAAAATCTCCCAAAAACAGGCTGAAACTATAAAACCACAATGTCGGTTTTTTGAAGAGATAGATTGACAAAAAAACAAAAGCCACAAAAAGCAAAAAAGACAGCACCGCGTGTGCTTTCAAAAGAAAGCTTTTTTTTATTCCCCAAAATCTGCCATTCATGCTTTTAATATGGCTCAAAGATGTGATTTTATTTCAGGTCGTTTTTCAAAACATCCATGATAATCGAAAAACTGTCTTTGCGTTTTCTGTTTTTGATGGTGTAATACAAAACCCAGCAAACTCCCAAAACAACAAAAATCACGCTCAAAAGTTGAGAAATTCTGATTGAGCCAAGATATAAGCTGTCAGTTCGCAAGCCCTCAATGAACATTCTGCCAATTCCATACAAAATCAGATAGTAGGCGGCGACCATTCCGTTTTGTTTGAATTTGACTTTGTAAAGTAAATGCATAAGAATGGCAAAAGTTATCAGGTTCCACATGCTTTCATAGAAAAAGGTGGCAAGATGCCATCCGCCAGCTCCACCGCAAGCACAGTCAGGTTGGTTGCAGTCGTCAATAAAAACTGAAAACGGAAACCACTGCAAATTTGGGTTGTCGACATAAAACCCATAGGCTTCTTGATTGAAAAAGTTTCCCCAACGACCCAAGGCTTGCCCAAAAATCAGTGA
This sequence comes from uncultured Christensenella sp., assembly GCA_905207515.1. Taxonomy (GTDB): domain Bacteria; phylum Bacillota; class Clostridia; order Christensenellales; family UBA1242; genus Caccovivens. The sequence continues at coordinate 66,258 of CAJLLK010000001.1, read as the reverse complement.
TGGGGCAATTATATCCAAAAGTGCGAAGAAATTTTTCTTGTGAATGGCGCAATAAATCAAAACGGCAATTGCTCCGCCAATTAGGCCGCCATAAAAAGCGAGTCCGCCTTCCCAAATTTTGAAGATGTCCCAAAAGTTGGTGTAATATTCCAGCCTAAACAAAACATAATAAAGTCTTGCGCCAATTATCGCCATTGGCACAACATAACAAGCGAGCGTGATGATGTCTTCGGTTTTGAAACCGCGTTTTTTTGCAATCAGGCAGGTGATAACAATGCCCATGAGATAAGACAGGGCACTTGTGATGCCGTAAAAATTTATGTGCAAACCAAAAAGGTCAAATCCGCTTGGGATTGAAAGAACAATTTCGCCCATTGAAACTCCAATAGTTTAAGTATATGAACATTGAGCGAAAAAGTCAAACAAAAAAGCAAGGGAACAAGCCTTGCTTTTTACAATTTTTTAGAAACTTTGTAAACTGACGAAACATACATTTGGTCAAACATATCAGCTTCGTCCAAAGTGGTGAAAAGAGTTGTAGTTTTGTTTTCTCCACCATTTTTTGCCAAAAGCATCAGTTGTTTTATGCTTTCAACGGCGATTTCTGTGTGCCCCATGAATGCCTTGACATTGTTTTTGTAAGCAAAGTCAACAGCGTTTGCCAAAGTTGTCAAATCTTGAACAAAAATTGCCAAACTGAAGCCCATGTCTTGCAAACGATTTACGTATTCTACAAACACTCGCAAGATTTCATAGGACTCAAATGGACGTTCATCATATTTCATGATAAAGAGATTGGAAAAGCCAAGTTGTTGCATTGTCAACAAGTCTTCTTGCATAACATTTGGAATTAAGCCCAAAGTGATGATGTTTTGCGCTTTCAATTCTTTAAGCATCTTCTTTGTTTTTTCGATGTTGTCAGTGAATTTGCTTTCTTCAATCAGATATCTTGAGCCCAAAAGAATTTCTTTTCCGTCAAGCTTAATCTTCTTTGAAGGTTGAGCTGGGTCACCATATTTGTTTATTGTTTCTTTATAACTTTTAACAGGTTGAAAGTTTATGTATTTGATTTCGTCAAGCATATATTCTTTGTCTTCGTTCATGATGACAGCTGTGCCAACCACATAGTCATAAGGTTTAAGGCGGGTGTCTAAATCTTTTTTGACAAGCACATTTTTATGATTGTCTTGATTTAAGAAGACAAATTCTTTTTCGTTTCGTTCATAAAGCACGCCGCGTGCTTCAATTGGATAGAGTTTCTTTTGAAAAACTTCATCTTCCACTTGTTTAAATGTGACAAATTTTGGAACACTTGAAATGTTTTTTTGTTGATTTGCTGCCAAAGAATAATCTTTCCCGGTGATATGAGAAAGTTCTGCCAAAATGCCTTCAATGTTTGACAATTCTTTATATGGGCGGCCTTGTCTGAGTGGAATAGGTTTCAAATCTTCGCCAGAGATGATTTTGTTCATAACGATATTGATATGGTCGTCTCTTTTCAGAGTTGTAGGGGAGTTGTCTCCGAAAACTCTTGCCAAAGCTCTAAGTTCATAAATTCCCAAAGTTTCAATCAAAGACAAACAATCTTGTTGAGATTTTGTCAAGTTTTTAAATTCATAAGCAGTTTTTTTTGCCATAAGCACTCCTTTTCTTCTTTTGAAGATAATTAATTTGATTTTAGTATAACACAAAATTTTCGATTTACAAAATAAAAGTAGACAATTTTCGATTTTTTTACAAAATTATAATTATTTTTTAAAATTATTTTTCAAAGTTGTCGAATAAAAATTTGAGAATTAAAAAGGTGGCTATTCCAATATCAAACCGCCGTCGACGCAGATTGTTTGACCAGTTATAAAACTCGAATTTTCACTGCTCAAAAAATAAATCAAAGATGCCACATCACTTGTTTTCCCCAATCTTTGAATTGGAGTCATTGATGCAATTTCATCTTTTTCTTCTTGGTCAAGGTTGTTGTTCATTTTTGTGTCAATAAAGCCAGGGGCGACGACATTTATTCGCACTTGCAAATTTCCAAGTTCGCTCGAAAGTGACTTGCAAAGACCAGTGAGAGCGCTTTTGCTTGCTGTGTAAACGCTTTCGCAAGAGCAACCATTTTTTTCAACAAAACTGCCAACAAGCACAATGTTTGACGGATTTTTGTTTACTGTCAGCTTGCAAAATTCTCGGATGCATCTTATTGCAGAAAGGGTGTTGATTTCAAAGATATCGTCGATTTCTTGGTCGGTGACATCGACAATCAAATTTCGCTTTTGAGCTTTTCCAGCGACAAAAACAAGGCTGTCTATGTAGTCAAAATCTTTGCCAATCTGATTGAAAACAGTGGCAATTTTTTCTTTTTGTTTCAAATCTAATTTGTAAGTTTTGAAATTTTTTATTTTGAGTTCTTTTTCAAAGTCAATCTCGTTTGAACAGAAAGTCAGTGCCAAGCTATAGCCTTTTTCAGCAAAAATTTTGGCTGTTTCAAGACCGATTTCGCTTGACGCTCCGATTATAACAACAGTTTTTTTTATCATATTTCTTCTCCAGTATCTAGATTTCTAAGACGCGCAAAAATTATTCAGCTACCCAAGCCAAGCCGATTGCAGGGCCGACATGGGTGGCGTTGACAGGGCCAACTTCGCCTTCATAAACTTCAATTGTATCTTTGTCTTTGCGCTTATTCAAAAATTCGTAAACAAACTTTTTGAGCATTTCAAAAAACTTCGTGTTTGCAATGTGAATGATGAACAGTCTTTTGATTTTTTCTGGAAGTGTTGCAATCAAGTCTTTGATGGCTTTTTGCACTCCAAAACTTTTTTTGTTTGTCAAAACACCTTTTTTGAAGGTGACAATCGGTTTGATTTGCAAAATTGAACCAACAGTGGCGGTGACTTTTCCAATTCTTCCGCCTTTAGCCAAATATTCCAGCGTGTCAGGAATGAAAGAAACGGCGCTGTTGTCCATGAAGCTGTTTATTTTTGCGATGATTTCTTCACAAGTTGCGCCAGCACTGCGCATGTTGACCGCTTCCATAACATAGCCCAAAATTGTTTGAGTGTTTGCCAAAGTGTCAATAACATAGACTTTGCTTGGGTCATCGCACTGCTCTTTTGCAAGGTTTGCCACGCTGTAAGTGCCAGAAAGTGTGCTGCTGATTGTGAAGACCAAAACTTCGTCTCCGTTTTTTATTGCTTTGTTATATTCTTCAGTGAAAGCTTCGAGCGAAGGTTGGCTGGTTTTTGGAAAAACTTTTGTCTTTGTGAAATCTTCAAAAAATTCGTCATAAGTTCCTGGAAAACCTTCGTCAAATTCTTTGTCTTTATACAAAACTCTGAGTGGAATAACCGTGATGTCGTTTGTTTCTGCATATTCTTTTGGCGTGTAAGCCGTGCTATCTACAATGATTTTTATCATAAATTCTCCTTAACATCCAAATTGGACCTTTCCATAATAACACAAACAGTGAAATTTTACAAACAAATTAAAGTTTTTCATAAAAAAGCTTTGCGAAATTTGACGACAACGCTTTTTGCTTTCAAACGATAATTTGTTTGACTTAATAATTTTTATATGCTATATTTTATCTTGATATTCAAAAGCAAGGAGCTTATTTATGGAAGAAAATTTATCAAACGAAATCGACATCAGAAGACAAAAGATTGAAGAACTGAAAAAAATGGGTGAAATCCCATACAAAGAAAAGTTTGAAAGAACTTGCACAATCAAACAGGCAAGAGAAAAACTGGGCGAACGCGTCAAAATTGCTGGGCGCATTGTTTTTCGTCGAATTATGGGTAAGTTTGGTTTTTGCCAAATCAGAGACATTTACGACAAAATTCAAGTTTCTGTCGGCAGAAATGAATTTTCAGAAGAGGACTACAATTTTTATAAAAAGATGATTGACATCGGCGACTTTATTGGCGTGGAAGGCGAAGTTTATCAAACGCAAACGGGCGAAGTGACTGTCAGAGCGGAGAAAATTACATTACTTTCAAAAACTTTGAGACCGCTTCCAGAAAAGTTTCATGGAATAACTGACACCGAAATCAAATATCGTCAGCGTTATCTTGACCTTATCACAAACGAAGACAGCCGAAAAATCTTTTTGACAAGAAGCAAAGTGGTTTCGTTTATCAGAAGATATCTCGAAGACAACGGCTTTATTGAAGTCGAAACGCCAATTTTGCAGACAAGCGTTTCTGGCGCAAGCGCAAAGCCATTTTTCACTCATCACAATGCTCTCGACATCACTTGCAATCTGAGAATTGCCACAGAGTGCCACTTGAAGCAGTGCATTGGTGCTGGAATTGACAGAGTTTTTGAACTTGGAAAAGATTTCCGAAACGAAGGCATGGACCCATCACATCTTCAAGAATTTACGCAGGTTGAGTGGTATGCTTCTTATTGGAACTTTGAAGACAACATCAAATTTTTCCAAACCATGCTCGTAAAACTTATGAAAGAGTGCCTTGGAACCACCAAAATCACATATCAAGGTCAAGAAATTGAGTTTGACGGAAAATGGCCAAGAATTGACTATGTCGCTCGCATGAGAGAACTTTTAGGTTGCGACTTTTTGTCGATTGACGATGTTGACGCACTCAAAAAGATTGTTGTTGAACGCGGACTTTTTGGCTACAGCGAACTTGAAGAATGCAAAACTGTGAGAACGCTTATTGACTATGTTTACAAGCGAAAAATCAGAGCTGACATTGTCAATCCGACAATTCTTTACAACTATCCAGCTTCACTTATTCCGCTTGCAAGAAGAAACGACAAAGACGAACGCATTATCGATGTTTTTCAAGTGGTTGCAGGCGGCGCCGAACTTGTGAAGGCATATTCTGAGCTTGTCGACCCAATCACTCAAAGAAAAACGCTGGAACTTCAACTTGAAGAGAAAAAGGCTGGCGATGAAGAAACAATGGATGTTGACGAAGACTTCTTGCTTGCAATGGAACATGGAATGCCGCCAATTTCTGGTTTAGGCTTTGGAATTGACAGATTTTTGCAATTTATCTTTGACTGTCCAAACATCAGAGATGTTGTTTTGTTCCCGCTGATGAAATAAAAGGAAGAAAAATGTTAGACAAAAATTTTATCATGAACGGGCTTGACAAAATGGTGGAAAACCCAAGGTGCGAGCTTGAACATAAATCGCCGTTTGAACTTTTGGTTGCGGTCATTTTGTCGGCTCAATGCACAGATAACCGAGTAAATCAAGTCACAGACGAACTTTTCAAAACGTATAACAAGCCCAAAGATTTTGTTAAAATTTCTCAAGAAGAGTTGGAAAAGAAAATTCATTCGTGCGGGTTTTATCACAACAAAGCGAAATCAATAAAATCAGCCAGCCGTGACATAATAGAAAGGTTCAACGGAAAAGTGCCGGAAAACTTTGACGACTTGCTCACTTTGGCGGGCGTAGGCAGAAAAACAGCAAATGTGGTCATGGCGGTGGCTTTTGGTGGCGACAATTTTGCTGTTGACACGCACGTTTTGAGAGTTTCAAACCGATTGGGTCTTGTAAACACCAAAGCCCCAAACAAATGTGAAGAAGAACTGTGCAAAATTTTCCCAAAAAACACATGGTCAAAATTGCATTATCAAATGGTGCTTTTTGGGCGCTACACTTGCAAAGCCATGAAACCAGATTGCGAACATTGCGCCTTTAACGCCGTTTGTCCAAGCTCAAGAATTGGCGTTCCACCAGAAAAATAGGAGAAAATATGTTTTTAGACAGAGTTAAAATCTCAATAAAAGCAGGAAATGGCGGCAAAGGCTCGACATCGTTTTTGCGCACGGCACAAACGGCAAATGGTGGGCCAGACGGTGGCGACGGCGGCAAGGGCGGAAACATAATTTTCAAAGCCACCAACGAAATGAACACACTTTTGCCTTTTAGATATAAGAAAAAGTTTGTTGCAGAAAATGGCGAAGATGGTCATCAGAAAAATCAGACCGGAAAAAGTGGGAAAGACGAAATCATTCTTGTTCCGACTGGAACGGTGTTAATCAATCCAAAAACCGACAAAATTATTGCCGACTTAAATGAAGACGGAGCCATTTTTGTGGCTCTCAAAGGCGGTTTTGGCGGCCACGGAAACGCTTTCTATAAATCGTCAATCAAACAAGCTCCAAGTTTTTCTCAAATGGGCGAAACAACCGAAACAAAAGAAGTTGTTTTGGAGCTTAAAACCATTGCAGATGTCGGGCTTGTTGGCTTTCCAAACGTGGGGAAATCGACACTTTTGTCAGTCATTTCAAATGCCAATCCAAAAATTGCAAACTATCCATTCACAACAATTTATCCAAATCTTGGCGTGTGCGAAGTTTTGGGCGAAACATTTGTGGTTGCGGATATTCCAGGGTTGATTGAAGGTGCGAGCGAAGGCTTGGGTTTGGGGCATTATTTTCTCAAGCACGTGGAACGCGTTCGACTTATTGTGCATTTGATTGACATTTCTGAAAGCGAAGGGCGCAATGTAGTCAGCGACTTTGAAACAATCAACAGAGAGCTGAAAAAATATAACGCCGACCTTGCCAAAACAAAACAAATTGTGGTGTTTTCAAAGTGTGATTTGTTGGATGAGGAAACGTTGAAACAAAAAATCGACAATTTTGTGACAAAAACAAAAATTAAAGAATATCTGACCATTTCTTCTTACACGCGTGACGGAATTGAAACTTTGAAGCGAAAAATTTTGGAAAATTTGAAGAAAATTCCGAAAAAACCACCTTTAACAGTTGAAGAAACCGATTTTGACAAGAAAGATTTTTCATCTATCAAAATCACACGTCACGACGACGGCAGCTTTGAGCTTTCAGGCGGCAGAATTGAAAATTTGATAAGAGGTGTTGTGGTTTCTGACCAAGCTTCGTTTGCCTATTTTCAGACCAAGCTCAAAGAGATGGGAGTGATTGACTTGTTGAAAGAAAAAGGCTTGAAAGAAGGCGACACTGTTGTGATTAAAGACATTTCGTTTGAATATGTTGAATAACACTATATCTTGTGTGTTATGCAAGGTGGTATGCAAGCATAATACACAAAATGTTGATAAAGGAGAGCTATGATAACAACAAAACAAAGGGCATATTTGCGCGGTCTTGGCAATGCGCTTGACCCGGTTATGCAAATCGGTAAGGATGGAATTTCAGAAAACGTTTTGACAGGCGTCAATCTTCTTTTGGAAGCAAGAGAACTTGTCAAAATCAAGGTTTTGAAAAATTGTGACATGGAAGCTAAAGAAATGGCAAATCTGATTGCTGAAAAATTTCAAGCTGAAGTCGTTCAAGTGATTGGAAACATCATGATTTTATATAAAAAGTCGACCAGAAAAGATTTTAAACACATCGAGCTGCCTTAGTCACAAAATTTCTGTGTCGTTTTTGACGTTAAAATAGGGGTTGAACTGCGAAACGAGTGCAAAAACAACCAAAAGTGACGCCACAATGCAATAATAAATTGTTGCTCTGACAAACAAACTGCTTAACACAAGAATAAAAGCTGAAAAAAGATAGCCTTTTGTTCTTTTTTTGTTGAAAGAATACGCCAAAAAATCTTTGAAAACCAACTTTTTTTCTTTTTTATAGCTGTTTGTGATCTCAGGAAAGCAGTCATAAAACTTGTAGAGCTTTTGGTAGCTTTCATATTCGTCTAAAAATAAAAATTTTTCTTTGAAATTCAGGCTGAAAGCAAAAAGTTGTTTGTCAGAAATTGTTTTGCAAACTATGACAATTTTGCTGGCTTTTTCTTTTTTGACTTTGTTGTAAATTTCCATAAATCTTGCCACATTCAGCCCTTCAAAAGAGTTGTCAAAATAAAGCAGTGTTTTGACCTTTTCTTTTTCGTGATTTATTGTCAAATATGTTTTGTGTTTTTCGATTGATTTGTGTTTTTTTGAAGAGAGTTTAACAAAAAAATCCATTGGATTGTTTTGGCAGGCGAGCGAAAGAAACATGTTTTCTGCATCTTCTTTTTCTTTTAATTTCAGCCCTGATTGAGTTTTCTTTTTTCTGTTAAACAACAACAAAACAAGATAAATTGCCAGGCTTGAAAAAAGTGAAATCAAAACGGCAAGAAGAAGGTTTCGAACAAAATATCTTATCCAAATGAACAAAAAAAGATATATCAAAACAAACTTCAAAATCTCTTGAAAGATAAGGTTTAATCTTCTCATGCACTGATTTTTGACAGAAAAAAAGCGTTTATTCAAATTTAGACAAATCTTTTGTGAAAAACTTTGAGTTTTCTTGACAAATTTTTTTGCTGTTGATAAAATTTAAACATGATAGACATCAAAGAGCTTGTCAAATTGTTGCAAGACAACAAAATGAAAAATGTTTCTGTTTACAAACTTGGCGCTGGAGACGACGAAAGGTTTGTGGTTTTATCTACGTCCAACAAAATTGTTGACAGCAAAAAGATGGCTGATATCATTGCAGAAAAATATGGTTATGACGAGAAAATCGAAGGCTATTTCAAGGGCGAATGGATTGTTTTCGACTTTGCCCATCTCACTCTTCACATCTTCTTGCCAAAAATTCGAGAAAAATATAATTTAGACAAACTTTACAAACCAAAAAAGGTGGTAGTTTAAAATTTTAATTCTTCAGAGCTTTTTTAGGCTCTTTTTTTAAAAATAAAAGCAATTTGTTTTGAATTTTTTTTCAATTAGGTTATACTTAAATCAGGTGAATGATGATAGAGATTTGTTTCGTGTGCACAGGCAACACTTGTCGGTCGGTTATGGCTGAGAGAATTGCAAAGAAAATGGCTAAAGAAAAAAAATTGAAAGATGTCAAATTTTCGTCAGCGGGCATCTATGCAACTGGAGAAAACATCACAGAAAACGCATGTTTGGCGCTTAAAACTTTGGGCTATGACGGCAGAAAGAGAAAGAGTGTCAAACTGAAAAAAATTCAACCAAACACAATCTACGTCGCTGTGACAAACGAACACAAACGATTTATAAATTCGAAAAAAGTTATCAGTTTCAGTGAGCTTGCGGGCGAAGTTCTTGACCCTTACGGCAGAGATTTAAACACCTATCTGTCGTGCGCAAAACAACTTGAACAGAACGTTGAAGTGCTTTTAAACAAAATCAAAAACTTAAGGAGTGGTTTATGATTATCATGGCAAGTGACCATCGCGGTTATCCTTTAAAAGAAGAACTCAAAACTTTCTTCAATCAAGAAAACATCATCACAATTGATGTGGGCACTTACAGCAAAGAACCAGTCGATTATCCAGACTTTGCCAAACTTGGCGTTGACAAAGTGCTTGAAAACAAAAACAATGTCGGCATTTTTATTTGCGGCTCGGGAATTGGCATGAGCATTGCCGCAAACAGAAATCCAAAAATCAGGGCGGCACTGTGTTTCAATCCAACAATGGCGTCGCTTGCAAGAAAAGACAACGACGCAAATGTTTTGTGTCTTCCGGGCAGTTTTTTGAAAAAGAGAAAAGCCATAAGCATCGTCAAAGTGTTTTTGACAACAAGTTTTGAAGGTGGTCGTCATGCCAGAAGATTGAAAAAAATTTCAGAAGGGCTTAAGGAGAACAAATGATAAACGTTATTGTTCCGATTGTCAGCGATGTTGAAAAATTTTCCACTTTCATAAAAGGCAACAAAAAAAATGGAGTGAAATTTTTTGTCGGCATCAAACAAAGCTTGGCAAAAAAGTTTGTTTTGAAGAGCAAAAATGTCGATGTGCACATTTTTTCAGATAAGGCAAACAGAGAAGAAATCATAAACGCTTTGCATTCCATCAAAAAAGAAAAAGGAAAAATTCTTATTATCAGAAGACCTTTGATCGAAAACGAATTTGTTTCTTTGACCACTTCGCAAAAAGAAATTGCCGTTTTAAAAAAACATCACAACAAGTTTGTCAATGGTTTCAAGCGCATTGCGATGAACATCATAAAAAAAGTTTTTGCCTTTTCTTATTTTGACGATATTTCTGCCATTTGTTATGCTGAAAGCATGTTTGAACTTCTGTCTGTTTGCCAAAACTTGTCTATGGCAAGCCGAATAAACAAATATGTTGGTGTGGAAATCGAAGAAATCGAAACAAAAGAAAAACAGGTCAAAAAAGAGTTCAACAAAATCAGATGTGCAATGAAATTTTTGCTTGGTTGCTTGATTTTTTTAGGGAGTGTGGCTGGCGTCGTTTGCGTTTGTCTGTTCTGCGAAACTCCCGCTTTGATAATCATTTTGATTGTCGCTTGGCTGATTGTTGCTTTGACAATTTGGCTGATTTCGCTTGTCAATTTAACACGAACTGTTGCGGTCGGAGATTTGCAACATGGGCGTGCTGAAGAAATAAAAAAAGGAGAGAAATTATGAAAAAAATCAAATTAGGCATCAACGGTTTTGGCAGAATTGGAAGACTTGCACTGAGAATTGCTTCCAAAAGAGAAGATGTGGAGGTTGTGGCAATAAACGACCCATTTTTGACGGTCGACTATTCAAAATATCTTCTCGACCACGACAGCATTCATGGGCATTTTGACATTGAAACAAAGGTGAAAGACGGCAAGCTTTGCGTCGGCAGAAACAAAATCAATTTCTATGCTGAAAAAGAGCCAGCGCTTATTCCTTGGAAGGAAGCTGGCGTTGATGTTGTTGTGGAATGCACGGGAAAATTCACCGCTTATGACGCAGCAAAAGCTCATTTGGATGCAGGAGCCAAAAAGGTTGTTGTTTCAGCACCGGGCAAGAACATGCCGATGTTTGTTATGGGCGTAAATGAAGAAACTTACACGCCAGACATGAACATTGTTTCAAATGCGTCTTGCACAACAAACTGCCTTGCTCCACTTGCCAAAATCATCAACGACGCTTTTGGAATTGAAGAAGGCTTGATGAGCACTGTTCACTCCACAACGGCAACACAGCTGACAGTTGACGGTCCAAGCAAGAAAGATTGGCGCGGTGGACGTGCAGCGTCTTACAACATCATTCCGTCTTCAACTGGCGCAGCCAAAGCAGTTGGAGAAGTCATTCCAGAACTTAAAGGCAAGCTGACCGGAATGAGCTATCGTGTTCCGACGCTTGATGTTTCGGTTGTTGACCTGACGTGTCGTCTTAAAAAGCCAACAACTTACGAAAAAATTGTTGAGGCTGTCAAAAAAGCGAGCAAAACAACCATGGCTGGCATTGTTGGCGTGACAGAAGACCCAGTGGTTTCAAGTGACTTCATCGGCGACCCAAAAACTTGCATCTTTGACGTGACCGCTGGCATCATGATCAGCCCAACTTTTGTCAAACTTGTGGCTTGGTATGACAACGAATGGGGTTATTCAAACAAGTTGGTTGACCTTTGCGCTTACATTATGAAAAAACAATAAGGATGACGATGAAAACTCAATTAAACCGAGATTTGATTGAAAGCTTGAGCGAAAGCGACAACATAGAATTTTGTGAAAATGTCAACAGTTTTGTGCAGGAACTGGTTTCCAAAGCGGTGGGTGACATTTCTTTAAAATCGCCGTTTATAAAGCCGAAAAAATGCTGTTTTCTGCCTGTAAACGAAAGTTATTTGGGCATTTTTACACAACTTTCAGAATTTACCTATTTTTTAGGCGTGGAAAATCCGCAAATTGAATATAACTCGCAGAGCAAAAAAAATCTCTGGAAAATCTTTTGGCGAGAATTTAGAGCTTCGTTTAGGCTTGGCAAAAAGAAATATAAGAAAAACAAAGTGGACGTGTCACATGAGCCTGCTGAAAAATATAAGTTCAGCGACTTCAAACATGACCTTGTCAAATTCATGGCAAATTATTTGTCTTCAACTTCCATAGTCTACGAATATCTCGACCACATTTCCATTGTCGGAAAGGACGATTTTGGCACAAATGTCAAGATAAAAATTTATATCTGTGCTTACAACTCAAAAACAAAGCATTTTAAGATGTATAACGAAAACAAAAACAAATTTTTTGACGTTGATTTTGGCAGCAGATATGCAAATTTAAACGAAAAAATCGGCAGTTGTGGCTCGATGGTTGTGGAAATGATAAAACTTATAAACGCCATATATTCAAAGGCCTACAACAAAGTGCCAAATCAAATTTTGGTGGAAAGTTTGGTCTATAATTGTCCAAAATTGTTGTTTGACGAGAAAGATGTTTTCAAAACTTTTGTCAATGTCATAAATTATATAAATCTTTCCAATCCGAGAGCGTTGTGTTCGATTTGCGACACTTCCAAAAACATTTTTGAAGAACCTTTGATCATCAAAGCAAACGAACAAGTTGAATACAACAGAATTGTTTCAATGTTTGGCAGATTTTCTTATTAAACCTGACAAAAAGGTATATTTTTCGCGTTTTTGCAAACCCTAACAATAGGAGGATGCAAATGAAAGAAATTTGGATGGTTGTAGGTTTTGGTGCTGGTCTTGTGGCAGGTGCACTTCTTTATAAACACTGCGAAGACGCAAAAAAGCTCGTCAACAAAGGCGAAAAAGCTGTCAAAAAAGAAGTGGAAAACATGAAAGAAATGGTCAAAGACCAAAAGAAACCACAACAAAGCAAATAATTTCAAAAAAACAAAAAAGCAAGGACATTGACCTTGCTTTTTTCATGCTGGGCGAATGCTTTGTTGCAATTTGACTGACTGCCTCACAAAATTTCAACTCCATCAAAGCTTCCTCATGGCACATCAACTGATCTTCTTAATGATGCTTCCGTCAGGACCTGACATGGTTCGAAGGAGCTGGTTGCATAAGACCTTGATTTCAACATCAAAACCTTGTGCACATCTTCAACCAAACTGCACCTAGGCAAACGTTCAACCCTGCTGTAGCGGATTGCAGGTTACAGGGCACCGCTAACTCCCCATCTAGCCCAGTTTTAATATTATAAACCCAAAAGCAAAAGATGTCAAGAAAATAAACCGTTTCTTCAAAACTTTCTCTCGACAAAATCTGTCAAGAAAAGTTTTTTTGTTGCATTTTTCAAAATTTTGATGTTCATAAAATGCGTTAAGGAGAAATTTTTATGTTGGAAAAAATTCTGCCTGACAAAATTTATAAAATTATTTCTGAAAAAGTCAACATGAAAGCGGTCAACGAAATTCGACTGCGCGCCGAAAAGCCGATTGTTGTCAACGTGAGCGGAAAAATTTATTTTCTTTCTGAAAACGGCGTGACAAGAGACATTCACAATGCGCTTTATGCCAGCAAAATCGTCATTGAAGATGTCATTTTTAGGGCGAGCGAATGTTCGATTTATTCTGTGAACGAACAAATCAAAAAGGGCTTTATTGTCACAGATGAAGCCGTGCGCATCGGCATTGGCGGAAACTTGATTGAAGAAAACGGTCATGTCAAAACCATGACAAACTTTTGCAGCTGCAACATTCGTGTGCCGCACGTGGTCAAAAATTGCTCTTTGACCGCTTTTCCGTTTATCGTCACAGAAAACGGGGTCGAAAACACACTTGTCATTTCGCCGCCAGGCTGTGGAAAAACGACTTTCTTGCGAGATTTTGTCTCTCAGCTTTCGCAAAGAAATTTGACTTACAACATTTTGCTTTTGGATGAACGTGGCGAACTTGATTGCGGAATAAATTCAAATTTTACAGACAAAATCGCTTTTTCTTCCAAAAAAATGGGGTTTGAAAACGGCATTCGGTCGCTTTCGCCAGACATCATTGTGACGGATGAAGTCGGGCAAGAAGAAGATGTTGAAGCGCTCAGATATGCCTGCTCTTGCGGCGTCAAACTTCTTGCTTCCACTCATGCCGAAAGCATGGAAACTTTCTGCAAAAAGCCACTTTTTGAGAAGACTTTGAAAGAAAAAATTTTTAAACGTTTTGTTTTGCTTTCAAAGCGAAACGGTCCTGGAACTTTTGAAGGGATTTATGACGAAAACTTTTCCAGAATTTTTAGATAAGGAGTTTTTATGAAATATGTTTTGATTGTTGTTGTTTTTTGCCTTTGCGTATTTGTAGGAATTCTGTTTTCAAACAAATACACCAGACGAAAGCGTTTTTTTGAAAGTCTGATTGCTCTTGCAGACAAGCTCGCGCTTGAGATAAATTTCTCACGAGAAAGATTGAAAGTTCTTTTGGAAAATTTTGACGCTTCAAACAAAAAAAATCTGCTCGGCATTGACGCAAATTTTATTGAGTTTTTAGACAAGAAATGCGAACTTTCAAACGAAACACTTTTCAAAAAAGCGGATATTTTGAAAGCAGAAGAAAAAGATTTTATTTTGCTTTTCTTCAAAACTTTGGGGAGAAGTGACGTGGAAAATCAAACAAAAGAAATTCAAAGTTTTATCGCGCGCTTCAACGAGTTTAAAACAAAGTGCGACACCGAACAAAAAAAATATGGCGCACTGTCTTGGAAACTGGGAGTGGTTGCTGGGCTGTTTTGGGCAGTTATCATGTTTTAAAAGGAGCGTGCTATGGATGTTGATATCATTTTCAAAATTGCCGCCATCGGAATTTTGACGGCTGTGATTGGTCAGATTTTGAAAAACAGCGGCAAGGACGACATTTCCACTTTGGCAACACTGGCAGGTGTGGTGATTGTGCTTTTTATGGTGCTTGGCATGATAAGTGAACTTTTTTCCACAATCAGAACAATCTTCAATTTTTAGCGTAAAAAGGAGTTGGCTATGGATACGCTTTATAAAATCATCAGCATAGCACTTATCACTTGCATTGCCTGTATGATAGTCAAACCTATCCGACCCGACTTTGCAATTTTCATTTCCATAGTGGGCGGAATTATCATCATTTTTTACATGTTGTCATATCTAACAAACATTTTTGACATCTTCAACAACATCTTTCAAGTTTCGGGCGTGAACGGCTCGCTTTATTCAGTCATTTTTAAAATTATTGGAATAGGTTATCTGACAGAGTTCACTGCCAGCATCTGCAACGACACAGGAAATTCAAGTTTGGGCGACAAAGTCCTGTTGGGCGGAAAAATCATCATTTTGGTTATGGCACTTCCGATTGTGACCAGCATTCTTGACATTGTCATGGAGCTTCTGCCGCAATGAAAAAGTTTAAAAAGCTCAAAAAGCCCAAACTGAGCGTCTATCTTTTGATTTTGTTTATTTTTGTCTCTTGTTTTTATGGCAAATTTGATATAACGCGTGGTTTTCAATTTTTTCCAGATGTTGCTTATGCCGAAAGCGAAGAAGCACAAGAACTTGAAGAGCAACTTACAGAAGAAGTCGACAAACAACTTTCCAATCTTGATTTCAGCTCAATTGAAAACATTTTGAGCGGAATTTCTGAAGATGCCAAAGAGTTGTTTTCGTCGGGTTCGTTTTTAGATAAGGTCAACAGCGTCATTTCTGGAGAATATGCTGACAGCTCTGAAAGTTTCTTCTCGGCGGTGACGTCCATTTTTTGGAAAGGTCTGAAAAACTTTCTACCCATCATGGCAAGCATCATTTCCATAGCCATTTTGGGCGGAATGATTTCAAATCTCAAGCCTGCCACAAACGGAAAATCGGTGGGAAACATCATTCACTTTGTCACTTACGGCGTCGTCATAATTTTTCTTGGCACAACGCTGGTGCAAATCATAAGCACAACCTCAACCACTCTGACAACAATAAAAAATTTGTTTGACCAAATTTTTCCGATTCTGCTCACACTTCTCACGGCAATAGGCGGAACCGTTTCCGTTTCAATTTATCAGCCAGCCATTGCACTTTTGAGCAACTTGATTGTTTCGCTCATCACTTATATTTTGCTTCCGCTGTTCATCTTTTCCATTGTTTTTTCTCTCGTTGGAAATCTTTCAAACAATGTCAAGCTCGACAAGTTTGTTTCGTTTTTGCAAGGCACTTTCAAATGGACAATCGGGCTATGTTTCACAATTTTTTTGGGCTTTTTCAGCATTCAAGGCATCATGGCTGGAGCTTTTGACGGACTTTCAATCAGAACCGCCAAATATGCCATAAAAAGTTATATCCCGATTGTGGGCGGCTATGTTTCTGATGGGCTTTCCATCATCATGGCAAGCAGCATGCTCATCAAAAATGCCGTTGGCGGTGTGGGGCTTTTTCTTCTTCTTTCCACTGTCCTTTCTCCTGTGATAAATTTGGTCGTGTTTGTGTTGCTTTTAAAATTTATGGCGGGTTTGATTGAACCAATCGGTGACAAAAAAATTGCCAACTTCATCAGTGACATGTCAAAAAGTTTGTCGATGCTTGTGGCACTTCTGGTGGCGGTTTCGTTTATGTATCTCGTGCTGACAGGGCTTGTCATGTGCAGTGCAAATTTGGTGATTTAAGGAGATTTTTATGGGTGCTGTTTCTGCGTGGCTGCTTTCGATAACAGGCGTCATTCTTCTGAGCGTTTTGGCAGAATTTGTTTTGCCTGAAGGGCAGATGAACAAATACACAAAGGTCATTTTTTCATTTGTGATTTTGCTGGTCATCATCATGCCACTTCCAAAACTCTTCGGCAAAGATTTTGACATTTCCAAATTTTTTGGAACAGAAAATGTTTTGCAAGAAGATTATCTTTATCAAGTGAATTTAGACAAATTGACAGCGCTAAGTGATGATTTGTCGAAAGAGATTGAAGAAGTTGGGCTGAAGAATGTTGTTGTGTCGATAAACGCCAATATCCTGAGTGAAAAATTGGAAATTTTCAGCATTTATGTCGATTTATGCGAACTTGAATATGGCGAAAATTTCGAAAGTAAAAATATCGTGAGTGCAAAACAAAAAATAAAAGAAATCATTTCAGAAAATTCAATGTTAAGTGATGTGGAGGTGCAATTCAATGAGCAAGCTTAAAAATTTTTGGGACAAATTCAAATCAATAAAGCATTATGAAATCATTTTGGCGGTTTTGATTGGGCTTGTTGTGTGTGCGGTTTATTTTATGTTTGTTTATCAGCCAAAAACTGACAATTCAAACGAAACTTCGACAGAAGAATATTCTTCTGAAGAGGAATATGTGGACATGCTTGAGAATAAGTTATGTAATGTATTGTCCAAGATTTCAAATGTCGGCAACGTCAGCGTGGTTATAACCTTGGAAAGTGGCTTTTCTTACGAATATGCCACTGATACAGAAACAACGACTTCTTCAGCAGGTGGCACAGAAAATACAATCACAACAGAGACAGTTATTTTGGTTTCAAACGAACCAGTGATTGTAAAAAAAATTTATCCAAAAGTAAAGGGGGTGGTGATTGTTGCAGACGGGGCAAAAGATTTTAGCATCAAAATGAACATTCTGACCGCTGTTGAAACAGTTTTGGAAGTCGATAGAAACAACATCACAGTTTTGGCTTAAAAATTAAACAAAAAAAGGAGTTTTAAAATGAAAAAAAGAACAAAAATTATCATTCTTTCACTTATGGTGGTGCTTTTGGGAGTGACAGGCTATTTGAACATCGTTTTAAACAATTCTGTCAAAGAAACCAACACCAATGTGACCACAACAAGCTATTTCACATCTTATCGCAACGACAGAGAAAGCACACGTGACCAAGAAATTTTGTATTATGATGCCATCATCGACAGCGCATCTTCAACCGAAGCTGCCATTGCTGCAGCAGAAGAGGCAAAACTTGAACTCATTTCAATGATGGAAAAAGAACTTGCTGTTGAAGGGCTTATCAAGGCGCAAGGGTTTGCTGACTGTGTGATTTCAATTTCTGACACAAAAGTCAACGTTGTTGTGAAAGGCACAACCCTCACAGAAAATGAAGTTGCACAAATTTCGACAACAGTTATGGAACAACTTGGCACAGAACTTAGAAATATTGTGATAATTCCAGCAGAATAATTTGCAAATGTTTATCAACTTGTGATAAAATGTCTTTAAAGAAACACAAGGAGACAATTATGGCAACAAAAAATCAAGAAAAAAACAATGGCAAGATAACGCTGGATAGAAAAATTCTTGTTTCAATCATCAACTTGGCTGCAAAAGAAATCAGCGGCGTTGAGAGCGTGACAAATTCGGCTCGACCATGGTATAAAAAACTTTTCAATCGCTATGACGACGGCGTGGAAATCAAATTTGAAAAAAATGGCGCTCTGACAGTGGATGTTTTTATCAATGTTTTCATAGGTTTCAGTGTGCCTGACATTGCTTACAGAGTTCAGGAAAACATAAGAAATTCTCTGGCGACAATGGTTGCTTTGAAGCCACTCAAAATCAATGTTCACGTCATCAATGTTGAGTGCGACAAAGAGGTGGTGGAAAATGCGTAAAGACGCACGCGAAAACGCTTTTAAGCTGATTTTTGAAAGCCTTTTTCATGACTTTGACAAAGAGCTTTCAAAAGACAATTTGATTGAGCTTAAAAAAGAAGAAGACAAACAGTTTTTTGAAAGCATTCTTTCTTCTTTTGAAGCAAACAAAGAGACCTTGAAAGAACAAATTGAAAAACATCTCAAAAATTTTGAATATGACAGACTTTTCAAGATTGATTTGGCTTTGATTTATCTTGCACTGACGGAAATTGAATTTTGCGGTTCTCCAAAAGCGGTGGCAATCAACGAAAGCTTGGAACTTGCCAAAAAATATAGCACCGAAAAATCTTCTCGATTTATAAACGGAATTGTTTCTGCCATAATAAATGAATAGATGACCAGACAGACGCTGACTGTAACAAAATTTAATTGCATCATTAGAGATATCTTTAATGCAGAAGAACTTCTCCATAACATTCAAATTGTTGGAGAAGTTTTTGGCATGTCTTATTCAAAAACGGCGACTTATTTTTCAATAAAAGACGATGAAAGCTCGCTGCCATGCGTTTGTTTCAACACCGAAATTTTGAAAGATGTTGAAGAGGGCTCTTCTTGTGTCTTCACAGGTTCACCAAATTTTTACGCCAAAAGTGGCCGCTTCAATTTTGTTGTTTCGAAAGTTGAACCTTATGGGCAAGGTGCGCTTTATCAAAACTTTTTGCTTTTGAAAGAAAAGCTTTCCAAAGAAGGCTTGTTTGACGCCGAACACAAAAAAACAATGCCACTTTCTATCAAAAGAATTGGTGTGGTCACATCAAAAGAAGGGGCGGTTTTGCAAGACATCAAAAACGTAACTTGGCGTCGAAACAAAGCGATTGACATCGTGCTTTACGACACAAAAGTTCAGGGCAAAGACGCCGAAAAAGAAATTGCAAACGGAATCAAATTTTTTTCGACCTATCCAAATGTGGATGTGGTCATTGTTGCGCGCGGTGGCGGCAGTTTGGAAGATTTGTCGGCTTACAACACCGAGCTTGTGGCTCGAGCAACTTATGACTGTCAAAAACCAATCGTTTCTGCGGTCGGACATGAAACCGATTTCACAATCATCGACTTTGTTTCAGACCTTAGAGCACCGACACCAAGTGCCGCAGCCGAACTTTTGACCAGAGACAATCAAGTTCAGCTTATGGGCTTCAAGAGAGAAGTTTCTCGTCTGTCAAGGCTTCTTGAAAGTTATGTTTCAGAGAAAAATTTTGCTTTTGACCGCGACAAAAAGAATTTGCTTTTTCTGGCAGAAAACTTTGTAAGAGAAAAACAGCTCAAACTTGAAAAAATTCGCGAATTTCTTTCCAGCAAAATCAACGCTTTTGTGCTGGAGAAAGAATATTCACTCAATCTCAAACTTGCCACGCTAAAAAAACTAAATCCGCTTGACATTTTGGCACTGGGTTATGCTAAAATAGAACAAAATGGCAAGGTGATAAACCAACTTTCGTCAGTCAACTTAAACGAAAATGTTGAAATCAACTTTGTGGACGGGAAATTGACCACAAAACCAGTCAGGAGTGAAAAATGAATTACGAAGACGCAATCAAAGAATTGGAGCAAATCATCGAACGCTTAGAAAAAGAACAGCTTCCACTTGCAAAAGCGCAGGAGCTTTTTGAAAGGGCAAATTTTTTGGCAAAATTTGCGCAAGAAGAACTTTCAAAGGCAACTGGAAAACTTTATCAAATCAAAAAAGATTTGGACGAGAGCGTTGAGGAGGAAATATGAAACTGAGCAAATTGGTCGGCGAACGCTTGAAAGAAGCGCCAAATGGAGCAACAATAAAAAGTCATGTTTTGCTTTTGCGTGCAGGCTACATAAAACAGGTCAGCACGGGGATTTTTTCTCTGCTGCCACCAGCGCAAAGGGTCAGCCTTAAAATTCAAAACATCATCAGAGACGAAATGAACAAACTTGGCGGGCAAGAAGTTTTGTTTCCTGTTGTCATGCCAAGAGAACTTTGGGAGCTGAGCGGGCGTTATTCTTCCATTCAAGAAGAGCTTTTGCGTTTTAAAGACCGAAATGGTCACGACATGGTTTTGGGCATGACGCATGAAGAAGCAGCCGTTCACATGGCTTTAAACACTGTGAAAAGTTATGACCAACTGCCTTTTATGATTTATCAAATTCAAACAAAATATCGAGATGAAGCGCGTCCACGCGGTGGGCTTATAAGAGTGAGAGAGTTCACCATGAAAGACGCATATTCTTTTCACGCCAGCCAAGAAGATTTGGAAAGTTTTTACAAAAAAGTCTATGATGCTTACGTGAGAATTTACAAACGCATTGGTTTCAAAAATTTCATCTCGGTCAAAAGCGACACTGGCATGATGGGTGGAAAAGTTGCAGATGAATTTATGGCTGTCACGGACGCGGGCGAAGACAAACTTGTGATTTGCTCTTCTTGCAACTATTCTAGCAACATGGAAGTGGCGACATCTATCAAAGAAGAAAATGACCACAAAATTGCCGAAATGGAAGAAGTTTTCACAGGAAACGCTCACACAATCGAAGAAGTTTGTGCTTTTTTGGAGACTGACGCAAAACACACTGCAAAAGCGGTTTGTTATCAAACGCAAGATGAAAAACTTGTTGTGGCTTTTCTGCGTGGCGATTGTGATGTGAACGAAATTAAACTCAAAAAATTGGTGCAAAGCGAACTCTATCCAGTTGAAGTGGGAAAATTTGGGCTGCCAGCTGGAAACATTGGTTGTGTAAACTTGAAACTGCCAGAAAATTCTTTTGTCTTTTTTGACGAAACTTTGAAAGGGCTGGAAAATTTTGTTACTGGTGCAAACAAAAAAGATTTTCACATCAAAAATGTCAGCATAACCAGAGATGTCAAACCTGCTGAATTTGTCGACATCTCACTTGTCAGAGAAGGCGACTTGTGTCCAGTTTGTCATAAACCGCTGAACCTGAAACGCGGAATCGAAATCGGAAACATCTTCCAACTTGGCACAAAATATACCAAACCAATGGGATTGAAAATTCATATGCCAGATGGAAGTTTGAAAGAGCCTATCATGGGCTGCTATGGCATCGGCATTGGAAGAAGTTTGGCAAGCATCATCGAAGAAAAAGCGGATGAAAAAGGCTTGATTTGGCCTATGACAATCGCTCCATGGCAAGTGCATTTCTGTCCACTTAGAATGGACGACGAAAACGTTTCAGCAGTCAGCGAAGAGCTTTACAAAAAAATGGAAAGTGCTGGGATTGAGGTCTTGTATGATGACCGCAACGTTTCAGTCGGCGTTAAACTGACTGACAGCGAACTTATGGGTGTGCCAATTCGTGTGATTATCAGTCCAAAAACCATGGCAAATGCGGAAGCGGAAGTCACAATGAGAGAGACGGGCGAAAAACTTTTCATTCCAATCAGTGAGCTCATTCCAGAACTCAAAGTTATGATAAATGACGAAATCGCAGAGATTGAAAGTTGACATATCTTGTTTGATTTTAAACATAATATCATAAAAAGGAGATGTTAATGGAACAATTTATTGTCACAGGTGCCACTAGCCACATCGGAAATGTCATGGTCAGAAAATTGTGTGAACATTGAAGAAAGCATTTGTGATGCTGTCGATTGGTTTATTGAAAACAAACCAGAAGTTGTCAACTTCAAAAAACTTAAAATTGATTAATCCATGGAAACATGGATTTTTTTGTTGTCTTTGTCCTATTTTTCTTTGCAGGAAAATATAATAATCTATGAAAAAAAATAATTTGATGTGGGCATTTCGAACTTTAATTCTCTCCATTTGCTTGTCAATAATTTTCAGCATGTTTTCGCAAAGTTTGTTTCCAAAACTTCCTGTTTTTTTGTCGCTTTTTGTGATTGTTTTTTTTATTGTTGTCAGCGTCGTTTTCGACATGATAAGCGTAGCGGTCACTTCAATAAATTTTGAAAAACTTGAAAAATATTCGGGCAAAATTGGCTATAAAACTGCGGTAAAGCTTTGTGAAAACACCGAAAAAGTTTCTTCGTTTTGTGGTGACGTTGTGGGCGACATCTGCGGAATTTTGAGCGGTGCGGGCGGCGTCAGCTTGGTTGTGAACATGAACATTCAAGACGCAAACGTATATTTTATTGTCACGTGTTTGATAAGCTCATTGATTGCAGGTCTAACAATTTTCGGCAAAGCAGTGATGAAAGGATATTCTGTCGAGCACTGCGATGTTGTTGTCATGAAAACAGGGCTAATTTTGGAAACTTCTCCGTTTTCAATTTTTAAAAAGAAAAAGAAGAAAAAGAAAAAAATATCTAAAAAATGATTGACAAGCTTTTTTTGTTGTGATAAAATAAGAGCGTTAGAAAGCAGAAGTTCACTTCTCACCCATCGAATTTCGTTTTGATGTGGTCAAAAATTTTAATAATTTTTGATTTGTGATTGGTAGAACTTTTTGCGTCCTACCAATTTTTTGTTTTTAAAAACAAAAATAAAATAAGAAAAAGGAGATTACGGCCATTTTTAAAGAATTGTTAATCAACGACCAAATCACAGCAAAAGAAGTTAGATTGATTGGAGAAGAAGGAGAACAGCTTGGCGTTCTCTCAAAAACAGCTGCGCAAGACATTGCTGACAAAGGCGGATTGGACTTGGTTTTGATGTCGCCAAATGCAAATCCACCAGTTTGCAAACTTATGGACTACGGAAAATATAAGTTTGACACGCTGAAAAAAGAAAAAGAGATTCGCAAAAATCAAAAGATAAGCGAAATCAAAGAAATTCAGCTTTCTATGCGCATTGATGACTATCACATCAGCTTCAAGCTTAAAAACGCTCAAAAAATCTTGCAAGACGGCGACAAAGTGAAGGTCTCACTGAGAATGAGAGGCAGAGAACAAGCTTACTCAAAAAATGCCGTTGAAATTGTCAAAAAATTTGTGGCAGATTTGGCAGATTATGGTTTTGTTGAAAAAGAACCAGCAATCATGGGCAAAAATGTTTTTGTCGTAATCAACCCGAAAAAAGCAAAATAAAAGGAGAAAAAGAAAATGCCTAAACAAAAAACACATAGTGGTGTCAAGAAAAGATTTTCACTCACTGCAACAGGAAAAGTTAAGTATGCAAGACCAGGAAAGGGTCACTTCTTGACAAACAAAAACAAAAACAGAAAAAGAAAACTCAGAAAAGGTTCTTATATTGCTGGAAAGAACGCTAGCAACATTAAGACACTGCTCTGCAAGTAATTAGGAGGGGAAAATGAGAATTAAAAGAGGAGTAAACGCAGTTAAAAAGCGTAGAAAGATTTTAAAACAAGCAAAAGGTTACTTTGGAGCAAAGAGTAAGCTTTACAGAACAGCAAGAGAACAAGTTATGAAGAGCGGACAATATGCATACATTGGCCGTAAACAAAAGAAAAGAGATTTCCGTGCTCTTTGGATAACAAGAATCAACGCAGCGTGCAGACAAAACGACATTTCTTACAGCAGATTTGTCAGCGGACTTAAAAAAGCCAACGTAACTCTCAACAGAAAAGTTCTTGCAGATATTGCAGTCAGAGAACCTGCTGCATTTGCAAACCTTGTTGAAGTTGCCAAGAAGGCATAATGGAAAAGGCGACAAAAAACTTCATATTGACACTTAAAAAGCAAAAACGAGAAAACAAGTCTTTGCTTTTTTTGGATAATGTCAAAATCATCAAAGACGCCATAAAAAATAATTCCATCAAAACTGATTGCATCTTGACAAGTTTAGACAGTCTGCCATTTGATTTTAGTGGCAAAATTTTTAAGACTGACGACAAAACAATTGAACAACTTTCAGACACAAAAACACCACAGAAAGTATTATGCGTTGCATACTACACACAAGATGTTGTGGTTGCGCCAAAAACAAATTTTCTTGTTTTGGATGGACTTCAAGACCCAGGCAATGTTGGAACGCTCATTCGAAGTGCTTTTGCAAGCGGTTTTTCGTTTGTCTATCTTGTCGATTCAGTCAAAAAATCTAATGCGAAACTTATTCGAAGTTCTGTCGGAGCCGTTTTTGACAGCAAGGTTTTTGAGCTTCCAAGAGAAGAATTTGTCGCTTTCTCGCAAAAAAACAACTTAAATTTGTTGAAATGCGACATGAATGGAGAAAACATCTTCAATTTCAAAACTGACAAACAGGTGGGCGTTGTGATTGGAAACGAAGGTCAGGGTGTCAGCAAAGAAATTTCAAATTTGTGTAAACAAAGCGTAAAAATTCCGATGATGCCAGGCATTGAAAGCCTAAACGCTGGCGTTAGCGGAAGTATTATTATGTATGAAATCAACAAAACTTTGTTTTAATTTTGTTTTCGACGCTATTTAATTTGACAGAGAGCGAAAATAAGATTTATTATAGAAATAGAATAATTTTTAAGGAGAAAAACAATGTCGGGACATTCAAAATGGCACAATATACAGGCAAAAAAAGGCAAAACTGACGCAGCGAGAGGCAAAATTTTTACCAAAATCGGAAGAGAAATTGCAGTTTGCGTCAAAATGGGCGGTTCTGACCCAAATGTCAACAGCAAATTGAAAGATATCATTGCAAAAGCAAAACAAAACAATATGCCAAACGACAACATTGAAAGGTCAATCAAAAAAGCGGCTGGAGAACTCGGTGGCGTGAACTATGAAGCCACAACCTATGAAGGCTATGGTGTTGGCGGTTCGGCGGTGATTGTAGAATGCTTAACTGACAACAAAAACAGAACGGCTGGCGACGTTAGACACGCTTTTGACAAACATGGTGGCAGCTTGGGCTCAACAAACTGCGTTTCTTATCTTTTCAAAAGAAAGGGCGTTGTTGTTGTGGTTGATTGCAACGACGTCGACACTCTTATGCTTGACGCAATCGAAGCGGGCGCTGTGGATGTTGTGGAAGATGAAGATGCTGTTGAAATCATCACCGAGCCAAATCAAGATGGTCAAATGCGTGACACACTCGAAAAGAAAGGCTATAACATTGTCTCTTCTGAAACAGCACTCGTTCCTGACATGTATGTGACTTTGGACGCCGAACAAGAAGCGAAGTTCCAGCGAATGATTGACGCACTTGAAGATTTGGACGATGTTCAAGAAGTTTATCATAATGTCAACCTTACAGAAGAAGAGTGACGAAAATAAAAGCGAGGTTTCCTGCTTTTTTTTGTTGCAAATGCTTGTGTTTCGTTTGACAAAAAACGCCCTATTGTTTAAAATAAATTTATGAGAATTTTAGGAATTGACCCAGGTTATGGAATTGTCGGCTATGGCATCATTGACACTCATCGAAACAACTATGTTGTCGATTTTGGAGTTATTGAAACGCCAAAAGAAGAGAGTTTTCCGGTCAGACTTTTGAGAATTGAAGAAGCTTTGCGCGTGCTTTTTGAAACTTACAAACCAGATGAAGTGGCAATTGAAGAATTGTTCTATTTTCATAACCAAACGACTGTTATTCCGGTGGCTGAAGCACGTGGCGTGATTATTTTGACTGCTGAAAAATTTTGTGAACGCATTTTTGAATATACGCCAATGCAAATCAAACAGGCGTTGACGGGGAACGGTCGCGCAGATAAAAAACAGATGCAATTTATGGTTAAAAACATTTTGGGATTGGAAAAAATTCCAAAACCAGATGATGCGGCTGATGCTTTGGCGGTTGCACTTTGTCACAGCCAGATAAATCCAAATTTGAATTTCAACATGATTTAAGGAGAACACATGATTTCGTTTTTGGTTGGAACAATCGAAGAAAAAAAAGAAAATCTGCTCGTTGTCGATGTCAACGGAGTGGGTTATGAGCTGACAATTTCAAACAACACTCTTGCCAGCCTGCCGATGGAAGGCGAAACGGCGAAAATTTTGACCTATCTGCAAGTGAGTGAAAACACTGGCGTTTGCCTTTATGGATTTGCCACTGAAGAAGAGAAAGCCATGTTTTTGAAGCTGATAACAGTTTCAGGCATTGGGCCAAAAATGGCGATAACCATTCTTTCGGGCATAAAACTTTCTGACCTGATTGTCGCAATTGTCAACGAAGACAGCGTTTTGCTTTCAAAAATCAAAGGCTTGGGCAAAAAGAGCGCCGAGAGAATTTGTTTGGAACTCAAAGATAAGGTTGTTTCAAATGGCATTCCACTTCTTGACCAAAACCTTGCTCAAAACTTTAACGAAACCGCTCTCAACGACGCTGTTGAAACCCTTATTAGCCTGGGCGTAAACAAAAATGAAGCTTACAGGCTTGCAAGAAGCAAGGCGACCGAAGAGATGACCGCTGAAGAGATTATCTTGAAAGTTTTGAGAGAACTTGGAAGATAAGCGGCAAAATCAAGCGTCATCAACCAACAAAACGCAAGTTTTGTTCTTTAAAAGGAGGGAGATTGGGACGGGGAACCGAAAGTTTAGGCATCAGGCAATTTTGCCGTGTGCCGTTGAAAACTTTTGGTGCCTCCCCAGGAGTTTATGGATGATAGATTTATAACAAGTTCAAAAAATTGGACAGATGCAGAAATTGAAAATTCGTTGAGACCGACAAGGCTTGAAGATTATGTCGGGCAAGACAAAATCAAGCAAAGTTTGGAGATTTATATCAAGGCGGCAAAATCCAGAAAAGACGCTCTGGACCATGTTTTGTTGTATGGTCCGCCGGGGCTTGGGAAAACCACACTTTCGCACATCATTGCAAACGAACTTGGCAGCCAGTTTAAGGTTACATCTGGTCCAGCAATCGAACACGCAGCAGACCTTGCGGCAATTTTGACAAATTTGGGCAAAAATGATGTGTTGTTCATCGACGAAATACATCGTTTAAACAAAAGTGTTGAAGAAATTTTGTATCCCGCAATGGAAGACTTTGCACTTGATTTTATTGTCGGAAAAGGTCCGTCTGCCAAAAATATGCGTTTGAAAATTCAACCTTTCACATTGATTGGTGCCACAACAAAAGCGGGGATGTTGACAAGCCCATTGCGAGACAGATTTGGTGTGATTTGCCGTTTGGAACTTTATAGCGACCAAGATTTGCAAATCATCATCAAGCGTTCGGCAAAAATTTTGAACATCGAAATCGATGAACAAGCCAGCCTTGACATCGCGAGACGTTCTAGAGGAACGCCGAGAATTGCCAACAGACTTTTGAAGCGTGTGAGAGATTATGCCGAAGTGCTGGGAACTGGCAAAATAACCAAAGAAATAGCCGACCAGGCGCTTGCAAAAATGGAAATTGACGAGCTTGGGCTGGATTTTATCGATAGAAAAATTTTGGAGAGCATAATCTACAAATTTGGCGGCGGACCGGTCGGCCTGGAAACGCTTTCAGCCACAATCAGTGAAGATGCCGGAACAATTGAAGATGTTTATGAGCCATACCTTTTGCAGCTGGGCTTTATCGCTCGAACGCCAAGAGGAAGGGTTGCGCTTGAAAACGCTTATCATCATTTGGGAATAGCTTACACACCTAAAAGCTAACGACTTTAAAAGGAACAAAATGAAAAGAGAATTGTTGAGAAGCACTTATTTTTATGACCTGCCAGAAGAGTTGATTGCGCAGACGCCGATGGAACCGCGCGACCATTCTCGCCTTTTTTGTTACAATCGCAAGACTCAAAAAATTCAACACAAACATTTTTATGACATTCTCGACTTTTTGAAGCCGGGCGATATCTTGGTGGTCAACAACAGCAAGGTTTTGCCAGCAAGATTGTTTGGATTTAAAACAACAACCGGCGCAAAAATCGAAATTCTGCTTCAAAAACGCATTGACTTGAAAAATTGGGAAGTTATCGCAAGACCACAAAAACGTTTGAGCGTTGGCACTGAGATTGTTTTCAATCAAAACATCAAATGTGTTGTGACGGAACTGGGCGACTATGGTGCTTGCAAGGTCAAGTTTGACTTCGACAGCCGCAAAACTTTTGAAGAACACTTGATGGAAATTGGCACAATGCCGCTGCCACCGTACATCAAAGAAAAGCTTAAAAATCAAAACAGATATCAAACGGTTTATGCAAAGATAAACGGTTCAAGTGCAGCTCCGACTGCGGGCCTTCACTTCACAACAGAATTGCTTGAAAAAATCAAAGCAAAGGGTGTGGAAATTTTGGAAGTTTTGTTGCATGTCGGTCTGGGAACTTTTCGACCTGTCAAAGAAGACAACATCGAAAACCACGAAATGCACAGCGAATATTTTGAAATTTCGCCTGAAGTTGCCGACAAAATCAATAATGCAAAAAGAGAAGGGCGCAGGGTGATTGCGGTTGGCACAACTTCCGTGCGCGTTTTGGAGAGCGGAGTGGATGAAAATGGGCTTTTGCAACCACAAAAACGCGAAACAAAAATTTTTATTTATCCGCCATATAAATTCAAGATTGTTGACGCTCTAATCACAAATTTCCACTTGCCAGAAAGCACGCTCATCATGTTGATTGCGGCATTTATTGGCGACATTGACAAAACTTTGGAACTTTACAAAATCGCTGTTCAAGAAAAATATCGTTTTTTCAGCTTTGGCGATGCAATGTTTATTGAATAAAAGGATTTTTATGCAAGACGTAAATTTTAGTTATGAAATAATAAAAGAATGCCCTAAAACAGGGGCTCGTGCAGGGATTTTTCACACGCCAAGGGGAGATATCAAAACTCCAGTTTTCATGCCAGTCGGCACGCAAGGCACGGTCAAAGGGCTTCATCCTGAAGATTTAAATGAAATGGGTGCTCAAATAATTTTATCGAACACCTATCATCTCTTTTTGCGTCCAGGTCACGAACTTGTTGAAAAAGCAGGCGGGTTGCACAAGTTTATGAACTGGGAAAAACCAATTCTTACCGACAGTGGTGGCTTTCAGGTTTTTTCGTTGTCTGATTTGAGAAAAGTGTCTGAAAAAGGTGTGGAGTTTCGCTCTCATTTGAGTGGCGAAAAGTTTTTGATGACGCCAGAACTTTGCATGCAAATTCAACTTGCACTTGACAGCGACATAAACATGGCACTTGACCAATGCACGGAAGCAGGGGCAAGTTATGCTGAAGCTGAGAGTGCTCGAAACTTAACTAAAATTTGGCTTGAAAAGTGTTTCAAAGAGCATAAAGGCGGAAATCATGTGCTTTTTCCGATTGTTCAAGGAAATATGTATAAAGATTTGCGAGCCAAATGCGTCGAAGATTGCAAACCTTATGCCAAGTGCGGAATTGCCATTGGCGGACTTTCTGTCGGCGAAAAGAAAAGTGTTATGTATGACATTCTTGAATTTTTAAACCCACTTTTGCCGCATGATATGCCGCGATATTTGATGGGTGTAGGCAGTCCAGATTGTCTTGTTGAAGGCTATGCGCGCGGCATAGACATGATGGATTGTGTTTTGCCGACAAGAATTGCCCGAAATGGCACTGCTTTTGCCAGCACAGGAAAAATGGTTTTGAAAAACTCTATATATAAAGAAGATTTCAGGCCAATTGAAGAAGGTTGCGATTGTTATGCTTGCAAACACTTCACTAGGAGCTATATAAGACATCTGATAAACGCTGGCGAAATGCTCGGCGCGGAACTTCTTTCCATTCACAACTTAAGATTTTTAATTCGTCTTGCCGAACAGAGCCGAGAAGCAATTCTGGGCGATTATTTTGCTGAGTTTAAAGATGAGTTTTTGACAAAATACAAAATAACAAGTGCATTTTGATAGTTGGGCTTGGTTTAAATTTGGGCGCTAATTTGTCAGAAAAGCTGTTCTAAACTTTCAATTAAATCTTTTTGTTTGCAACTTTTTATAATTTTATAGGCAAAATTTTATGGGAGACAACAAAATTTTTTAGAAAATAAGGCTTTAAATTTATTCGCAAAACACAAGTTTTGCGAAGAGATAGGCTATATCTTGCGTATTATGCAAAAGCAGTCACACAAAATATGGTATTATGCAACATTTTAAACAAATGGTGTTATGCAACAAAAAAGCATCTATTCAAACTTAGATGCTTTTTATTTTTTATCTGACAATTTTTTATTCGGCAATCTCTTCAGAATTTTTCATAGACTTCTTGATTGCCATTTTTGATTCTTTTTCGCGTCTTTTATAATAATCTTCAATTGCCGCTCTGATAGCTTCTTCAGCCAAAATGCAACAATATATTTTGTGCGTAGGAATTTCTCCCAAAATGTTCATCAAATCTGTGTTTGAAATTTTCAATGCTTCATCAATGGTCTTTCCTTTGACCAAATCACAAGCGATGTCTGTTGCAGCGATTGCCACACAGCAGCCAAAAGTCTTAAATCTCGCGTTTTCAATGACGCCATTGTCGTTTATTTTCAAATAAAGCTTCATGATGTCGCCACAAGCAACATTTCCAACTTGACCAATTGCGTTTGCGCCGTGCATGCCACCTGCATTTCTTGGATTTTGAAATCTATCCATAACCGTTTTGCTGTAATACATATTTAAATCCTCCCCGCTTGAATTGGTGAAATTGCTCTCAGTTTTGCGACAACCTTTTGAATTTCGTCTACAACATAGTCCACATCTGACTTAGAAATGTTGGTGCCGAATGAAATTCTGATTGAGCCTTGAGCAATGTCATCAGGAACGCCCATTGCTTTCAAAACATGCGATGGAAGCATTGCCTTTGATGTGCAAGCTGATGTTGTGGAAACAGCAATTCCTGCCAAGTCCAAAAGCATCAAAATGGATTCTCCTTCAACGCCATAGAAAGAAATGTTTAAAATGGCATTTGATTTTTGTTGTGGATGACCATTTACCTGAAAATAATCCACTTTTTCGGTCAATTTTTCCAGGAAATAATCTCTGATTGTTCTGAGTTTTTTGTTGTTTATAACATAATTTCTTGTGGCAATTTCAATCGCCTTTCCAAAGCCCGCAATTCCAGCAACATTTTCTGTTCCCGCACGTTTGCCACGCTCTTGGTTGATTCCGCCAAAAGTGATAGGTTCGATGTTGATGCCGTTTTTAACATACAACGCTCCAACGCCTTTTGGCCCATGAATTTTGTGAGAAGACATAGACATAAGGTCAATTTCCATGTCTTGAACATCCATTTTCAGGTTTCCAATGGCTTGAACAGCGTCGGTGTGGAAAATGATGTGATATTCATGTGCGATTTTGGCAATGGTTTTGATGTTTTCAATTGTGCCAACTTCGTTGTTTACTGACATAACCGAAATCAGCGTCGTGTCGCTTCGAATGGCGTGCAGAAGTTCTGCGATGTCAACAAGTCCAGTGCTGTCAACTGGCAAATAAGTCACTTCAAAGCCTTCCTTTTCGAGTTGTTCGCAAGCGTTCAAAATTGCATGGTGTTCAATTTGGCTTGTGATGATGTGTTTGCCCTTGTTTGCGTAAGCATGAGCAACCCCCAAAATCGCCCAATTGTCAGCTTCAGTGCCGCCGCTTGTGAAATAAATTTCATTGGCTTTTTCGGCGTTGATAGCTTCTTTCACTCTGTCTCTTGCTCTGTCAACAATCGCCATTGCATCGCGGCCAAAACTATGTAATGAGCCAGCGTTTCCATAAATGGAATTGAAACAAGGCAACATTTCGTTCAAAACTTCATTTGAAACGTAAGTTGTTGAAGCGTTATCCAAATAAATTTTTCTTTCCATAAGACGTCCTTTTAATAGTTCAATTTTAACACCAACAAAAGAGATTGTCAATAGGTAAAATCAAATTGTTGACACCAAAAATGTTGTTGATAAGCCGAAAAATCAAAGATATTTTTTGACAAGTGCCAAAAGTTCATCTTTCATCATCAAACCAACGCGTTTGTCTTTCATTTCGCCGTTGACAAAAACGATGATTGTCGGAATGCTCATAATTCCAAAGCTTCGAGCCAATTTTTCGTTTTCGTCGACGTCAACCTTGAAAATGTGAGCTTGGTCTTTTAGCTCTTCTTGAACATCTTCCAAAATTGGTGCCAGCATTCTGCAAGGTCCGCACCAAGTTGCAAAAAAGTCCACCACAACAACACCTTTAGAGATTTTTTCTTGAAAATTTTTCTCGTTTAAAAGTTCCATAAATTCTCCTTTTAAAATAACTTATTTTGCCAGCAGTTTGTTTATAACAAAACCACTCAAAACACAGCCGCACATCGCAGGATAATATGAAATGCTGCCGATTTTTCCATTTGTTGCAAGCGCCTTTGAAGTTGTTGTGACAACATCTAAACTCTCGACTTGTTTTTCACGCAATTTCTTTCGCATAACTTTTGCCAAGCCGTCATTTGACGTTTTAAAAATGTCAGTCACTTCAAAATGCGGAATGTCAATTCGATTTCCCGCGCCCATGGCAGAAACAATGTCAATGCCATTCTGTTTGCAAAAACAAATGAGTTCGACCTTGTCTGAAACGCTGTCAATTGCGTCAACAACAAAATCAAAATGGTTTTGAAACAAAGTTTTTGCAAAATTTTCGTTGAAACGCTCTTTAAGCGCGCACACCTGGCAGTTTGGATTAATGTCTCTCAACATTTTTTCCATAACATCCACTTTATATTCTCCAACTGTTTTTGTTGTGGCAACAACTTGCCTGTTGATGTTGGTTTCGTCCACTTTGTCGAAATCGACAATTGTCAGTTTTCCAACTCCAGCTCTTGCAAGCATAACGCAAACATAACCACCAACTCCGCCAATGCCGACGACAGCCACATGACTGTTTTTAAGTTTTTCAAGTCCTTCTTCGCCAATCAACGCACTTGTTCTATCCGTCCACATAAAACACCTTTTCTTGTGGTATTATGCAAAATTTTTCTTGCATAATACACAATATTTTGATTATAAAACATATTTCTTCAAATCAAATTTATATTGTCTGTCTTTGAAAACATTGTCAACATAATTTTTGTCGATAATGATGTCAAGCATTGGATGTTCGCCTGTGGCATTGAAAGAAACATCTTCCAAAAGCGCTTCCATGATTGTGTGAAGTCGTCTTGCGCCCAAGTCTTCGCTTGTTTCGTTTTCTCTTTCTGCCATTTCCGCGATTTCGTCCAAAGCGTCATCTTTAAACACAAGATTGATGTTGTCGACTTTCAAAAGGTTTGAATATTGCACTGTCACCGCGTTTTTTGGAGTGCTCAAAATCTTTTTGAAATCCTCTTTTGTCAAACTTTCAAGTTCCACCCTGATAGGAAATCTTCCTTGAAGTTCAGGAATCATGTCTTCCATTTTTGCCACATGGAAAGCCCCCGCAGCAATGAAAAGAATGAAGTCTGTTTTCACATTGCCATATTTTGTTGGAACGGTGCTGCCTTCCACAATCGGCAAAATGTCTCTTTGCACGCCTTCTCGCGAAACATCAGCGCTGTTTGTCGCCTGGCTTTTTCCGATGATTTTGTCGATTTCATCGATAAAGATAATGCCCTGCTCTTCTGCCAAAGAAATCGCTTCTTCATTGACGTTGTCCATGTCGATAATCTTGTCGCTTTCTTCTTGCAACAAAACCTCTCTTGCGTGTCTGACCGTCATCTTCTTTTTCTTATGTTTTTGTGGTGCAAGGCTGTCAAACATCGAGCCCAAATTGATTTCGCCCGAGCCAAAAGCCATCATAGGCTTTGGAGTTTCCAAAACAACAACTTCAACCGTCTCCTCTTCGCATTTTCCGCTGTGGAGTTCTTCAAACAAGCTGTCTCTGTTGACGTCAACCATTGTCACTCTGCGATTTTGGAAAAGGGCATCGACAAGTTTGCTTTCGACAATCGGCATAACTTTGTCTTCAACTTCTTTCTTCTTGCGGTCTTTGACCATTCTGACAGCGACTTCAACCAAATCTCTGACCATGCTTTCAACATCTCTGCCGACATAGCCTACTTCAGTATATTTCGTCGCTTCAACTTTGACAAATGGCGCGCCAACAAGCTTAGCAAGACGGCGAGCAATTTCGGTCTTTCCGACACCAGTAGGTCCGCTCATAACAATGTTTTTTGGTGTGATTTCGTCGCGAACTTCAGCAGGAAGCTTGCTTCTTCTATAGCGATTTCGAAGTGCAACCGCCACCGCTTTTTTGGCTTTGGTTTGTCCAACAATATATTTATCCAATTCATTTACAATTTGTTTAGGTGTAAAATTCATAATTTAAACTCCTTTCTCTTACAATTCTTCCACAATGATGTTATCGTTTGTGAAAACGCAAATTTCGCTGGCAATTTTCAGCGCCTTGTAAGCAATTTCTTTTGCTTCCATATCAGTGTTTTCGATGAGCGCTTTGGCAGCCGCAAAAGCGTAATTTCCGCCCGAACCGATTGCACAAACGTCATCTTGTGGCTCAATAACATCGCCTGTTCCGTCCAAAATGAGCATATGGTTTTTGTCTGCAACAATCATCATCGCTTCAAGTTTTCTGACAGCTTTGTCTTCACGCCAAGTTTGCGCAAGTTCGACAGCGCTTCGCATAAGATTTCCAGCAAACTTGTTGAGCATAGCTTCAAATTTTTCGCTCAAAGAAAAAGCATCAGCGACACTTCCGGCAAAGCCTATGACAACGCTGTTGTTGTAAATTCTTCTCACTTTTTTTGCGTTACTTTTGAAGATGATGCTGTTTTGCATGGTAACTTGTCCGTCTCCCGCAACGACAATCTTTCCATTTCGTTTGACTGCACAAATGGTGGTGCCTCTAAATAAAGTTTCTTCCATTTTTTCTTCTCCTATTTTTTTGAAAGGATAAAACCCCTAATAAAATTATAACACAAAAGCTTGCAAATAACCTAACCATTTTAAAAGATTACATAAAAAAAGAATTGAACTTTAATCAATTCATTTTTTCATTATTTTCTGTCGAAATTTCATAGTCACAAGCAGAACATTTGATTTTTTTGCCTTTCTTAATCAAATATTTTCCACATTTTGGGCATTTTTCGCCTGTCGGAATGTCCCAACTCATAAAATTGCAATTTTCTCTGTCCTCACAGGCATAAAAAGTTTTGCCACGTTTGGTTTTGAGCGCAAAAACATTCTTTCCACAGTTTGGACACTTTCCAACAGGTTTCTTTTCTTCGCTTTCGTAAGGTTTGACATTGTGGCATTTTGGAAAGTTTGAGCAGCCCAAAAATTTGCCATAACGCCCCTCTCTTAAAAGCATTTTATGCCCACATTTTTCGCAGATAACATCTGTTTCGATTGGTTCTGCTTTCATGGTCAAGTTGCTGGCGCCAGCTTTGTCCAGAAGTTCGTGAAAGCCGTCCCAAAAACTTTGAACGACGCTGTGCCAATCATCTTTGTTTTCGGCGATGTCATCAAGTCTGTTTTCCATGTGAGCGGTAAATTTCACATTGATAACGCCCTTGAAAAACTTTTCAAGATAAGCGGTGATTTTTCTGCCAAGTTCGGTCGGAACAAGATATCTTCCGTCTTTGGTGCAATAGTTTCTCGCCGTCAAAATGGTGATTGTTGCGGCGTAAGTTGCAGGACGGCCAATGCCCTTTTCTTCCATTGCTTTCACAAGGCTGGCTTCGGTGTATCTTGCTGGCGGTTTGGTAAATTTTTGTTCTTCTTTGATTTCCAAGACCTTGATTTCTTCACTTTCTTCCAGTTTTGGCAATTTGCTTATCTCTTGCTTTTCGTCATCAGTCCATTCTTTATAAACCGCCGTGTAACCAGCAAATTCCAGCGTTTTGCCGACCGCTTTGAATGTGTAGTCATTCACTTTGATTGAAACATTGACGTTGGAATATTCCGCTTCGCTCATTTGGCTGGCAATAAAACGCTCGTAAATCAACTTATAGAGCCTGAAATTGTCTTTGCTCAAACTGTCTTTAACCTTTTCTGGCGTCATCTGCATTGAAATAGGTCGAATGGCTTCGTGAGCGTCTTGAGCGTTCTTTTTTGTGGCATATATGTTCGGTTTTTCTGGAACATAGTTTTTGCCATATTTTTCGGCAATAAAATCTCGACAAGCGTTTTGAGCTTCAACCGCCACACGCGTGGAGTCTGTTCTGATGTAAGTGATAAGTGCAATTTTTCCTTCGCCTTTCACTTCAACGCCTTCATAAAGCTCTTGAGCGGAAGCCGTTGTGCGTTTCAATGTCATGCCAAGCTTGTTGAGCGCATCTTGTTGCATGGTGCTGGTTGTGAACGGTGGCAAAGCGTGAGATTTTGTTTTTGTTCGCTTGATTTCGTCGACAACAAAAGGCTTTCCTTTGATGTCAGACAAAACTTTTTCCACTTCTTCTTTGTTTGAAATCTTGATTTTTTTGTTTTTGAAAGAAGTCAAATTGGATTTAAATTTCACCTCATCTTTTTCGTGCATTGCTGACACTGTCCAATATTCTTCTGGCTTAAAGTTTTCAATTTCAATTTCTCTGTCGACAACAAGCTTCAGCGCAACCGACTGCACCCTGCCTGCTGAAAGTTTTGGTGCAATTTTTTTGGAAAGAATTGGAGAAAGTTTGTATCCCACAATTCTGTCCATAACGCGCCTTGCCTGTTGAGCATTGACCAAGTTTAGGTCAATCGTTCGCGGCTCTGACAAAGCTTTCAAAACGGCTTTTTTCGAAATTTCGTTGAACTGAATTCGGCATTTTGTGTTTAGGTCCAAGCCCAAAACATGCGCAACATGCCAAGAAATCGCCTCACCTTCTCGGTCAGGGTCGGTTGCAATCAAAACTTCTTCAGCCGAAGCTGCTTTCTTTTTCAAATCAGCAATAAGTTGTTTTTTGTCAGGATTATTTTCATAATGTGGTTCAAAATTATTGTTTAAATCAATGGCAAAAGACTTTGCTGGCAGGTCTCTGATGTGACCTTTGGTGGCAAAAACTTCATAGCCACTGCCCAAATATTTTTTTAACGTTTCCCTTTTTGCTGGGGCTTCAATAACTACGAGCTTCAAATTTTTTCACTCCTTTAAATTAAAATCAAACTAAAGCGTAAACCTGAGACGGCAACTTTCTTATTAAACCACGAATTTCCAAAGTTGTCAAATAACTGTTCAAAATATTGACAGGAATTTGAGTTTTTTCTGTCAAAAAGTCAAAATCTTTCTCGCCGTCTTTCAAAGCGTCAACAATCAACTGTTCTTCAAAGTTGAGCGAAATGACCTGTTGCTTTTTGGCGCGCTTTTCCATTCCATAATAGCTTATGATGTCTTCAGCGTCTGTAACACACTGCGCCTGACCAGATTTGATGATAAAATTTGTCAATTCGCTTTTGTTGCTGGTGATGTTTCCTGGCACGGCGAAGATGTCTTTGCCATATTCCAAAGCATATTCTTTGGTGTGTTTTGTGCCGCTGTTCATGCTGGCTTCGGTGATAAGCACGCCGTCAGAAAGCCCCGCAACAATCCTGTTGCGTTTTGGAAAGGTGTATCTTTTAGATTTAAACGACGGCGGATATTCCGACAAAATCAAGCCATTTTCGGCGATTTCTTCTGCCAAATTGGTGTTTTCGGCTGGATAGATGTTGTTGAAACCGCTGGCAATGACCGCAATGGTCTTTCCGCCGACTTCAAGCGTTTTGCGATGAGAAATTTCGTCAACGCCATAACACAACCCGCTGATAATCACAAATCCCGCACGTGCCAAATCTTCGGCAAATCTTGCTGTGACAATCTTGCCATAGTTTGACGGCATTCTGGTGCCGACAATGGCAACGGAAGTTTGGTTTGTCAGGCTTAAATCGCCTTTTGCAAACAAAATCAGCGGTCTTTCAGGCAAGTCCAAAAGACGCGACGGATATTCGCTGTCGTCAGTTGTCAAAATCTTATAATTTTGCTTTTCCAAATTTTCAACCATGGAATTTAGCGTTCTTCGGTCATAAGTTTTGAGAATTTTGTGAAATTCTTCGGTTGACAACATCTGTTCAAAATTTTTGTCTCTTAAAACTTTTTCAACATCCAAATCTCCGCCAAAATCTTCCAAAGTTTCCAAAATTTGTTCTTGTTTTTTGTTTGGAATTTCACACGTTGCCATCAATATCAACAATTTTTTCTTTTCAGTTATCAAATTTTTCTCCAATTAAATATTCCAATATTTTCTGTCCAGCCCGCGATAAGAAACGGCTTCTGCAATGTGCTGCGGCAAAATCTCTTCTTCGCCTGCAAGGTCGGCTATCGTTCGCGCAACTTTCAAAATTCTGTCATGCGCTCTGGCACTCAATTTCAAATTTGTGAAAGCTTGTTCCAGAAGCTGTTCGCACTGTGGCGAAAGTTTGCAAAATTTTTTCGTTTGCGGCACACTCATTTTGGCATTTGAAAAAGTTTTTGTGCCTTTAAATCTTTCGAGTTGAATGTTTCTTGCCTTATCAACACGTTTTTTTATGTCAGCCGAACTCTCTTCTTTTTTGTCGCTGTGCAAATCGTTGTAAGAAATGTTGTCGACTTCGATGTGAATGTCAATTCTGTCCATAATCGGACCAGAAATCTTTGAAAGATATTTGTGAATTTGAGACGGCGAACATTTGCACTCTCTGTCTTTTGAGCCGTAATTTCCACACGGACAAGGGTTCATGCTGGCAATAAGCGTGAAGTTTGACGGATAAGTCACCGTCTGATTGGCTCTTGCAACAGTTATGTAGCCGTCTTCAAGCGGTTGTCTTAAAGTTTCAATAAGCGAGCGAGTGTATTCTGGAAATTCGTCCAGATAAAGCACACCGTTGTGTGCCAGACTGATTTCGCCAGGCTTGCTGTGATTTCCGCCACCTGTCAAACTGACAACCGAAGCCGTGTGATGTGGCGTTCTGAAAGGTCTTTCAGTGATAATCCCTTTTTTAAGGTCAAGCGTGCCTGCAATGGAATGGATTTTTGTCACTTCCAAAGCTTCTTCAAAAGTCAGGTCTGGCAAAATTCCAGAAAAGCACTTGGCAAGCATGCTTTTCCCACTTCCCGGTGGACCAATCATCAAAACGTTGTGCCCGCCTGCCGCCGCAATTTCCAACGCTCTTTTTGCAGAAGCCTGACCTTTTACATTTTCAAAATCGAGACGATTGTTGACATTTTTTGTCACTTCTTCAAAGGTTTTTGTTTCAAGTTTCACTGCAGGCACAACATTTTCATCGTTCAAAAATTCCACCACTTCTCTAAGGCTGGAAAAAGCGTAAATTTCCATGCCAGAAATAAATTTCGCTTCTTCGGCGTTGTCCTTTGGAATGATAAATTTTCGATAGCCCAAATTTCTTGCACTGATAAGAATTGGCAAAACACCACGCACTTTTTTCAGCGAACCGTCAAGAGAAAGTTCGCCTAAAAAAATGAAATCTTTATATTTTTTGGTTTTAATTTGTTCAGATGCTGCCAAAATGCCGACAGCAATTCCAAGGTCATAGAGCGGACCTTCTTTTTTGACATCTGCTGGAGCAAGATTGATTGTGTAATGTTTGACAGGATATTCAAAACCCGAATTTCTGATTGCCGACTTGACCCTTTCTTTGGCTTCTTTGACAGCCGTGTCGCCCAGACCAACAAGCTCGAAGTGCGGAACTCCGCCAACGATATCTGTTTCTATTTGCGTCAAAAATCCGTCTATGCCCAGAAGCCCAAAACTGTTCACTTTAGATAACATACAAACCCCTAAACTTTGATTATTATATCAAAAAGCGACAACAATTCAAAACAATTTACACAATTATGTAAAAAACAATAAAAAAACAGCCATTTTTGACTGTTTTTAAATTTAATAATAAATCATGCCCAAAACAAAAGCCGCAGCCACTGCAAAGCAAAAGCAAATTGCCAGCCATTTCATAAACTTCTCTTTTTTCAAGCTTTTGGCGTATTCTTTTTTGTAATATTCAAGCGACGCGTCAAATTCTTCTGTTGAAATGTTTTTTGAGTTGATGATTTGCGCTTTGAAAAGAGCAAAACCGTCTTCCACTTCTTTTTGGTAAGCAGTGAAATATTTGTAAATCAGCCAGCCACCCCAAAACAGCGCCAACAAGAGAAGAATGGCAAGCACAAAATAGACAAAGCTTGCCCAAACATCCACGAGAAGTGCGAAAATTCCTGCCAAAACGACGGCAACAATGGTGATTATATAAGCCACAATTTCTCCATTAAATCAAAGCGAAGATATAAACCACAACGATGACAACAGTTGCCACAATCCAGCAAATCAGCCACCAAACATTGTGCTTGTTCCAACCGTTATAATTTTTTCGCATAACCCAATAGAAGCCAAGCCAAATGCAGACAATGTAAGCCAAACATTCGCCGATTGAAGCAAAAGCGCCCGAAACTTCTGGAGCGTGTTCTTTAAATGCCAATCTAAAAATCAGTGCAATTGCAATGAAGATGATTGCAAAATAAGCCACGCAGTCCAAAATTTTTGTGGACGACCAAGTTCTTTTTGGTTTTGTGTTTGAACTTGAGCTTGATGTTTTTTTCTTTTCAGCCATAATTTTCTCCTTTTATTTTTTATGCTTTGTCAAAGCAAAATTTCACTATTTTGCTGTTTCTGTGAAACGACTTTCTCTGATGACATTGACTTTGATTTGCCCTGGATACTGCATTTCGTTTTCAATTTTTGTGGCAATTTCTTTTGCCATAAACATCGCCTGACTGTCAGAGATTTGTTCTGGTTTGACAATAATTCTCACTTCTCTGCCTGCCTGAACAGCGTAAGATTTTTCCACGCCGTCAAAGCCATTGGCGATTTCTTCAAGTTGTTGAAGACGTTTGATATAATTTTCAAAGCTGTCTCTTCTTGCACCTGGTCGAGAACTTGAAATTGCATCCGCAACCTGAACAATGACCGCTTCAATGGTTTTAAATTCAACGTTGAAGTGATGTGCTTCGATGCAATGAACAACTGCTTCATTTTCGCCATATTTTCTTGCAAGGTCAACACCAATTTGAACATGAGTGCCTTCCAATTCGTGGTCGAGCGCCTTGCCGATGTCATGCAAAAGCCCACCGCGTTTGGCGATTTTGACATTTGCGCCCATTTCGCTGGCAAGAAGCCCTGCGATAATTGATGTTTCAATGGAATGTTTCAAAACATTTTGACCATAACTTGTTCGATATTTCAGTCTGCCCAAAATCTTGACAAGTTCTGGATTTAAGTTGAAAATGCCGGTTTCGTTGCAAGCTTCTTCGCCCGCCTGTTTTGTGATTTTTTCAACTTCTTTTTGCATTTTGTCGACAATTTCTTCAATTCTTGTCGGATGAATTCTTCCGTCTGAAATCAGTTTTTCAAGGCTGAGCCTTGCCACTTCTCTTCTGATTGGGTCAAAACCCGAAACTGTGATGCTTTCTGGAGTGTCATCCACAATAAGTTCCACACCTGTTGCAGCTTCGATTGCTCTGATGTTTCTGCCTTCGCGCCCGATGATTCTTCCTTTCATTTCGTCATTAGGAAGAGCCACAACAGAAACAGTCATTTCGCTGGTTGTTTCAGTTGCACATCTTTGAAGCGCTTGACCGATGATTTCGCGAGCTTTCTTTTCGCCGTTTTCTTTGGCTTCGTCTTCAATCTGTTTAACAATGACCGCAGCTTCTTTTTGAGCGTCATTTTTCATGCTTGAAATGAGCATGTCTTTGGCTTCTTGTTTAGAAAGTTTTGCCACACGCTCAAGTTCTTCCAAAATTTGAGCTTTCAAATTTTCGCCTTCTTGCTTTTGTTTTTCAAGAGCCTCTTTTAAAGTGGCAACATCTTTCTTTTCTTCGTCAAGCTGGTCGCTTTTCTTGTCGACCGCCTGTTCTTTTTTCTCGATATATTCTTCTCTTTGGTTCAGTCTTTCTTCAAGTTTAACCACTTCGTTTCTGCGTTCTTTAACTTCTTGTTCGACTTCATCTCTCAGTTTTTGAGCGTTTTCTTTGCTCTCTAAAATTGCTTCTTTCTTGATAGTCTTTGCTTCTGCATACGCATCTTCAATAATTTTGATAGCATTTGATTTGTTTTTTTCAATTTTTTTACTGCTATAAACCTTAAATATCACAAGCCCAACGGCAACGCCGACAAGCAAACAAATGATACCCGCAACCAAGCCTGATACGAGTGCAGGAGAAACACTTAACATCAAATTTTTCATTATATTTCTCCCCTTTTAACAAGTGTTGCCCTTATGACGAAAAATAAAAGGCAAACCACTTGAGAATAGTTTACCTTTTTTTTAAGTTTATGTCAATCAAATTTAGATAATTAAAAAATTTTATGCACAATCAGCCTCAACCTGCCTTTTCACAAGAATTGGCGGCTCGCCTTTTTCGATGAAATCTTTGGTTATGACAATTTTGCTATAAACTTTTGGGTCTGGCAAGTCAAACATAAGCTCCAACATTTTTGTTTCCATGATTGTTCGAATGCCTCTTGCGCCCGTTTTGAGTTCAATCGCTTTTTTGGCGACGTAAGCAATGGCGTCATCGTCAAAATCAATGTCAAAACCATCAATTTTGAACATCTGTTTATATTGTTTGATAAGCGAATTTTTTGGTTCTACCAAAATCTTTTTGAGTGCGCTTTGATCCAAATCGTCAAGCCCAGTGATGATAGGAAGTCTGCCCACAAATTCAGGAATAAGTCCAAATTTGATCAAATCGTCTGGTTGAACATCTTTTGAATAGTCAAACTTGGTTTTTTCTGCCGAGTTTTTGATGTTGGCGTTGAAACCGATGGAAGTTGTTGACAAACGTTTGTTGATGATGTCGTCG
This sequence comes from uncultured Christensenella sp., assembly GCA_905207515.1. Taxonomy (GTDB): domain Bacteria; phylum Bacillota; class Clostridia; order Christensenellales; family UBA1242; genus Caccovivens. The sequence goes on along the minus strand of CAJLLK010000001.1, from coordinate 23,480 downwards.
AGCCCGACAAAAGCTCCGCCACAGATGAACAAGATGTTTGTGGTGTCAATTTGCAACATTTCTTGTTGCGGATGTTTTCTTCCACCCTGTGGTGGAACGCTGGCAATCGTGCTTTCAATGATTTTCAAAAGCGCCTGTTGAACTCCTTCGCCGCCAACATCTCGTGTCAACGAACGATTTTCGCTCTTTTTTGCAAGTTTGTCAATTTCGTCGATATAGATTATTCCGCGCTGGGCTTTTTCGATGTCATAGTCAGCATTTTGAATAAGTTTCAAAAGCACATTTTCGACATCTTCTCCGACATAACCTGCTTCAGTCAGCGTTGTGGCATCTGCGCACGCAAAAGGAACGTCCAAAATCTTTGCCAATGTTTTGACAAGCAAGGTCTTTCCAGAACCAGTTGGACCAATCATCAAAATGTTGGATTTTTCAAGTTCCAAAATGTTTTCTTTGTTGACATTTTCTTTGCTTTTCTTGGTTGCATTGATTTTGTTGTGATAGTTGTAATTTATTCTCTTATAATGGTTGAAAACCGCAACAGAAAGCACTTTTTTTGCCTGTTCCTGCCCGATGACATAGTTGTCCAAGCTCTTTTTGATATCTTTTGGAGAAGGCAAAACCAAATCTTGAAAAACTTTGAGTTTCATGCTTTCTTCTTTCAAGATGTCAGAACAAATTCTTATGCAATCATCACAGATAAAAGCATCTCCATTTGGACTGGAAATCAATTTTTTTGCCGCTTTTTGTGGACGACCACAAAACGAACAAGAACAAAATTCAATATCTTTCATTCAAAACCGCCTTTAATCTTTTTTTGCTTTTCTTGTGACAAAGATGTTGTCAATCAAACCATATTTTTTGGCATCTTCTGCGGTCATATAATTGTCTCTGTCAGTGTCTTTTTCAATTTCTTCCAAAGATTTGCCTGTGTTTTCGCTCAAAATTCTGTTGAGCATGCTTTTGGTCTTTTTGATATGCTTTGCCTGAATTTCAATGTCGCTTGCTTGACCTTGAGCTCCGCCAAGCGGCTGATGAATCATGATTTCACTGTTTGGCAATGCAAAACGTTTGCCTTTTGTTCCGCTAGAGAGCAAAAATGCGCCCATGGAAGCGGCAAGTCCGACACAGATTGTCGAAACATCGCATTTGATATAGTTCATCGTGTCGTAAATGGCAATTCCTGCCGAAACTGAGCCACCTGGGCTGTTTATATAAAGATAAATGTCTTTGTCAGGGTTTTTTCCTTCCAAATAAATGAGCTGTGCGATAACAACATTTGCCGTTGCATCGGTGATTTCGCCAGTCAAAAAGATAATTCTATCTTCCAAAAGTCTGGAGTAGATGTCATAAGATCTTTCACTTGCTCCCGTTTGATCGACGACCATAGGAATTAACATAAAAAATCACCTCCTTTTAACGTGTGATTATTCTTCAATCACTTCTATATTATTGTTTTCTTTCAAAAATTTATGAAGCTTTTCAAGCAACAATTCGTTTTCTCTTCTTGTAACATCATGTGGGTCAGTCATGCCTTTGGTTGCTTCTTCAAGTTCTTTTGCCGAAACTTCAATGTTGTTTTCAGCAATAAGTTTTCTGTAGATATATCTTGTTTTGATTGCATTTAAAGTTCTTATCTTTGCATTCTTAACATAATCTTCAAGTGTCACGCCAGACTGACCAAGATAATCTTCCAAAGTGATGCCATAACCTTTCAAAGTTTCTCTCATTCTTCTCAAATCACTTTCAACTTGTGCGTCCACCATTTCTTGTGGAATTTCAACATTTGTATTTTTAACAAGATATTCTCGAATGTTATATTCAATTTCTTGGTCCATTTGATTGTCTTTCATAGTTTGAATATGAGCAGATATGTGTTTTCTATACTCGTCAACCGTTTCAAATTCTGTCGTATCTGAAACAAATTTGTCATTAAATTCTGGCAAAGTCATTTCTTTAACATCTTTGATTGTCACCTTGAAGAGAGCTTTTTTGCCCTTAAATTCTTCTGCTGCATAATCTTCTGGGAATGTCACATTGACATCCACTTCTTCGCCTTTTTTGTGACCGATAAGTTGGTCCTCAAAATTGTCGATAAAAGTGTGAGAGCCGATTTCAAGTGGATAATTTTCCGCTTCTCCACCTTCAAATGCCACACCGTCTATGTATCCTTTGAAATCAATCACAAGGCTGTCGCCTTTCTTTGCCACTCTGTCAACACTTTCATATTTTGCGTGTTCTTCCAAGATGTGATGAATTTCGTGGTCAACTTCTTTTTCACTGACATCGCTGTGATGAGCTTCAATTTTCACGCCTTTATATTGGCACAACTCAAAATCTGGAACAATATCAAAAAAGATTTTCATTTTGAGCCCGTCTTTCACAGTGTAGCTGTCAAATTGAGTTTTTGGCATCGTGACAGGTTCCAAATCTGGATTTTTGTAAAGCACTTCATCCAAAGTTTTGTTTACAAAATATTCTACGGTGTCTTCAAAAAAGACGCTGTCGCCATATTGCTTTTCAATAACCTTTCTTGGTGCATGACCTTTTCTAAAGCCAACAACATTAAATTTGTCTTTTGTTTTCTCATAAACTTTCTGAACACCTTGTTCCCATTCAGCGTTGTCGATTGAGAGAGAAATCTCAACCTTCGTTTTTTCTTTTTTTAACTCAAACATAAAATTACCTCCGTTTGTTTAAATCATCCAATTCTACCACAACATTTTTTAAAAAGCAACAATATTTGACATGATATTTCATCCTATTTTGTCGAATTTTGTCTTATTGCTTCCGAATTTTTCTAAAAGCAGAAATTTGAATTTCATTGATGAATTTTCACTTTCCCCGCAACAGATTTTCGCATATCTTCATTGATTGCGGCGTAATGCTTTTTGGTTGTGTTGACATCTTTGTGCCCCAAAACATCTGCAACAATGTAAATATCTTTTGTTTCGCGATAAAGATTTGTGCCGAAAGTCGAGCGCAACTTGTGTGGCGAAATTTTTTTGAGCGGGCTGCCTTCTTTGGCATATTTTTTAACCAAATTTTCAACTGCACGCACACAAATTCTTCTGTTTTGAAGCGAAACAAACATAGCCTTTTCATTTTCATCAAGCTTCAAGGTCTTTCGCTTTTCCAACCATTTTTCAAGTGCGTCAGCCACTTCTTTAGAGAAATATAAAATCGCCTGATTGCCGCCTTTTCTGGTCACTTTGAAAGCATATTGCGCAAAGTCAAAGTCGTCGACATTCAAACCGACAAGTTCCGAAATTCTTATGCCCGTTCCCAAAAAAAGTGTGACGATGGCATTGTCTCGCTCTTGCGTGTTTTTGTTGTAGTGCTTTTGCCTTTCTGTGAAAGTTGTTGGAGCTTGAACCGCATCAAGCATTCTGTCAACTTCATCTTTTTCCAAACGAATTATCTCTTTGTTGTGAAGTTTCGGCGTTTGAACCTTGCTTTCCACGTTTGAGATAAGCATGTCATGATTGAAAAGATATTTAAAAAAACTTCTGACGCTGGCAAGCTTTCTGGCTTTTCCGCGTTCGGTGTTTTTCAAAAGCTTGTCATCAATTTGATAATAAGAAAGATAAGACAAAAAGTTTTCAATGTTTTTGGCTTTCAAAGTGTCCAAATCTTGCAGAGAAATGTCCGTTTTTGGCTTTCTGAAAACATATTTTTCCAAATAATCAAAAAACACAGACAAATCCATGGCATAATTGAGCCTGGTCAAAGAAGAAGTGTTGTTTTCAATGCCAGTGAAGAAGTCGTAACAATAAGTCGGCAATTTTTGAAGATAATTGCCAATCATCTGCATGTTTTTCAGGTCACGCTTTTCGTAATAAGAAAGTTGTTTCATGTCTATAAGTATAACAAAAACAAAACAGAAAACAAAACAAAAATGCAGAAATTTTTAAAATTATTTCAACAAAAAAACTATATTTAGTTGTGGTATGCAGTATTATGCAACTAAATATAGTGAAAATTTATTCAGCCACCATCCAGTCGCTGTAAACGCCATAGCCTTTTGTTGGGTCATTTAAAAAGACGTGTGTGACCGCGCCAACGATTTTTCCGTCTTGCATGATTGGTGAGCCGCTCATGCCCTGAACAATTCCGCCCGTGAGCTCCAAAAGTCGTTTATCTTTCACTCTAAACACCAAACTTTTGTCGTTTGCGGTTTTTTGATAGTTGGCTTTGATTATTTCGATGTCATATTCTTCTCTTATTCCGCTGATGCTGGAAACAATCTTGGCTTTTCCAAGTTTCACTCCCAGTCTGCCGCCGAGTTTTGCCGTCAAGTTTTCGTCAACAAGACCCTTTGTGTCTTTCAAATAGCCACTTATCCCAAATTTTGTGTTGCTTTCAATGTCGCCCTTGCTTTTTGAATTGGAAACAAACACGCATTTCAGTTCGCCCGGGTCATTTTTCTTGCCTTTGTTTATGCCAATCAAGTTGCATTCATACAAACTCCCAGTCGACACCGGAACTGTGTTTCCGCTGTTGGCTTCGACAATCGGATGTCCCAAAGCGCCATATTTGTGAGTGGTTTTGTTGACAAACGTCAAAGTTCCAACACCAGTGACGTCGTCTTTGACCCAAAGACCGAGTTTCAAACGCCCTGTTTCATCATCTTTGTGAGTTTTTAAAAGCGCCTTGATTGGTCGATTTTTTCGCAAATATACAATCTCGACTTCTTCGCCGCAATTTTGCAAAACTTCTGAAATTTGGTTCAAATTTTTCACTTCAACACCGTTTATTTGTGTGATAATGTCGCCTTCTTTCAAAACGCTGCCGTTTTCGTCGCCAATGACAATTGCTCCGCCGGTGTTTATTGCCAGCCCAACAGGAACTCCGCCGACATAATAATCGTCATCGCTCGCCAAAACAACATCCACTTTTTTGATTGGAATGAAACCAAAAAGTTTGAAAACAATTTCGCCTTGTTTGTTTTTCTGCCCGCCAACTTGTTGGTCTTTCGCTTTCAATTCGGTTTTGATGAGCGGTCCAAAAGTTTTGTTTTCGTTTACAACATCAACATCGTCATAATCAGCCAAAAATCCGCCTTCAAATTGGTTGAGAAGCTGAACCGGAGCGAGAACCGAAAGACATAAAAAAGTCAAAAACAACAAAGAAAAAACAGTGACATAAAACCTTTTCATATGCCCTTAGTATCTGTAACTTTGTTTAAAATATGCGGCGGCTAACTTTAAAATTCGTGCCTTAAAACAAAAGAAAAATCGTTCAAAGTTTTCTTTCGCAACTTATAGTCTGGGCAAACTTTTTCGACAGCACGCCAAAATTGTGGTTTGTGGTTCATGTGCCTGCTGTGACACAACTCGTGAAAGATGACATATTCTGCGAGCTTGCGCGGCAAAATCAAAAGTTTCCAATTCAATTTCATAACTCCGTTTGAGCTGTAACTCCCCCAAACTCTGACCGAATTTGTCATTTTCAGTTCTTTAAACTTCAAGCCAGTTTCTGCCGAAAGGTTTTCTGCCAGTTTAGCCACTTCCACAAACAGTGTTTTATAATAATTTTTTATCGCTTTTCTCTTGGCGCTTTCAGAAAGTTTGGAAAAATCAAAAGCGATTTCGTTCACCGACATCATTTGTTTGCCATCCAGGTAAACAAACCTGTCAAAGTCAAATTTAGCAGCCAAATCATCGCGTGATTTAAGCTTGTCACACGTTTTTTGCAGCCATTTTGCCTTGCTATCCAAAAATGTTTTTATTTTTGCATCACTAAAACTCTTTGGTGCTTTCAAAACAGCGTGTTCTTCATCCAAAACTTTCAGCACCATGGTTTTTCTTTTCTCTTTGATGATTTCAATTTTCATATTTTTATTTTATCACAAAAAATTTAAATTTGCAAATGGTTTGAAGATGTTGTCAAAATTGCATAACACCACAACATGTTGTGTATTATGCATATTTTTGCAATACATCTTGTTATATTATGCAATAAAAAATTTTTTGCATAATACCTTAAAATTGTTTGACAATTTCTTTCTTGTTTTATTATAATTTGCTTATAGGAGAATTTCTATGGCATTCAATTCCAATGGTCAGATTTCATATTTAATCTTGGACAGCCTTGCTGACGGCTCCAAATATGGCTTGGAGATTATTGAATTTATTTCAAAACAATCTGGCGGAAATTACATCTTGAAAAAGCCAACTCTTTATTCTTGCCTTTCAAGAATGGAAAAGAAAGGTTTGGTTTCTTCTTCATATTGGGGAGAAAGCGAGCTTGGCGGAAAACGACATTACTACACAATCACAAGCGACGGTCGACGTTCGCTAGAAGAGCTTGCTCGCGAGTTTAAAAACATGCCAATCATGACTGACGAACCAAAAACAATCGACAAAACCGAAGCAGTTGAAAAAGAAAGCGTTGAAGAGCCTGCTCAAGAAGAAAACAAACCAGTTTTTCTTCAACAAGACAATATGTTTGACTTGGTCAAAGAGCCAGAAAAGCCTGCTCCTGCAGCCGAAGAAGAAAAATCAGACATTTTGGACAACCAGCTCGACATTTTCAGCATGCCTACGCCTGAAAACAACTTGGAAAGCGAGCAAAATGCAGAGCATGACCAAGAAAAAATGCAATATTATCAGTCAATTTTGGAAAGCAACCAGACTCCGCAAGACGACGGAAAATTTTTAGATAAGACCGAAAAAGTTGAGCTCACGCCTTATCAAGAAGAACAAAATCGCCGCATTTACGACACTTCAACCGAGCTGAAAAAATATCGCAAAAAGAAAAGTTTTTCAGAAAATCAAATCGAAATGTCGGTCGTTTATGAAAATGCTGAAGACAGAGAAATTCAAAGAAATCGCATCGAGCAGCTTAAACAATCGATGTTGAACGCTCGCGATAACTACAACTTAAACAAGCCTGCCGAAACCGAAAAAGTCGAAGAAAACGAAGAAAAACCTGAAGAAAAGTCGTTTTTCTATAAGACCGAACAGGTCGACCTTGAAAAATTGGAAGAAACAGACGAGCCAAAAGACGACGCAAGGTTTATCACCGAGCCACGAATTGACGAAACACAAATTCCTATTCAAAAGAAGATAACTCCTCCAAACATCGAAGTCAACATCTACGACGACAACCTGCCCGCTCCAAAGCGTGACAGCAATCTCGAACCAACCTACAAAGATATGATGGCAAAACTGTTTGAGCGCAAAAAAGAAAAGAAAGAAGAAGTTTACGTTCCGCCTGTTGAAGAAAGTCAAAATTACAACGACATTGAAAGCTTTGCCGACTATAATTCTTTGAAAAAATATTATGCTTCGCACAATATCGACTTCAAAGAATATAAGAAAACCACCGTCGAACGCAACCACAACACAAACTTTTTGAAGTTTGTCGCTTCAACAATTTTGTTTTTGCTTTCAGGAATTGGCTGTGCAATTCTGTTTGGAATTATCAGTGCCGCCGGAAAACTTCAAGCTTCCACAAATTTCATGTTCTACACCGTGCCAATTTTGTTTTTTGTGGCAATGGTTTACGAATTTGTCAAATTCAAAGTTATGCCAAGCAAAAAAGCGGCTTTGATTTATGGTTGCGCCACAAATTGGATTGTTTTTGGTCTTTTGACCATCATCACCGTTGTCATAAACATCATCGCAGGCATGCAATATGAAACAATCGCCGACTTTTTGACGTCGCTGCTTGTGCCGATTTTCGGACTTTTGCTGGCTTTTCCAATCAATTATCACACCAAAAAATATTTATATAGAAAATATGCAAAATAGGATGTATAATTCAAAAAGTCTTGCGCAAGATAATAACAAGTTAAGATTTCACACATGAAACTTAACTTAAAAATGAAAAGAGATAATTTAGTTCGTGCAGAACAAATCAATCATCTCTTTTCTTTTTTATTAAACTCAGCACAACGCTGAAAAGAACATAAACAAAAATCAGCGCCAGCGAAATCAGCAAAACATAAAACGCCGAATTTTCGATTATTGTGCTTAAGAGCAGCACAATGGCGCAAGAGACGAGTTCGCCGACTGCGATTGAAACAAAACCTTGCCAAAATTTAAGTTTAGTCAAACCCGCAATCAAACTGCCCGTGTAAACGCCCGTCAGCGGAAGTGGCACCGCAACAAAAGTGGCAAGCAATGCACATTTTTTGAGCGTCGAACTTTTTTCGCTCAGCTTTTTGAATTGTCCGTCATAACGTTTGATAAATTTGTCAAGCAGCGTGTTGCAGACAAATCCACTTGTTCGTTTTTTGATGAACTTCACGACCAAAATGATGATAATTCCCGGCAGCAGACTGCCAAGAAACGAGAGAAGAAAAGAGAGAAATGGGCTTAAAGTTGCTTCGCCCCAAATTTGCACAGAAAGTCCAAGCGGAATGGAAACTTTGCTTTCCAAAGTCGGACACATTGCCACAAGCACAACCGCAAGCGCAGGATTGTCCGAAAAAATCTGCAAAAAAAAGTCTAACATACTTTTTTATATGTCAGACTGCAAGGTTAAATAACAAAAAGTTATTTTTCAATGTTGTTTTTCAGCTCGCCAAACTTTTCTATCAAATCTTTATAAGCGGAAACGTTTTCAGTTTCCACAATTTTTTTCGTTGCAATCAATTTATCCAGCTTTTCGCTGTCAGAAAGTGCCAAACCAATTTCTTTTTCCTCAAAATTTTTGTTCTTCGGAAGTTCAAAAACAAGTGAAAGCCCAATTGAATTGATGTCTTTTGCCAATTTGTTGAAATCTTTTGCGTTGTAGCCATTTAAGATAAAATTCATCTGCTGCAAAATCACCTTATCTGCGTAAAAAACCGAAATAAGTTGTTTTTGAGTGTCAATATAGTCGTGAATAAATTCTTCCGGCAAAATTTGATGACGGCTGTTTGTCTGAATGTCTTTGAAAACTTTGTTTACGGCAAAAAATCCCATCCAAAACGTTTTCTCAGAAAGCACTTTTTCGTTTAAAAGATAAGACAAAACCACTTTTTTCGGGTCTTTAACAGTTTTCAAAATGGTCATAATCAGCGGCTTTTCCATGGAATAGCCAGTCGGAGTCGTTCTGATGAAAAACTTTGAAGTGTCGCTCTTGATGTTCAACTGACGGAAAGCTTGGCATTTGTTTAAACCTGAAATCGCCCCCGCCAAATAATCGACAAAACCTTCATCCGACAGTGGTGCGTGAGTTTGCTTTAAGTTTACATTCGAACTGTCGCAAATGGCATGAAAAAGTTCGTGAATGCAAATATGCGAAAACAGCAGCCTTTTAAAATCTTCTTCCGAGCTGAAAAGATGTTTGTAATAAACAAAACTTGGCTTAGCAAGTTTAAAAACGTGGTCTGGATGTATGACAATGTTTTTTTGAAGTTTGTTATAACCTCCACCCATATTACCGTCTGACTTGTCTTTTGAATGGCTTATTTTAAAACTTTTGACATTCTTAACAATTCGGTTAAGCACAAAATTTGAAACAGAAATCTCTCCTTTTTCCACTCCAAATTTGAAATTTTTGCCGTCAGGAATATAACCAATTCCAATTTTTTCGCCTTGACACAAATTTTCCAAAAATCCTTGAATTTTCAAAACCGCATCAACAAAGACATCTTCGTCAAAGCCAGCTGGAAGTTCGCCCATTTTTTCAACAAGAAAACTCTGCAAAGCATTTTTCTTCGCATCAAAATCATCTATAAATTGAAAATTTTCAGTCTCCATAGCTCAACCTTTTATTTTTGAGAAAAAAGCCGTTTTGAATGTTCAAGAGCCGTTTCAGACACATCTTTTCCGCCGTCAATCAAGCGAGCAACTTCAAAAATCGCTTGATTTTCGTTCAAGCTCTTCACAGTGGAAATTGTGCTGTCAGAAACAATCGCCTTTTCTACCAACAAAAAGGCGTCCGCTTTTGCCGCCACAACTGGAGTGTGCGTGATACAAATCACTTGCGTAAATTTTGAAATGTTTGCAAGTTTTTCTGCCAATCTGCCCGCTGTGTGACCGCTTATGCCTGCGTCGATTTCGTCAAACACCACCGTTTGAACTTTTTCTTTGTCAAGCAAAACATTTTTAAACGCCAGCAAAAGCCTAGAAAGTTCGCCGCCCGAAGCCGTTTTATGTAAGTCTTTCATTTCTTGACCTTTGTTTGCCGAAAACATAAATTTGACAGCATCAAAGCCTTTTCTGTTAGGTTCACACTTTTCAAAAACAACTTTAAAAAAAGTGCCTTTCATTTCCAAATCTTCGAGTTGTTTGGTCAAAAGATTTTCCATTGTCACAGCAAATTTCTTTCGAGTTTCGCTCAAAGTTTGACACAACGCCAAAAGCTCTCGTTCGCATTCATCTTTTTCTTTTTGAAGTTTTTCGAGCATAACCTGACTGTTGTCAAGTTCTTCCAATCGTTCTTGGCACTTTTGAAGAAAGCTTAAAATTTCTTTTTCTGTGCCATTTTTGTCGCCATATTTTTTTGACAAATTTTTTATCAAATCCAAACGACTGTCAATTCGTTCCAGCTCTTTCGGGTCAAACTCAGTGTTTTGTTTGATGTCTTCCAAAACATCGACAACATCTTTGACTTCATAATAACAATTTTCCAAACGCTCGCGACATTCTTCAATGTTTTTAAAATTTGAAAAGCTGGAAAGGTCGTTTTTAGCTTCATACAAAAGCGAAACAACATTTTCTCGTTGGCTGTCCAACGCACCAAGTGCGGCAGAAAGTTTTTCGAAGATGTTTTCGGCCGAAGAAATGTAATCAAAACGCTCTCTAAGCTCCGCTGTTTCACCTTCCACCAAATGTGCACTTTCAATTTCTTGAATTTGATATTCAAGCAGTTCTTTTGAGCGAGCTCGCTCAGCTTCATTTCCGCCAAGCCCCGAAATTTTTGTTTCAATCGCTTTGAGTTCGTCAAATTTTTCAGAAACTTTTTCTTTCAAACGTTCAACTTCGTCGCCACAAAATTTATCGAGCAACGAGAGATGATTTGTCACATTCAAAAGTCCAACACTGTCGTGTTGCCCACAAAAATCAGCCAATTTGTCCGCCAAATCTTTCAACATTTTCAGCGTTGCAGGAAAGCCGTTGAGTTTGATAGAACTTTTCCCGTCCACACTGAGCGTTCTTGTGATGATGATTTCATCATCGACATCAATTTCAAGTTCGTTCAAAAAAGAAACAACTTCGCTTGACAAATTGTTGAACACTGCATCCACGCGCATCAAGTTTTCGCCCGAACGGATTAAATTTTTGTCTGCCTTCGCTCCCAAAGAAAAACTCAGAGCATCGATAATAATGCTCTTTCCCGCACCCGATTGACCAAGAATGCAGTTGAAACCCTTTTGAAAATCAATAACCTGTTTTTTGATTAAAGCGACATTTGAAAGCGTAAGTGACGAGAGCATTCAAAACTCCTTATACCATAATTATACACAAGCTCCTTTCACAAAGCAAACAATATGAAAAGATTACATCATCATTTCGTTCAAAGTGACAACAGCTTCACTTGCAAAAGTTGTGGAAGGAAAAACAAGCAAAACAGTGTCGTCGCCATAAGTTGCGCCCATAAGTTCGGTCAGATTGAGCTTGTCTATAAACGAACAAACACTTGGTCCCATTCCCTTAATCGTTTTCACAACCGTCAAGTTGAGCGCCGATTTTGCCGAAATGACACTTTCCTTAAAAATGGTTATGTATTTGTTTGAAACCACTTGTTGTTCTGAGCCCAAAATGGCGTATTTATATTTTCCAGAGCTGCTCAAAATTTTGGTCAAACCAAGCTCTTTGATGTCACGGGAGATAGTGGCCTGGGTGATTTCAAAGTTGGCATTTTTGAGCTCACGAGCCAATTCGTCTTGTGTTTCAATCTCTTTTGTTGAAATCAATTCCAAAATTTTTGATTGTCTAGAACTTCTTGCCATTTCAAAACTCCTCTTTTTTGAAAATCGCTACAAGTGCCTAAAATATGGAGATGTAGCGTTTATGCATAAATATAAATTTATGAATATTCATGCATTTTTGATTATTATACATTAAAATTTATAAATATGCAAGCGATTTTTGCATATTTATTCACTCATTTTTTATAAAAATTTTGTTTTATGCAAAAATATAAAAATCAAATTTATAAATATAAATGACTATGCATAACCCGCCCGAAAGCCAACATACAACTGCACCTGTCAAGGCAGGTCAACAGCAAACAGAAAACTTTCATATCTTAACTCATAAAAAAAGACATATCAACAAGATATGCCATTTTTCTTAAAATTCGTTTTTGATTTCAATAATCTCTTCACTTTCAAGCGCCTGCTCAACAAGGCGGTCGACATCCAAAAATTTTTCTTGATATTCCGCCCGCTTGACGGTCGGTTTTATCACAGGATTTTTCGGCAGAAAAACAGTGCAACAATCTTCGTAAGGCAAAATCGAAATGTCGTAAGTTTTGATTTTTCTTGCCACGTCCATAATGTCTTCTTTGTCAAAAGCGATAACCGGTCTAAACACAGGCAGCGACACAACAGAATTTGTCACATTCATGCTTTGCATTGTTTGGCTCGCCACCTGCCCCAAGCTTTCGCCCGTGATGATTGCACCCAAGTCATTTTTGACACACAACTTCTCCGCGATTCTCATCATCAGCCTGCGCATGATGGTTATCATATAATCTGGGTCACAATTTTTGTGGATTTGCTCCTGAATTTCTGTAAACGACACCACATGCAATTTGATTTCGTCGCAATAAATCGCCAATTTTTTTGCAAGTTCCACAACCTTTTCTTTCGCCTGAACGCTTGTGTATGGATAAGAGTGAAAATGAACAGCTTCAAGTTTCAGTCCGCGTTTTGCCATCATGTAGCCAGCGACTGGGCTGTCAATTCCGCCAGAGAGCAAAAGCAAAGCCTTGCCCGCACTGCCAAGCGGCAACCCACCCGCGCACGGCAAAAGATCGGTGTAAACATATGTCTTTTTGTTCACGCGAATTTCAACATGAACAACAATTTCAGGCTGATACAAATCGACTTTCAGGCTCGGATTATTATCCAAAACCACACTTCCCAAAAATTTTTCGAGTTCCACCGAAGTCTGCAGAAAAGTTTTGTCTGCGCGCTTGACGTCAATTTTAAACGATTCGAAATTTTGAAAGTCTAAGCTCTTGACTTCTTCAACAATACTCTCTAAATTCGTGTCAAATTCGGTCGCCGCAGCCACTCCGATAAGCCCAAACACAGTCTGCAAACGCGAGATTATCTCATCTTCATTTTCGGCATCATAGTCACAAATCACCAAACGCCCCTGCGTTTCTTCCAGCCTAGAATAAATCCCTTTCAGCTTTTTTATGATGTTATATTTCAAAAGTTTCAAAAACTCTTTTCGATTTCGACCTTTCAAAAAGAGTTCACCAAACTTCAACAACAAAACACGTTTCATCAAGCCACCCTTTCCTTAATTTCTTTATAAATTTTGCAGATAATTTTGGCAGCGGTTTCGATTTCTTCATCTGTTTGATAAGCGTTGAAACTTATCCTTACGCTCGAAATGATTTCATCTTTTTTCAAACCAATCTGCTCCAAAATTCTGTTCCCGGCCTTTTTCGAAGAGCATGCACTCCCAAGCCCAACAATAACTCCCGCCTGATTGAGCGCGTGAAGCATAGTTTCGCCTTTCACGCCTTCAAAAACCAAGCTTTCAATATATGGCGAACCACCAAAATCCAAAATTTTAATGCCAGCGCAGTATAAATTTTGGTTAAAAAGTGTTTTTATAGCCGTCGTTCTGTCAAAATTTTTGTTGATGTTGATAAGCTCCACCGCCTTTTTAAATTGCATAATTCCAGAGACATTTTCGGTGCCCGAACGCAAGCCGTATTGTTGACCGCCACCTTGAAAAAGCTCTTTCAAAGCGTTTTTGTTTTTGACATAAAGTCCAGCGACACCCTTTGGCCCATGAATTTTGTGTGCACTAAAAGAATAAAGGTCAACACTCGTTTTTGAGAGTGAAAGTGGAATTTTCATAAAACCTTGCACGCCGTCAACATGAAAAATTGCCTTTGGACAAAGTTTGTCTTTAAGTTTGGAAATGGCTTGAAGGTCATTTATCGCACCAGTTTCGTTGCTGACATGCATAATGCTTATCAGTCGCGTTTTTTCATTCAAAACCTTGGCAAGCTCTTCAAGGTCGGCCGTTCCGTCGTTTAAAAGCGAAACAAAATGCACTTTTTCGCCTTTCAGCTCCTGCATTTTGGCAACATTATAAACAGACGGATGTTCACCCGCCGAAAAAACATATTCATAATCGCCCGTTCGCAAACTGCCTTTGATGGCAAGATTGTTGCTTTCGGTTGCGCAACCCGTGAACAAAACATTTCCTTCTTTTGCACCGAGTTTTGCCAGAAAAAATTGTTCAGCCTGAGAAATTTGTTTGGAAACTTCCAAAGATTCAACCGACAACGCAGACGGATTGAAAAATTGTTGACATGAAAAATGCTGATGAACTTCGACACATTCATCAAACATTTTTGTTGTTCCCGCATTGTCTAAATAAATCATATTTCTCCCAACTTTTTAAACTGATATTCAATATATTGTGTATTATGCAACAATTTTCATTGCATACCACACAACATCTTGTTAAACTTCTCTCAATTTTGCGCCAAATCTAAATTCCAAGCTCTTCAAAACTTTTTTAATGGTCGCATTGATTTCGTCGCCCGTCAAAGTTTTATCTTCTGACATAAACAAAATTTTATATGCCATGCTCTTTTTATTTTCGCCCAAAGTCGAACTTCTGTAAACATCAAACAAGTTCACATCATAGAAAATTTTGCCGCAGCTCGATTTGATAGCATTCTCAAGGTCGGCGTTGCAAACTTTTTCATCCACAACAATCGCCAAGTCTCTTTCAACCACAGGAAACTTCGAAATTTCTTTGGTTTCATATTTCTTTTCTGGCAATTTTGACAGATAATCTGTGTCAAGTTCGGCATAATAAACATCTTGGTTGATGTCATAATTCTTCAATACGGTTTTATGAATTTTTCCAAACCAGCCGACCTTTGTTCCGTCTTCCGCAATGATATCTGCGCTCACGCCGCTGTGCAAATAAGGTTCTGTCGAGCGCACAAGCTTGTATTTCAAAGATGTTCCCAAAAGCAAATTTTCAATCACGCCCTTGAGCATAAAGAAATCATAACCGTTTTCGCAAACAGCAATCGACAATCGGTTGTTTTCAATCGGAAGTTCTTTGAGCGGAAGTGCCTTTGGCAGATAAATCTTTCCAACTTCAAAAAATCTCAAATCTTTGTTTCCGACTGACAAGTTGTAAGCCACGTCAAGCAAAAGCGCATGTGCCATGACCGTTCTGACGGTGGACAAATCTTCACTTATTGGATTTGCAATTTTAATGACGTCTCTCCTTTTGTCGTCGGATTTCAACAAAAGTTTGTCGCACGCTGAAGCCGAATAAAGCGAATAGTTCAGCGTTTCATAGAAGCCACTGTCGACCAAAATGTTTTTCAAATTGTTTTCCATAACAAGTCTAGGTTCAAATTGACCAACCGTGATCGTCGAATTTTCAAACAATCTACCCTCAACATTGTTGTAGACATCATAGCCATAAATTCTGATAACCTCTTCAGCGATATCATTTGCATTTTTGATATCTTCTCTGGTGCATGGCGGAACACAAGTGACAACATCGCCCGAAATTGTCGTTTGAATGCCTAACGCGTTTAAAATCTGTGACATTCTTTCTCTGGAAATTTCCACGCCCAGAATTTTGCAGATTTTGTCATAAGAAACCGTCAGCTTTTCAGAAAAGTTCAGTTTTTTGTCAGAATTAACTCTGTCAATAAGTCCGCTGACAATTTCACCACAACCCAATTTGTCAACCAAATGCAGCGCTCTTTTCAACGCGAGCGTTGGCAAATTTATGTTGACACCTTTCGAATATCTTGCCGAACTGTCTGTGGAAAGCCCATATTTTTTTGCTGTCAGACGCACACTTTTCAGGTCAAAAACCGCACATTCAAAAACTGTTTCAGTTGTTCCTTCAGCGATGCAAGAATTTACGCCGCCAATCACACCCGCAATGACAACTGGCTTTTTGGCATCGGCAATCACCATCACATCTTTGTCAAGGTCATACGTCTGACCGTTCAAAACCGCAATCTTCTCGCCCGCTCTGGCTTGACGCACAACAATTTTCTTTCCGTCGAGATATTTATAGTCAAACGCGTGCATTGGTTGACCTTGCTCAATCAAAATATAATTGGTTATGTCGACCATGGTGTTGATAGTTTTGATTCCAACAGCGTGCAAACGGCTTCGCAGCCACAGTGGCGAACGTTCCAATTTGATGTTTTTGATGTAAGCCGCCATATAACGCGGACAATTTTCCGTCTCAATTTTGACATCAACAAAATTTTTGACATCGCCACCCACAGTTTTGTAAGAAACATCAAAATCTTTAAACTGTTTGTTGTAAATCGCGCAAATTTCTCTGGCAATCCCCACAACACTGTTGCAGTCAGGACGATTTGGCGTGACATTAACATCAAAAACGACATCATTGAGCATCAGTGCATCTTCAATCTTTGTGCCAGGAACAAAATTTTTCGGCAAAATCAGAATGCCATTGACTCCAGCCCCTTCAAAATAGTTTTCGTCAATGCCAAGTTCTTCGCCAGAACAAAACATCCCTTCGCTTTTCACACCCCTAAAATTTGTCGGTTTGATTTTGACGCCATTTGCAAGGTCAGCCCCATCCAAAGCCACTGGAACAACCGCGCCTTCAAACACGTTTGTTGCCGATGTGATGATTTGAACTTGTTTGAAACCAACATCAACATGACAAATTTGAAGCCTATCTGCTTCTGGATGTTTTTCAATTTTTGTGATTTTGCCCACATAAACATCGTGCAAATGTTCATTCATAAACAAAACTTCTTCCACTTCAAGCCCAGAAACCGTGAGCTTGTCAGCAACTTCTTGTGGTTTCAAGTCTTTTAAGTCAACAAAATCTTTCAACCAATTATATGAAACTTTCATCTTAAAAATCTCCTTATTTATTGCATACTACGCTATATTTGGTGTATTATGCATGAATAATACATACATATTGAATAATTGTGTTCTTTCAAAAAATCAAAACTATCTCATCTGTTTCAAAAATCTCAAGTCGTTTCTGAACAAATATTTGATGTTTGGAATTTTGTTTGTGACCATAACACTTCTGTCAATGCCTGGGCCGAAAGCAAAGCCACTATATTTTTTGCTGTCGATGCCTGACATTTCCAAAACTTTTGGATTGACAACACCCGCTCCAAAAACTTCTGAGAAGCCTGAGCCTTTGCAAAGCGAACAACCTTTGCCTTGGCACATTTGGCAAGTTGCGTCGATTTCGATTGAAGGTTCTGTGAATGGAAAATAAGAAGGTCGCACTCTCATTTTGACATTTTCGCCAAAAAGACGCTTCAAAATTTCTTTTATCATCAACATCAAATCTTTCAGCCCGATGTTTTCGTCAATCACAAGCGCTTCAAACTGATTGAAAATTGGAGAGTGAGAACTGTCACTGTCGTTGCGATAAACTCTGCCTGGACAAACAATTTTGAATGGCGGCTTCATTTTTTCCATAGCTCTGACCTGCATATTTGACGTCTGCGACCTTAGCAAAATGTTATCGGTGATGAAAAATGTGTCTTGCATGTCTCTTGCAGGGTGATTTTTTGGAACGTTGAGCGCTTCGAAGTTGTAATAATCGGTTTCAACTTCAGGCCCTTGAATGACTGTAAAACCCATTTCAACACAAATTTCCATAAACTTGTTGTTGAAACGCGTCAAAGGATGCAATGCGCCTCTCTTCGTCCCCTTGCTTGGCTCTGTGATGTCAATTTTTTCTTTTTCCATGTCTTGAGCAAGCTTTACCTGTTCCAACTCTTCAAATTTTGACGACAGCGCAGTTTCGAGTTTTTCTCTGACAGAATTTGCCAGCGAGCCAACTTCCCTTCTGCTTTCTGCAGGAACATCTTTCATGCCACGCAAAATCTGAGTGAGCTGGCCTGTTTTGCCAAGATATTTCACTCTTGTTTCGTCCAAATCTTTCAGTTCTTTCTGGCTTTCAATTTCTGCAAGTCCGTTTTTCAAAATTTCTTCAAGCTTTTCTTTCATAATTTACTCCTTTAAAAAAATCGCCCTAAACATTAGGACGATTTAAAATCGTGGTACCACCTAACTTCACACGCAAAACGCGTGCCTTCATTGGACATGTTACGCCTGCCGCGCGGCAACCCCTACACAAAAACTCTTCAAGGTGCAGCTAGAAAGTGAATTCAACAAGTCTCGTTTGCCCATTTTCAGCTGCCTGGGCTCTCTGAAAAACTCCAACCTGTCTACTGGTCTTTCATCATCGCTTTTAATTAAAGCTATCTTAACACAATTTCAAATTTTAGTCAAACATATTTTGCATTTTTCTCGTTTGTTTTTGTGAATAGTTTGTGTTATATTATTAAAATGAAAAGCTACGAAAAATTTATTGTAAAACTCGAAAAACCAACAACCGTTTATTTTTATCTCAAAAACTTGGGTTATTCTGAAAACTACATCAAAAATTTGCGCAAAAACTCTGACGGAATTTTGCTGAATGATCAACCCGTCACGCTCAGAACTCGCCTTTCAAACAACGACATCTTGCAAATCAGCAATTCTTGCCAGCCGAAAACCAAAATTCCAGCCTCTTCTGGAAAGCTTGACATTGTTTTTGAAGATGACGACTTTTTGATTGTGAACAAACCGCATGGAATTGCCTGCATGCCGAGTCGTTCGCACTATCACGAAAACTTGGGCGGACAAATTTGCGCCTATATGCAGCCAAAAGACCAAAATTTTGTGCTGAGAATTTTAAATCGCCTTGACAAAGACACTGCAGGGCTTGTTGTGGTCGCAAAAAATGTGTTGTCATGCAACAACATTTCTCTTGAAAAAGAATATCACGCCATTTGCCACGGCACTTTTGAAACGCACAAATTTGCAATCGACAAACCAATTTTGACAAAAATTGAAAACGGAATTAATGTCATGAAACGCGTTGTTTCGCCGCTTGGAAAGCCAGCCATAACACATGTGAAAGTTTTGAAAATCTTCGACAATCTTTCGCTTTTGAGTCTAACACTTGAAACCGGCAGAACGCATCAAATCAGAGTTCATTTGTCGTCGATTGGGCATCCGCTTCTTGGCGACAAGCTTTACGGCAAAAGCACTTTAGCTCACACATTTTTGGTTTTGAAAAAAATCAGATTTCAACACTTCAAAACAGGCAAACTTGTTGAGCTTGAAATTCCTTATCCAAACGATTGGAAAGATTTTTTGCAAAAAAAATAAAAAGCCCACCGAAAAGGTGAGTTTTTTATTGGTCAGGTTTAACTATTTGCAAGACTTTGTGCTAGATTTTTTAGCACCAGAAGTTTTTGCTTGCTTGCTAGAAGAAGTGTTTTCTTTAGCAGCTTCCATGCAAGAACTTTTGCCGTTAGCCTTGTCTGTTGCCTTTTTTCTACCGAACATAGTTTACCTCCCTTATTCAAGGATCACTCCTTGTTAATAATATTTTGCCTATATTCAGCGATTTTATGCAACAAAAATTATTTTTTGCCTTTTTTCCCTTTTCCTTCTGCCTGGTCGAGCAAGTTGTAATATTCGTCAAACACATTGATGGCAGTTTTTTCGTCAGTTTCAACCATCAAAACAGGTTCTCTGCCTTCTTTTTCATCAACGTAGAAAACGATTGCTTCGTCATCTTGAACGTTTTCAATTTTGTCGATTGGCTTCAAAACGCAATAAATTTTGTTGTTGTAAGGAATGACAGCAATCTGTTCGAAAGACAATTTTTTGCCTTTGTCATCCATCAAAACGATTGGTTCTTTGTTGTTTTCGTCCAAAAGAACATCCAAAATGTCCATTTGAGCAGCTTCTTCTTCCACCTTTTTTGAAACTTCTTCAACCTGTTGAATTTTTTTCTTATCCATTTTTAACTCCTTTTTGATTTTCATCAAGATAATTTTGCAATATAATCTGTGCAGAAACTTTATCTAAAAGCTCTTTTCGTTTTTCCCACTTGATGCCGGCTTCTTTCAAATATTCTTCCGCTTCAAACGATGTGTATCTCTCATCTTGAAAGGCAATTTCCACATTTGTTTTGTTTTGAAGTTCAGTTGCAAAATCTTTGACCACCAAACACATTTCGCTTTCTGTTCCGTCAGCATTCAGCGGCAAGCCAAAGACAACCAAATCAACATTTTTAGTTTGTATCAAATCTGAAAAATATTGCAGGTCTTGCGCCCTTGAACGCGTTTTGTAAATGTGGTCAGCGGTTGCGATTGTGGACGACAAATCTGAAAAAGCCACTCCAATTCTCGCTTTGCCATAGTCTAGACACATCTTTCTTGAATATTGCATTACATCACCATTATCATTTTAACTTTTAAAGAAAACAAAGTCAAACAAAAATTCAAAAATTATTTGCATTCAAACAAATTGTTTCCACTGGAAACCGAAACAGGCAAGCCAACTTGAAAATCGCAGACATTTTCCATGGTTTCTTTAAGCGTTTTTTTGACAAGTTCAACTTCTTCAGCTGGCGCGTCAACAATAAGTTCGTCATGAATTTGCAAAATGATGTGGCTTTTGAAAGTTTTAAGTTTTTTATACATCTCAACCATGGCGATTTTGATGATGTCTGAAGCCGTCCCCTGCAAAGGCATGTTCATTGCGACACGCTCGCCGAATTTTCTGACATTGAAATTTGAAGATTTGATTTCAGGAATATGTCTAATTCTGCCAAAATAAGACCTTATATAGCCATTCTCATATGCAAAGGCGACATTTTTGTCCATAAATTCTTTGATTTTTGGATATCTGTCGAAATAATTTTCGATATATTGCTTCGCCTTGACCTTTGAAGTTTTGATGTTTTGCGAAAGACCATAGTCGCTTATGCCATAAATAATGCCAAAATTCACCGCCTTTGCATCTCTTCTCTGCGATGACGTGACTTCTTCCACCGGCACTTTGAAAATCTCGCTTGCCGTTTTTGTGTGAATGTCCACACCGTGTTTGTAAGCATCAAGCATGCTTTCTTCGTGAGAAAGTTCCGCCAAAAGTCTGAGTTCAATTTGGTTATAGTCCGCAGAAATGATTTTTCCGTTTGAATATTTTGAAATAAAAATCGTGCGCAGCGCCCTGCCTTCTTCGTTTCGCGTCGGAATGTTCTGCATGTTTGGTTCCGAACTTGACAGCCTGCCAGTTGAAGTCAACGTTTGATTGAAAACAGTGTGAATAACTGGCCCATTTTTTTGGCAAATATTTTGATAAACATTGATATATGTCGAAACAAGCTTGCTCATTTTTCGATGTTCAATGATAAGGTCAACAATTTCATGCTGCCACCTTATGTCGTCAAGAATGGAAAAGTTTGTGGAATGCTTTTTGTTGTTGAAAGATTTGAGCCCAAGCTTGTCAAACAAAATGTAAGCCACCTGTTTCGGCGAATTGATGTTGAAAGTTTCACCTGCAAGTTGATAAATTTTGTCGGTCAAAACTTGCAGTTCGCCATTAAATTTGACAGCCAAACTGTTTAAAGTCTCTTCATCAACTTTAAAGCCTTCTTGTTCCATGTCCGCCAAAACGTAGACAAGTGGAAGTTCTATATCATAAAAAATTTTGTCAACTTTTTCTTGAAAAATCTGCTTTTCAAGTTCTTGTTTCAGTTCAAAAAATTCGCCGACCTGTGCTTGCGGCAATTTCGGAAGCCCAGCAAACAAAACATATCTAGCGATTTCAATGTCAAAAAAGTTTTCAAGTGAAATGTCATATTTTTTCAAAATTTTGATGTCATCTTTGGCATTGTTTGTGATTTTTAAAATGTTTTTATCTTCAAAAATTGGCTTGAAAATCTTCAAAACATCTGCCGTGTCAAGATTGACAGAAAACAAGTCCAATTCTTTTTTCACGCAAAAAACTTCTTTCCCGCCGCAAGAAAATTCCAGATTGTTCAGGTCATAACAAAAACAATTTTTGACCGTTTTTGCAAAATTTTCAACTTCTTCCAAGCTTTGAAAAGTTGACTTTTTGACCTCAATTTTGTTTGATTTGACACCTTCAGCAAAAAGGTCTTTTCGATTTGTCAAACTTCTGAAATCCCACGCTTCAAAAAAATCTCTGACCTTTTGCGAAAACGGAAAGTCATATTTGCAATCATTTAAAACAAAGTCAATCTCACAATCGGTTTTGATTGTGGCGAGTTTTTGAGAAATGTAAGCCATTTCTTTGCTTTCAATCAACTTGTCTTTCAGCTTTCCTTTGACATTTTCAACGTTGGCATAGACGCCGTCCAGGTCTTTATATTCATTAAGAAGCGAAAGTGCAGTTTTTTCGCCCACGCCCATAACGCCCGGAATGTTGTCCGATGTGTCGCCCATCAAAGCTTTCAGGTCAATGATGCCTTTTGGAGCGAGTTGATATTTTTGAAAAAGCGCCGCAGCGTCAAACTTTTCAATTTCGGTAACGCCTTTTTTGGTCAGCCAAACCGAAGTGTGGTCGTCGATGAGTTGCAACAAATCTCTATCGCCCGAAACCAAAGTATTTTCCAGCCCAGAATGTTTTGAAAGAGTTCCGATGATGTCATCCGCTTCAATGCCTGACACTTCAAAAATTTTTATACCCATGGTCTGAAGCATTTCTTTGATAACAGGAAATTGCGACAGCAAATCTGGCGGAGTTTCTTTTCTTTTCGCCTTATAACCATCATATAACTCGTTTCTAAAAGTCTTTCTCGCGTGGTCAAAAGCGACCGCGATATAATTCGGCTTTTGTTCCACAACAAGTTTCACGAGCAAATTTGCAAAGCCAAAAACCGCGCCCGATGGTTGTTTTTCGCGATTAGATAAATAAGGCATTGCGTAAAATGCCCTATTTGCCAAACTATTTCCGTCAACAATAAGAAATTTTTCCACTTTTAGCCTTAAATTCTAAGTGCATAACTCATGGCATCTGATTGAGCAGGATTAAACAAGTCATAGAAGAAATCAGGAACGCACAAAACAATTATATAAGCCACAATCGCCAAAATCAACAAAATGAAGAACACTGTTTTGAGTGGACTTCCGGCAAAATTGACTAGCGCAAAGCAGAAAATGATTGCGATGCCGCCGAAGTTTACGATGGCGTTAAACCATGGTTCAAAGCCACCAAAATCAGGGTTCCAGTCGGTTTGCGTTTTGACAACATTGACCGCCAAAAAAGCGATGTAAACAATTGACAAAATTGACAAGATTGTGTAAAGAACTTTTTTCATTTATCACTCCTTTTGTTTTATTATGATTAATATAACAAAAAAAATCAGCTTTTGCAAGCGAAATCAACTTTTTACAACCAATTTCTTGAGATTTCTCTTGACATGTTGAACTGCCGCCGAGATTCTTCGA
The DNA here is from genome assembly GCA_905207515.1 of uncultured Christensenella sp. Taxonomy (GTDB): domain Bacteria; phylum Bacillota; class Clostridia; order Christensenellales; family UBA1242; genus Caccovivens. The sequence goes on along the minus strand of CAJLLK010000001.1, from coordinate 38 downwards.
CACAGCCTGACGGCTGGCTCAGAATGACAAAATGAAAG